>NZ_LPJG01000024.1:0-665 GCF_001532755.1 Burkholderia sp. MSMB2157WGS | reverse complement strand
ATGGAGAAGGACATTCCGTGGGACAGGTTCGACGCTTCGCTGCTCACCGACGAGCAGGCGAAGACGATCAAGATGAACGCGATCACCGAATGGTCGGCGCTGCCCGCGACGGAAATGTTCCTGCGCGACAACCAGCACGACAGCGACTTTTCCGCGTTCATGAGCGTGTGGTTCTTCGAGGAGCAGAAGCATTCGCTCGTGCTGATGGAATACCTGCGCCGCTTCAAGCCGGAGATGGTGCCGACCGAAGAGGAACTGCACGCGGTGCGCTTCCAGTTCGATCCGGCGCCGCCGCTCGAGACGCTGATGCTGCACTTCTGCGGCGAGATCCGCCTGAACCACTGGTATCGGTGCGCGGCCGACTGGCACACCGAGCCCGTCATCAAGCAGATCTACGAAACGATTTCGCGCGATGAGGCACGGCATGGCGGCGCGTACCTGCGCTACATGAAGAAGGCGCTGAACAACTGCGGCGACGTCGCGCGTGCCGCATTCGCGAAGATCGGCGTGCTGATGGCGTCGGCGCGCCGCACCGAGAAGCCGCTGCACCCGACCAACCTGCACGTGAACCAGGCGCTGTTCCCGCGCGACACGGTGCAGTCGCGCTTGCCGGATCCGGAATGGCTCGAGCGCTGGCTCGACGAGCAGATCCGTTTCGACGGCGA
>NZ_LPJG01000023.1:0-1272 GCF_001532755.1 Burkholderia sp. MSMB2157WGS | reverse complement strand
CCCGCGTGGGCGATCTGGATCGCCGCGATCACGATGGGCCTGATTCAAAGCGCGACTTATGCGGAAATATCGGGGCTGTTTCCTCATAAATCGGGCGGCGCGTCCGTGTACGGCGCGATCGGCTGGGTTCGCTACAGCAAACTGATTGCCCCGGTTTCCGTGTGGTGCAACTGGCTCGCGTGGTCGCCGATGCTCGCGCTGGGCTGCGGCCTCGCGGCGAGCTATGCGCTCACGAGTCTCTTTCCCGCCGATGCGGCGGTGCTGCACTGGCAGCTCAAGATCGCGGATCTCGGTTTCATCAAGCCGGGGCTTTCGCTGCGGATCAACGCGACGTTCATCATCGCGACGATTCTGCTCCTCATCACGTTCAAGCTTCAGCACAGCGGCGCGTCGAAGGCTGCACGCACGCAGCGCATTCTCGGCATTGCATCGCTCACCCCGCTTTTGATCGTCGGCATCGTGCCGTTCGTCACCGGCGACGTGCCGATGTCGAACCTGCTGCCGCTGTTGCCGCTCGGTCACGATGCACAAGGCAACCTCACGGCCGCGTCCTTCGGCTCGTGGAACGGGCAGGGCGTGGCGATGGCGCTCGGCGCGATGTTCATGGCCGGGTGGGCGTCGTACGGTTTCGAGACGGCCGTCTGCTATACGCGCGAATTCCGCGATCCGCGGCGCGACACCGCCAAGGCGATCTTCTGGTCGGGTGCGCTGTGTCTGATCGTGATGACGCTCGTGCCGATGGCGTTCCAGGGCGCGCTCGGCACGCAGGCGATGCTCGATCCGGCGATCGGCAACGGCACCGGCGTCGCGGCCGCGATGGCGAAGATCGTCGGCGGCGGCGCGTGGGTCGCGAATGCGGTGGTCGTGATGCTCATGCTGTCGATCCTGCTGATCGTGATGACGTCGATGATGGGCTCGTCGCGCACGCTGTACCAGGCGTCGGTCGACGGCTGGCTGCCGAAGTACCTGTCGCACGTGAACGAGCACGGCTCGCCGACGCGCGCGATGTGGACCGACCTCGGCTTCAACCTCGTGCTGCTGATGATGTCGGACTACATGACGGTGCTGTCGATCTCGAACGTCTGCTACATGCTGTTCGTATTCCTGAATCTTCAGTCCGGCTGGATTCACCGGATGGATCGCGGCAACTGGGATCGGCCGTTCCGCTGCCCGACGTGGCTGCTGGTCGGCGGCGCGATCTGCGGCTATGCGAACCTCGTCTACGTCGGCGCGGGCGCGAACCTGCAAGGCGAAGGCACGCTGCGCAACGGG
>NZ_LPJG01000022.1:0-1025 GCF_001532755.1 Burkholderia sp. MSMB2157WGS | reverse complement strand
GTGAACCTGACGATCGCGAAGAACGAGCTGTTCGCGCTGCTCGGCAGCTCGGGCTGCGGCAAGTCCACGCTGCTGCGCATGCTCGCCGGGCTGGAGACGGCCACCTCCGGCAAGATCTTCGTCGACGGCGAGGACCTCGCGTCGCTGCCGCCGTACCGCCGCCCCGTCAACATGATGTTCCAGTCGTACGCGCTGTTCCCGCACATGACGGTCGAATCGAACGTCGCGTTCGGCCTGAAGCAGGAAGGCACGCCGAAGCACGAGATCAGGGAGCGCGTGGCCGACGCGCTCGCGCTCGTGCAGATGAGCAAGTACGCGCAGCGCAAACCGCATCAGCTGTCGGGCGGCCAGCAGCAGCGCGTCGCGCTGGCCCGCTCGCTGGTGAAGCGCCCGAAGCTGCTGCTGCTCGACGAGCCGATGTCCGCGCTCGACAAGAAGATTCGCCAGAAGACCCAGCTCGAACTCGTGAACATCATCGAGAAGGTCGACGTGACCTGCGTGATGGTCACGCACGATCAGGAAGAGGCGATGACGATGGCGAGCCGCCTCGCGGTGATGAGCGAAGGCAAGATCGTGCAGATCGGCTCGCCCGGCGAAGTCTACGAATACCCGAACAGCCGCTTCTCGGCCGAATTCATCGGCTCGACCAACCTGTTCGAGGGGCGCGTCGTCGAGGACGAGCCCGATCACATCTTCGTCGAAAGCGACGACCTCGAAGCCCGCATGTACGTGAGCCACGGCGTGACCGGCCCGCTCGGGATGCCGGTCGGTATCTCGGTGCGCCCGGAGCGCGTGCACGTGTCGCGCGAGAAGCCGGGCTCGAAGCACAACTGGGCGCGCGGCGTCGTCACCGACATCGCGTACATGGGCAGCTATTCGCTGTACCACGTGCGTCTGCCGAGCGGCAAGACGGTGGTGTCGAACCTGTCGAGCTCGCACCTGATGAACGACGGCGCGCCGGCATGGAACGACGACGTGTTCGTGTCGTGGTCGCCGGCCAGCGGCGTCGTGCTGACGCAGTGAGG
>NZ_LPJG01000021.1:0-341182 GCF_001532755.1 Burkholderia sp. MSMB2157WGS | reverse complement strand
ATCAGGCCGGCGATGATGCGCAGCAGCGTCGACTTGCCCGAGCCCGATCGGCCGAGCAGGCCGACGATCTCGCCTTCTCGCAGCGACAGATTCGCGTCGTCGAGCACGAGCAGCTCGCCCTGCGTCTTGTTGAAGCCGCGGTTCACGTGCTCGACGCGCAGGATTTCCTCGCCGAGCCGGGGCGGCTGCAGCGGCTGGGACGTCTTGACGGGGGCGTTGATAACGGTCGGATTTTGCATCGCGCTTACTCTCAATCGAGACGGAGCCGGGATTCCGCATAGGCGTACATCGGACGCCACAGCAGGCGGTTGAACAAGGTAACGAACAGGGACATCACGGCGATGCCGAGGATGATCTTCGGGAAATCGCCGGCGGCGGTCGTTTGCGCGATATACGAGCCAAGACCGTGCGCGACGACCTTCGTGTCGCCCCACTGCACGAACTCGGACACGATGCTCGCGTTCCACGCGCCGCCCGATGCGGTGATCGCGCCCGTCACGTAGTACGGGAAAATGCCCGGCAGAATCGCCTGGCGCCACCACTGCCAGCCGCGGATGCGGAAATTCTTCGTCGCTTCCTTGTAGTCGTTCGGATAGGACATCGCGCCCGCGATCACGTTGAACAGGATGTACCACTGCGTGCCGAGCACGATCAGCGGCGACAGCCAGATATCCGCGTTCAGGTGAAAGCGGACGATCACGATCACGAACACCGGGAACAGCAGGTTCGCCGGAAACGCGGCGAGGAACTGCGCGAGCGGCTGGACCTTCTCGGCCAGCTTCGGGCGCAGCCCGATCAGCACGCCGAGCGGCACCCAGATCGCCGACGCGATCGCGATCAGCACCAGCACGCGCAGCAGCGTGACGAGCCCGAGCACGAGCACGTGGCCGACCTCGGCCATCGTCACGCCGGTCGCGACGAAACTGACGACGCGCCACACGACGTACACCGTCAGCACGATCACGAACGCGCCCCACACGATGTCGCCGATACGCGACGAACGGCGCGACGATGCGCCGCGCGCACGCGTGCCCTTCAGCGCCGGCAGTCGCAGCGGAATCCGGGCGGCCTGCGACAGCAGCCAGCCGGCCGGCACGAGCAACTGATGGATCAGGTGCGTGCGACGCATCATGTCGAGCAGCCACGATTGCGGCGCATCGCCCGACGCGGTGTTCTCCATTCGGAACTTGTCGGCCCACGCGACCAGCGGGCGGAACAGGAACTGGTCGTAGGCGAGGATCACGACCGACATCGCGACGATCACCCAGCCGACCGCGCCGAGATTTTTGTCCGAGATCGCCTGCGCGAGATACGCGCCGATGCCCGGCAGCGTGATCGTCTGGTTGCCGACCGTGATCGCCTCCGATGCGACGACGAAGAACCAGCCGCCCGACATCGACATCATCATGTTCCAGATCAGGCTCGGCATCGAGAACGGCACTTCGAGCTTCCAGAAGCGCTGCCACGCCGTCAGGTGAAAACCGCGCGACACTTCGCTCAAGTCGCGCGGCACCGTGCGCAGCGATTGGTAGAAGCTGAACGTCATGTTCCATGCCTGGCTCGTGAAGATCGCGAAGATCGCGGCCAGCTCCGCACCGAGCACGCGCCCCGGAAACAGCGCGAGGAAGAACGTGACCGTAAACGAGATGTAGCCGAGCACCGGCACCGACTGCAGGATGTCGAGGATCGGGATCAGCACCATGCCCGCGCGGCGGCTTTTCGCGGCGAGCGTGCCGTAGACGAGCGTAAACACGAGCGACGCGACCATCGCGGCGAGCATTCGCAGCGTGGTGCGCAACGCATATTCGGGCAGGCTCGCCGGATCGAGCGAGATCTTCTGCGTCTGCAGCACGCCGATCGGCGCCATCGTCTGGTGAAAACCGACGATCGCCATCGCCAGCACGCAGATGATCAGCGGAAACGCGACGGCATCCCAGCGGTTGGGCAGCACGCGCCACGCGGAGGCGTTGGCGGTGCGGTTCGGATCGAAACTGATATCCATCGGTAGCGTCTTGTGTCGAATTGAAAATCGATGGGTCCGGTCGCGTGCCGCGCGGCCGGGCGGCGCACTCGCGGCGCGAATCAGGACAGCCCGTGCGGCGCCCGGTCCGGGATGGCCGGCCGCGCGAACGGCAGCACCGAGCCCGCCTTGACGAAGCGGAAATCGGCACCGGGATGAATGCCGGCATCGGCGATGCCGCAGGCAATGATCGGAAAAAACGGCGCGAGGCCGAAGGTGCGCATGCGGTGACCGACCGCACCGACCGTGTCCGTTGCCGCGAGGTTCGGCATGAAGGGCTCCGGAGAGGTGATTCGGAGTGGGAGGCTATCGGGCGGTCGTGACGCAAATGTGACGTGTCACTTACAGGACATTGACAGGTCATCCGGCGGGTGTCGTGCCTCGACCCGTCGGCCGCCGACACGGGGATTCGATCTCGCAACGGTCGGGAATAAATGCGCCGCCTCGCCGGTATCGCATGCGAAGGCGCCGGCTTATTCCAGGACGATCCGGCCGTCCGGTTTCGTCACACGAATGCGAGGCTCACATGTCTTCATCGACCCCCACCCGCCCGTCGCGCCGCAAGGCCCTGCAGTGCATGGCCTTCGGCGGGCTCGGCACGCTGTTCACGCTGTCGGGCGGCATCCTCACCCCGTTCGACCTCGCGCTCGCGCAGACCGGCGACGCGCGCCCGGCCGACGCGGGCCGGCCGCTGTTCGTGCAGATCAGCGATACGCACATCGGTTTCAACAAGGACGCGAATCCCGACGTGTCGGCCACGCTGAAGCAGACGATCGACCTCGTCAACGGGATGCCTGCGCTGCCCGCGCTGACGATCCATACCGGCGACATCACGCATCTCTCGAAGCCGGAAGAATTCGATCGCGCGTCGCAGTTGCTGTCCGCGCTGCGCGTGCCGGAACTGCATACGGTGCCCGGCGAACACGACGTCACCGACGGTTCGGGCGCCGAATATTTCGGCCGGTTCGGCAAGGCGTCGGACAACCGCGGCTATTACAGCTTCGACCATGCGGGCGTGCACTTCATCGGCCTCGTCAACGTGATGCACTTCAAGCCGAACGGACTCGGCAGCTTCGGCGACGAGCAGCTCGCATGGCTCGCACAGGATCTGAAAGGCCGTTCGTCGAGCACGCCGATCGTCGTGTTCTCGCACATGCCGATGTGGACCATCTACGAACCGTGGGGCTGGGGCACCGGCGACGCGCCGCAGACGATGGCGCTGCTGCGCCGCTTCGGCTCGGTCACCGTCCTGAACGGGCACATCCACCAGATCGTGTCGAAGGTGGAGGGCAACGTGACGTTTCATACCGCCCGCTCGACCGCGTTCCCGCAGCCGACGGCCGGCAACGGCCCGGGCCCCGTCCCGCTCACGGTGCCGCACGACCGGCTGCCGTCGATGCTCGGCGTGACGACCGTCGAATTCGCCGGCCATCCGGTCGCGTCGTCGCTGCACGATGCGACGCTCGCCTGATCAAAACATAAGGAGAACGACATGATCCGCTTCCAACGCGCTCGAATCGTCGCGATGCTGATCCTGTGCGGCGCGGCCGCCGGCACGCCGCCCGCCGCATTCGCGCAGGCCCCGAGCGGCCCGCTCGTGACGATCCGCAACTTCATGTTTTCGCCGATGTCGACCACGATCAAGGCCGGCACGACGATCACGTGGAAGAACCTCGACGCGGAGCCGCATACCGTCGTCAACGACGCCGGCATCTTTCATTCGAAGGCGCTCGACCAGGACGAGACGTACGCGTTCCGCTTCGACAAGCCCGGCGTCTACAAGGTGTTCTGCGGGATTCATCCGTACATGAAGGAGACGATCACCGTCGAATGACGCGGCCCGCTACGACACGCGCGGGCGAACGACGGGCGGCTGCCGCCTACAATGAACGTCGCCCTCTTTGCCCGCGAGTCAGATGGAGTCGCTCATGCCAAAAATCGATCTCGATGCCGTGCCCGAACGCCGCGGCAGCGGCTATCCGCAGCCGTTCGACGCGCCGTGCGCGCGGCGTATCCGCCAGCGTCTCGGCGACGCCGGCGGCCTGCGCGATTTCGGCGTCAACCTGATGCGCGTGCCGCCCGGCGGCTGGTCGGCCCAGCGGCACTGGCATTCCGACGAGGACGAATTCGTCTACGTGCTCGAAGGCGAACTCGTGCTGATCGAGGACGGCGGCGAGACCGTGCTGCGCGCGGGCGACTGCGCGGCTTTTCCGAAAAATTCCGGTAACGGTCATCACCTGGTCAACCGATCGAGTGCGGTCGCCGTCTATCTCGAGGTCGGCTCGCGCTCGCCGGACGACGTGATCACCTGCCCGGACATCGACATGATGAGCCCGAGCCGCGACGGCCGGTTTCTGCACAAGGACGGCACGCCGTACCCGGACGCGTGACGCCTGCGCCGGCCACACCCGCCCGGCCCGCAGTCGCGCACGGCCGGCGTCGTCTCCATCGCCGCCCGGCGTATGGCGGCGGACCACGTAGCCGTGCGCAGGCTTCTCCCGATATTTTCCCGATCGATTTTCGTCACGGGCGAGCGTTGCATGCAGGCTCACTGCCCCGCTGCGCGCAGGTCCGGCGCCGTGCCGGCGACGACCGGACACGACGGCGGCAACGCCTGCCCGAACAACACGGCCAGCCCGCAAGCGGACGTGAACATGCCGAGGCCGTCATGCCCGACACCCGGCACTTCGACGACCTGCTGCGCGAGATCGGCCGGATGCCGCTTCTTCAGGTATTCGAAATAGGCGAGCCCGCGCGCCAACCGGTACGGCCCCTGCGCCATCGCCGCGCACGAGCGGTCGATGAAATGCGTGTAGGGATTCGTGTCGGCCTGCCCGAGCAGGTACACGACATGGCGCGTGACGTAGCGCGTCTCGAGATCGCCCACGTCCTGCGACGCAACGTAAGGCGGCGCCGATTTCAACCCGTACTTCCATTCGGTCGCGCGCGGACAGACGCCGCCTGCAAGCGCGTCGGCATTCGGCCGCTCGTCGTCGAAATACAGGTAGCTCGACGGGTTCGCGACCACGTAGCGCACGGCGATGCCCGCCCGCGCGAGCGCGTCGCCTTCGCGCCCGGCCACCGCATAGCGCTGCAGCAACTGTGCGCCGGCGGAGTGGCCGATCACGACGACCGTGGATAACGACGGGTACAGGCTGCGGTCGGCGAAATGCGCGAGCAACGCGTCGAGCGCCGCGAAAGAGCTGAGCGGGCCCGGCTCGCGCGCCGGTTCGCCGCCCTTCCATCCTTCCTGCGTCCACGCGAGCGTCGGTGCGGGCAACGAAAACGCGCGCACGTCGGCGCGTGTCAGGAACTGCGGCGCGACCACCATCGTGCCCGCGCCGAGCGCACCGGCCTTTTCGACGACCTTGCGCCCCGCTGCGTAATACGCGTCGGCGTTACGCAGCGTGCCGTGAATCACGATGAACACGCGCGTGACGTCGGGCGCGGCCTGGTCGAGCGGACGATCGGCGTAGACGGGCAGCATCGCGCGGCCCTGCGGCGTGTCGACGGCCATCCGCTGGTCGGCGACGGCCTTGACCGGCGCTTCGAGACGTTCGCGCTGCGTGGGCGTGGCGGCATCGGCCGGCTGCGCGCCGGCCAGCATGCCGGCCGCGGCGCAGGCGAGCGCAAGCGGAACGGCAGATGAAAGGGCTCGGGCGGCCCACAGCGCACGCGCGCGTCGGAGGCGGGCAAAGGCGACGGATATGACGGACATGGCGGAATTGGCGGCGGCTCGGGTGGCGGATATGGGTTGAACGGCGATGGTCGCAGAATCCGTCGCGCACTGCCGGCCCGTTGCGGAAAACGGGTCAGCCGGCCGGTTGCGCACCCGGTTCGACGTCGGCGCACGCGTCGCCCGAGCGGCGCTGCATCTGCTGCACGATGGCGGCCAGTTCACCGATATGCGTCGGCACCGCCTGCTTGCCGGCGCGCGCCCACGCATCGAACGACGTCATGCCGCTCACCGCGCCGACGAACGGCACGCCGGCGCGCTCGGCCGCCTGCGCGTCCACTGCGTGGTCGCCGACGTAGATCGCCGCCGCGGCAGGCAGGCCCAGCCGCGCGAGGGCCTGCACGAGCCCTTCGGGGTCCGGCTTGTGGCGCTGCACGTCTTCCCCGCCGATCAGCACGTCGATCAGCGATTGCAAGCCGTGACGTTCGAGAATCGCGTCGATCCGGTAGCGAAACTTGGACGACACGATCGCGACGGCGAGCCCTTGCTCGCGCAACGCCGCAAGCAGCGGCGGCACTTCGGGATAGATGCGGGTGCCGGACACCATGATCTCGTCGGCGCGCGCCACGAAGTGCCGCGCGAACGCATCGGCCCGCGCCGCGCCGGTTTCTCCCGTCAACGACCGGAACATGTCCGGCAGCGGCAGCCCGATCACTGCGCCGATCTGCGCGGGCGTCGGGCCGGCGGCGCCGAGCCGGTCCAGCGCATGCTCGGTGCACGCGATGATCGCGGCGGACGAATCCGCCAGCGTCAGGTCGAAATCGAATATCACGGCCCGGACTGGCATCAAAGACTCCGTAAGCAAAGCACGATGCCACGTATGTTACGCGGGCGGCGATACGAGATCGTCGACGCGATGGCCAGACACCGGCGCCCTGCGTCGAACGTGCCCTCGTCGTGATCCGCCCCCGCGATCGGCGCACGCTATCAACCCCATTGCCGACAGTGCTTTCAAGCATATCGCAAAAAGACGATATAAGATTCGCCCATCGACGATACCCGTTGCCTGATCGAAACACCCCAGCCTTTCCATGCCGACCGAACTCGACATCGACGCGATCCTGAAAGCGCTCTCGAACCCCGTGCGCCGGGAAATCCTCGTCTGGCTGAAAACGCCCGGCGAGCATTTTCCGCAGCAGACGCTGCCGTACGAACACGGCGTCTGCGCGGGCCAGATCGACGCGCGCTGCGGGTTGTCGCAGTCGACCGTGTCCGCCCACCTCGCCACGCTGCAGCGCGCGGGGCTCGTGACGTCGACGCGGATCGGCCAATGGGCGTTCTTCCAGCGCAACGAGGCCGTCATCGACGCATTTCTCGACGCTCTGCGCCGCGAACTCTAGCCAACGGCCGAACCGGCCATCCGGGGCGCCGCCGCACACGACGCGACGGTTTTCCCGCCTTTCGTAAGAGGTTATCTGCCATGCCCACGCTGTTCGATCCCGTTACCCTCGGCGAACTGACCCTGCCGAACCGCATCGTGATGGCGCCGCTCACCCGCTCCCGTGCGGGCGCGACGCGCGTGCCGAACGCGCTGATGGCGCGCTACTACGCCGAGCGCGCGTCGGCCGGCCTGATCATTACCGAAGCGACGTCGGTCACGCCGCAAGGCGTCGGCTATGCCGACACGCCCGGCATCTGGTCCGACGAACAGGTCGAAGGCTGGAAGCAGATCACGCAGGCCGTGCACGCGGCCGGCGGGCGCATCGTGCTGCAGCTCTGGCACGTCGGCCGGATCTCCGATCCGATGTTCCTGAACGGCGACCTGCCGGTCGCGCCGAGCGCGATCGCCGCGGGCGGCCACGTGAGCCTCGTGCGTCCGCAGCGCCCGTACGTGACGCCGCGCGCGCTCGAACTCGACGAAATCCCGGGCATCGTCGCCGCGTACCGCAAGGGCGCCGAGAATGCGAAGGCCGCCGGCTTCGACGGCGTGGAGATTCACGGCGCGAACGGCTACCTGCTCGACCAGTTCCTGCAGGACAGCACCAATCGCCGCACCGACGCGTACGGCGGCCCGATCGAGAATCGCGCTCGCCTGCTGCTCGAAGTGGTCGACGCGGCGATCGACGTGTGGGGCGCCGGCCGCGTCGGCGTGCACCTCGCACCGCGCGGCGACGCGCATACGATGGGCGACTCCGATCCGGCGGCAACGTTCGGTTACGTCGCGCGCGAACTCGGCCGCCGCAAGATCGCGTTCATCTTCACGCGCGAATCGTATTCGGGCGACCAGTTGAGCCCGCGTCTGAAGGAAGCGTTCGGCGGTCCGCTGATCGCGAACGAGCAGTTCACGCTCGATACCGCGCAGGCCGCGCTCGCGAACGGCAGCGCCGACGCGATCGCGTGGGGCAAGCTGTTCATCGCGAACCCTGACCTGCCGCGCCGCCTCGAAATCGGTGCGCCGCTCAACACGCCGGTGCCGGAGACGTTCTACGCGCAAGGCGAAACGGGCTACACCGACTACCCGGCGCTGAGCGACGCGGCCTGACGGCCGGCGACACGCGCGGCGCACGGACCGTGCGCCGCGCCCTTCCCGTCGCCTGGGCACGCTGCTTCAGCGTGCCGTCTCCTCGCGAAACAATGCGAGGCCGACGAAACTGGCCACCCCGCCGCCGAGCACGTACCAGGCCGGCGCATAGAAGCTGCCCGTCGCACGCCACAGCGCGCTGACGATCAACTGCGCGAAACCGCCGAAGATCGTCACGCCCAGCGCATAGATCATCCCGAGCGACGTCGCACGGACTTCCGGTCGCAAGGCTTCGAGAATCATCACGAAGCCCGCAGGGCTCGACAGCGTCATCAGACCGATCAGCACGACCACGACCGCCAGCACGGTGAAGACCGACGGCCATGTGCGCATCGCATGAAACGCCGGCAGCACGAGTGCCGTCGAGATCGCGCACACCGTTTGCAGCATCGGCTTGCGGCGGCGCAGGCGGTCCGCGAACCGACCGGCGAACGGCGAGCCGGCCAGCATCACCGCGCCCGCCGTACAGCCGGACAGCAACGAGACGGAAGCCGGCATGCCGAGTGTCAGCGTCAGGAACGACGGCAGGAAGAACACGATCGTATACATCGTCGACGTGCCGCCGATCACCAGCAACGTGCCGGCCGCGACCTGCCGCCACGGAATGCGGCGGCTGACACGCGGCGCGCCCGCAGCCGGGTGCGGCAGCGTGTCGTCGAGATGGCGTCTCAGATAAAACCCGACCGGCCCGATCAGCAGGCCGAGCACGAACGGCACACGCCAACCCCAGCCTTGCAGCGCATCGGGCGGCAGCCAGCGCGACAGCGTCAACGCGACGAGCGCGCCGGCAAGCGCCGCGCCGCCCTGGCTGGCCATCTGCCAACTGACCAGTTCACCCCTGCGGCGGGCGCCGCCCGACTCCATCAGCAACGTCGTCGCGGCCCCGACCTCGCCTCCTGCCGAAAAACCCTGCAGCAGCCGGCCGATCACGATCAGCAGCGGCGCCGCGATGCCGATCTGCGCGTAGGTCGGCGCGAATCCGATGATGCCGGTGCCGAGCGCCATCAGCGCGACGGTCAGCACCAGCGCGGGCTTGCGCCCGACGCGATCCGCATACGCGCCGATCGCGACGCTGCCGAGCGGCCGTGCGACGAAACCGACGCCGAAGGTCGCCAACGACAGCATCAACGCACCCGCATCGCTGGATGCCGGAAAGAACAGCCGGCCAATCAGTACCGCGAAGAAGCTGTATACGGTGAAGTCGAAGAATTCGAGTCCGTTGCCGAGCGCAGCCGCGGCGACGGTTCGCCGCATCGCGCGTCGTTCGTCGATGGTCTGCGCGGCAGCCGCGCGATTCAGGGTGCTCATCCGAAGCCCTCGTTCAGAAGTTGTGATACATGCCGAGCGACATCGTCACGGGCGTCGTGCCGGTACGCGGCGTCGTGCCGCCGGGGTCGGTCGGCAACGGATTGCCGTTCAGCAGAACGGTCGACACGCCGTAGTTGCGGATGAACCCCGCCCGCGCGTAAAGACCGGTACGTTTCGACAACAGGTAGTCGTAGCCGAGCATGACGCCAAGCGCCGAATCCTTCACCGGCCGGCCGGCGACATCGCGTACGCCCGACGTATCGCGATAGACGACCGACGCGCGAACCGCATTCACGCCGAACGGCACGATCGTGCCGAGGGTGTACACGCGTGCGATCCCGTCGCCGGCCAGTTTCGGCGCATATTGATTGAACGACGCGGACAGCACGAGCCGCCCCGTGTCGTACACGGCGCCGAGCCCGTACAGGTCGTTGCGGACCGTGCTCGCGCCGTTGATGCCCCACACCTGGTTGTAGCTCGCCGCCAGATAGGTCGTGCCGTTGTACCACTGCAGCAGTGCGCCCTGCGCGGACGCCGCCGGTGCGCGCCCCGCGACGTTGCTGGGCGCGTACATCAGCATCAGCATCGTGGTGCCGGCCACGATCGGCGTGCGATAGGTGATCGCATTGTCGACGCGTGCCGGCAGTTGTGTCGCGCCCGGTCCGAGGTCGCTGTTGTAGCCGACGCCGCGCGCGGTCTGCACGGCGGCCGCGCCGAGCCACGTGTAAACCGAATTGGTGCCCACGGTGCCGAACACGTCGATGAACAGCGGCAACCCCGTGCCGATCTGCTTGCCGACTCGCAGCCGGCCATAGCGGTCGGACATCAGGCCGATCCACGACTGCCGGTTGAAGAACGACTGCGTATCCTGCTGCGCGCCGTTGTTCGCGAGAAAGCCGCTTTCGAGATTGAATTCGGCGCGCCACCCGCCGCCGAGATTCTCGCGCCCGAAGAAGCCGAATTTCGACGTCCACTCGCCGCCGCTCTGGGTCTGCCACGTCGACCGCCCACCCACCGACTGGTAGTTGATCCCCATGTCGACGGAGCCGTACAGCGCCACGCCCTCCTTCAATCCGCCGTTGAACTCCGGCACCGCCGCGAGCAGTACGTCCTGATACGGCACCGCGCAGGCACTTCCGGCACCCAGCGCCAGACACGCCGCACCCCATGCCAGCCTCTTCTTCATTCGTTTTCCTTATTTTTCAGCGAGAAAATTCCGAATTGCCGCGACTGGCCGACGCGCTCGTCAGACCGTGGCCAGGAAGCGTTCCGCGATGCCGACGAAATAGGCGGCGCCCCAGCCGAGCGCCTCGTCGTTGAAGTCGTAGCCCGGGTTGTGAACCGAGCAGCCGCCGTGCGAATCGATACCGTTGCCGAGCATCACGTAGCACCCGGGCACGCGTTCCGTCATCCATGAAAAATCCTCGCTGCCCATCACACCGTCGGGAAGCAGCGTGAGCGCGCCGGCGCCGGCCAGCGCCGTGATCGTCTCGACCGCGAGATCCGCGGCGGCGGCATCGTTGACGACCACGCGCGAGATGGCCTGATAATCGACCTGCGCAACGGCCCCGTAGGCCTGCGCCTGCGCGTCGGCGATCCTGCGAATCCGCGCCTCGACCTCGTCGCGCGTGGCCGCGTCGAGCGAGCGGACCGACAGTTGCAGCGTCGCCGTCTCGGGAATCACGTTCGGGGCCGTGCCGGCATGGAACGTACCGACGGTCACCACTGCCGCCTTGGCCGGATCGATGTTGCGGGCGACGATCGATTGCAGCGCAGTCACGATGTTCGCCGCCGCAACGATCGGATCGCACGCGTGCTGCGGCATCGCGCCGTGCCCGCCCTTGCCCGTCACAGTGACCGTCACCGAATCGGACGACGCCATCATCGCGCCGTAGCGCAACGCGAAATGACCGACCGGTACGCCAGGCGCGTTGTGCAGCGCATAAACGCGCTCGCACGGAAAGCGCTCGAACAAGCCCTCCTCGATCATGCGCCTTGCGCCGCCGAGCCCTTCCTCCGCGGGCTGAAAGATCACGTTCAGCGTGCCGTCGAAGCGTCCCTGTGCGGCCAGATGATGGGCGGCCGCAAGCAGGATCGCGGTATGGCCGTCGTGACCGCATGCGTGCATCGTCCCGGCGACCGTGCTCGCATGAGGCAGGCCCGTTTCTTCCCGGATCGGCAACGCGTCCATGTCGGCGCGCAGGCCGAGCGTGCGCGACGACGTACCGCGCCGCAACCGGCCGACCACCCCGGTGCCGCCGATACCGGTCGTCACGTCGAAGCCCCACTCGGTCAATTGCGCGGCGACGATCCGCGCGGTGCGGCTTTCGGCAAAACCGAGTTCCGGGTGGGCATGGATGTCGCGTCGGATCGCGACGAAGCGGGGGGCGGTTTCACGGATCGCCGCGAGCGTCCGGGCAAAGTCCTGCGTCATGTCTGGCTCCATTGGATCGGCTGCATCGCAACCGCTGCGGCCAAGTATGGAGAGACGCGCCGGGTCAAAAAACACATCAATTTTGATACGGATAAGATTTGGTTATATCCTCCGCATCATGAAAACCCATCAATTGCGCGCGCTGGTCGCAGTGGCCACCGCAGGCAGCATCAAAGCTGCCGCGAAAACCATGCATGTCAGCCAGCCGGCCGTCAGCAAGGCGATTCAGGAACTGGAAAGCGAATTCGGCGTGGCGCTTCTGGAACGCAAGCCGTGGGGTGTCGTGCCGACGCCGGAAGGCGACGTCCTGCTCGGCCGCGCGCATGCGGTCGTGCGGGAGATCGAGCGCGCACGCGACGACATCGCGCATCTGAAAGGGCTGCGCGAAGGCAGGCTGGTGCTCGGTTTCACGCCGATCGTCGCGGTCACGGGGTTCGCCCACGCCTATGCCGAATTTCGACGCCACTGGCCCCATGTCGAGTGCGAACTGCGCGAACTGTCGTTCAGCCAGTTGACCGAGCAGTTGCACAGCCGGACCCTCGATCTCGCGTTCGCGGCCATCACCGGCGAGGTCGCCGAGTCCGCCGACGTGAAGCCGATCCGCACCTTCGACACGGCATTCGTCACCCGCGAGAACGGGCGTTTCGCCGGCGCGACATCCCTGGACGCGCTACGCGATGCCGAGTGGATCCACACCGATCCGAGCGACAATTTTCCGGCGCACATTCGCGCGCTCCATGCGCACGCGGGCCTGCCGGCGCCGCGTTGCATCACGCGCTGCACGTCGTATGCGCTGTTCTACAGCCTGCTTCTCACGACGGATGCCATCTTCTCGTGGACCCGGCACTCGCTGTCGGAAACCGTGTTCGGCCAGGCGCTCACGCCGCTCGCGCTGCCGCTGTCGCCACCACCGCTGCAGCTCTATCGGCTCACGCCGCCCGGATTGCAGTTGACGCGCCCCGCGACGGATTTTCTCGCGTACATCGAAGCTGCGTTCGCGTCGCGTTCGTTCGGGAGCGACACGCGGCGCTGACGGAATCGGTCCGTACCGAGCATCAGGCCGCCACGGCGCGCCGCATGAACACGCGCCGCGTTTCGTCGAGACCGAGCGCGACGTGGTGTGCGCGGATCGCGCGCAGCGCGTCGTCGAGCGATGCGTCGTCGATGATGTGAAAACCGAGGCGCGCGTAATAAGGCGCGTTCCACGGCGCGTCGCGGAACGTCGACAGCACGACCTCAACGATGCCGTCTTGCGCGGCGCGCGTCATGATCTGCTCGATCAGGCGCGCGCCGATCCGCTGCCCCGCATGCGACGGCGCGACATCCAGTTCCTCCAGATACAGCCGCTGCGCATCGAGTAGCCGGTAGAACACGAATCCCACGCACGCGCCTTGCGGATCGACCGCCACATTCGCGCGACCGCCGTCGATCCGCTCGAGCACGGCAGCCGCATCGGTCGGCTCGCCGTCGGCGATATCGGCCATGCCGATCGCGCGAAACCGCTGCGCGGCGGCGACTTCCACGGCGGCCATCGCGGCCGCGTCTTCCCGCGTGGCGGGGCGAATCAGGATCGATGCAGGCATGACGACAATTCAGTCAGGCAGTCTGGAACGGCCGTCACTATAATCGAAACCTCAGACGTTTCGAACGCCCCCCACGAGGCCTGCCATGACGTTGTCCGCCCTCGCCGTCTTCGCCTTCGCGTTGCTCGTCACCGCCGGCACGCCCGGCCCGAGCGTCGCCGCGCTCGTCGCCCGCGTGCTGACGAACGGCGTGCGCGACGTGCTGCCGTTTCTCGCCGCGATGTGGCTCGGCGAAGCGCTGTGGCTCACGCTCGCGGTCGCGGGGCTGTCCGCGTTCGTGCGCACGTTCGCGACCGGCCTGATCGTGCTCAAGCTGCTCGGCGTCGCGTATCTGCTGTTCCTGGCATGGAAGATGTGGACCGCGCCCACGTCGGCGGGCACGGACGCGCTGCCGACCGGCCAGTCGCCGTGGCGCATGTTCGTGGCCGGCATGCTGGTCACGCTCGGCAACCCGAAGATCATGCTGTTCTATCTTGCGCTGCTGCCGACGATCGTCGATCTGACGCATGTCGGCGTGGTCGCCTGGGCCGAACTCGTCGGCACGATGCTCGTGGTCCTGATTCTTGCCGACTGCTTCTGGTCGCTGCTCGCTTCGCGTGCGCGTGCGTTGCTCACGTCGGCACGCGCGAAGCGGATCGCGAACCGCACGAGCGCGACCGCGATGACCGGTGCGGCGGTGGCGATCGCGACGCGGTAAGCCGCCGCCCGGCGCGCATCGCGCGTCCCTTTCTCCGTCGCCTCGGGAATCGACATGAAAACCTGGCTATCGGCTGTCCTGCTCTGCCTGTGCACAACGGTCGCGCACGCGGCCGGTGTCAAGTTCGTCCGGATCCCCGCCGATGCATCCGGCCCGGAGCTGCGTGCGATCGTGTGGACGCCGTGCGCGGAGGCGATGCAAACGCTCACGATCGGCCCTTACACGCTGAAAGGACGTCGCGACTGCCCGACCGCGGGCGACAAGCTGCCGCTCGTCGTGATCTCGCACGGTCATGGCGGCACGTTCGTCGGCCATCACGATCTCGCCGAAACGCTTGCCGATGCGGGGTACGTCGTCGCGGCGATCAACCATCCGGGCGACACGTTCTCCGACATGAGCCGCGCGGCCGACCTGCAGAACTTCGTCGAGCGTCCGGCAGATATCAAGCGACTGGTCGACTACATGCTCGCTCACGCGCCGGATGCCGCGCACATCGACCCGGCACGTATCGGCTTCTTCGGCTTTTCGCGCGGCGGCTATACCGGCCTCGTGCTGGCCGGCGGCAATCCGGATTTCGCTCATGCGCCGGTCGCCTGCCCTGATCCGACCTGGCCGATCTGCAAGCAGATCCGGGCCGGTGACCTGCCGAAGGCGCCGCTGATGCACGACTCGCGCATCAAGGCGTACGTGCTGGCCGATCCGCTCGATGAATTTCCAACCTCGGATACGGTGAAGAACATCCGTGCGCCGATCCAACTCTGGGCATCGGAGGAAGGCGGCGACGGCGTGACGCCGGATACGGCCCCCGCGCTGGCCGCGCTACTACCGCAACGGCCTGAATTCCATGTCGTGCCGAATTCAGCGCACTTCGCGTTTCTCGCACCATGCCCCGAACGGTTGGCCCACGACGCACCCGACATCTGCACCGACGCGAAGGGATTCGATCGCGCCGCGTTCCACGAAACGCTCGACGCCAAGGCACTCGCGTTCTTCAACGCGAATCTTCGCTGACTAGCAGCGAAACGCCTTGCGCCAGCCGCCCTGCTCCGGCGCGCGATCGTTGCATTCGATCAGCGCACGCACCAGCGCCCAGTTGTCGTCGTCGCAGAAATCGAGCAGCACCGCGCCGTACGGGCCGCGCTGCTCGCGCAAGCGCTCGGCCAGTCGCGCATGAATTCCCTGCACCCGGCCATCGCCGAATGCGACCACCGACGGATTCGCCCCCATCCCCGTTCCGCTGCAGAAACTGAGCGCCCAGCGGCCGCTGTCCGGCAACGGCAGATGCGTCAGCAGCGCGTCGATCGCGCGCCACTTCCATGCGATCGACGCGGCCACCGGCACGCGATATTCATCCTGGATCACGAAGGCGCCGTCCGGATGGTCGATCGTAAACGTCGCGTTGTCGGGCCACGCGGTCAAGTCGATGCCGAGCGGCCGGCCGCTCCGAAAGCGCCGCAACAGCACGACCGCGCCGCGCACGTCGCCGAGCGTCGGCAGCGTGCCGCCGGCATGCCAGCGCAGCCGCGGATGCCGCGCGCGATGCACGTCGAACGTCGCATCGAAACCGCGCGTGCACGCATGCGCCGGCCACTCGTCCTTCACCGACATCACGATGCATTCGCGCGGATGCGCATCGAGAAAGCGCGTACAGGTCGCGAGCACGTCGTCGAACGTCATGCCGAGCGCGATGCCGCCGTGATGGATATCGAACGCATCGCGCACGTGCCGGCAGCGGATGTCGAGCAGCCGCACGCCATGCGCGAGCTGCGCATCGAGCGGCGCACGCTGCGTGCGCACCAGCCGATCGTCGACCGTATACGCACAGGTGTCATGGCTGCCCGGTAGGGTCAGCGTATGCAGCGGCCGCGCGTCGTCGAGCGCCGACATCCAGTCGGCAGGCGGCATGCACGTATCGTGGCGCGAAGGAATCATGAATCGATGAGTGACAAGGAAAGAAAACCGTGGGTGACGGCGTCGGATGTCGCGGCGCGGGCCGGCGTGTCGCGCTCCGCAGTGTCGCGCGCGTTCTCGCCGACGGCAAGCATCGCACCGCAAACCCGCGAGCGCGTGATGGTCGCCGCGCGTGCGCTCGGCTATCAGGTCAACCTGATCGCGCGCGACATGATCACGCAGCGCAGCAGCATGATCGGCGTCGTGACGGCCGGGTTCGAGAACCCGTTCCGCGCGCGGCTGCTGTCGGACCTGATGGCCGCGCTCGGGCAGCGCGCGCTCACGCCGCTCGTGACCAATGCGGAAGATCCGCGCCAGGTCCGGCAATCGCTCGAACGACTGCTCAGCTACCGGATCGCTGGCCTCGTGATGACGTCCGCATCGCCGCCGCTGTCGGTCGCGCAGCAGTATCTCGAACACCGGATTCCGGTCGTGATGATCAACCGCGAAGCGAATCTGCCGGGCGCGGACGTGGTCGTCAGCGACAACGCGGTGGGCGCCGTCCACGCCGCGCAGCGGCTCGTGCGGGCCGGCGCGCGCCGGCTCGCGTTCGTCGGGCCGCGCAGCGCGAGCTACAGCGCGCGGTCGCGTGCCGCGGCGTTCGAACAGGCGATCGGGCAACGCGACGCGATCGACGCGACGCTCGTACGCGTGCTCGACACGCCGTCCGACACCCATGCCAGCGGCATCGACGCCGCGAGGCAACTGTTGGCGACCGGCGAACGGCCCGACGGCGTGTTCTGCTCGTCCGACCTGCTCGCGCTCGGCGTGATCGACGTCGCGCGCCGCGAATTCGGCTTGCGCGTGCCGGACGACCTGCGCGTGATCGGCTTCGACGACATCCCCGCCGCCGAATACGACGCATATCGGCTGACGACGCTGCAACAGGACACGCGCGGCCTCGCGCACGCGGCGATCGACCTGCTCGCCGACCGGATGCAGACGTTCGACGGCCCGTCGCGCACCTGCGTCGTACCGGTCACGCAGGTGGTGCGGGCCAGTTGCGCGTGACGGCGCGGAACCGGGCACGGCTGCGCCGCGCGTCACTTCAACCCGCCCGCGAACCCGCGCAACAGATAGCGCTGCACATAGCCGGCCACGGCGAGCGTAGGCAGCGACGCCATCAGTCCCGCGCTCATCAGGTCGCCCCAGTCGATGCCGTTCTCCGTCACGTAGCCGGCAATCGCGAGCGGCAGCGTGAAGCGGCTCGGCGTCGACACGAACAGCAGCGCGATCAGGAATTCGTTCCAGGCCGCGATGAACACGAAGATCGCGGTCGCGATCAGCCCCGGCGCGCACAGCGGCAGCACGATCTGCACGAGCCGCCGTGCAAGCCCCGCGCCATCGATGCACGCCGCTTCCTCGTATTCGATCGGCACGTCGCGCACGAACGCGAGCAGCATCCAGATCGCCATCGGCAACGCGTAGAGCTGGTACGCGAGCATCAGGCCGAGCGTCGAATCGAGCAGGTGCAGCCGCTTCGCGAGCGCGAACAGCGGCACCGCGATCGTGATCGGCGGCATCAGCTTCAACGCCAGCACGAGCACCAGGAACAGCAGGTCGAGCCGCGCCGGAAACCGCAGCCGCACGAGCGCATACGCGGCCGGAAACGCGAGCGCCAGCGCGAGCAGCGTCGTGCCGAAGCCGACCAGCAGCGAATTGGCGAGCGGCGCGCCGATGCCGTTGGACCACACCGACGAAAAATGCTCGACCGTCGGTGCGGCCGGCCAGATCCGCAACGGATGATCGAGGCGTTCGAGCGTCGGCATGAAGGCGGCGCCTGCCATCCACAGACACGGCAGCAGCAACAGCGCGAGCGCGACGATGCGCAGCGCCCACGGCACCACGCAACCGAATACGGCGCCCGTTCGCGCGCGAGATATGCCCGCCGATCGCGTCGTCATGCGCGCCGCTTGCGAACCGTCTGCCATACGTACCCCGAGACCAGCAGCGCGGACGCCGCGAGCATCAGCACCGACGCGGCACTCGCCGGCCCGACGTTGAAGAAGCGGAAGCCCGTGTCGTAGATATAGGTCGACAGCGTCTGCGTCGCATTGCCGGGGCCGCCGCCCGTCAGTGCATAGACCTTGTCGAACAGCTTGAACGTGTCGATCGAGCGCAGCAGCAACGCAAGGCCGATCTGCGGCGCCGCGAGCGGCAGCGTGATGTCGCGCAGGCACTGCCACTCGCTCGCGCCGTCGGTGCGTGCGGCTTCGTACAGTTCCTGCGGGATCGACTGCAGCCCGGCCAGCACGATCAGGAACGCCATCGGCGTCCACTGCCACACGTCGACGAGCGCGAGCGACCACAGCGCGAGGTGCGGATCGGACAGCCAGCGCACGCCGTCGACGCCGAACGCCGCGAGCAGCGCGTTGAGGAAACCGTCGAAGTTCAGCCAGTTGCGCCAGATCGCCGAGCACACGAGCGTGGACAGCATCATCGGCAGGATCGCGAGCGGCAGCGCGATGCGCCGCCCCGGAAACGCGCGCACGAACAGCATCGCGAGGCCGAAGCCCAGCGCGACTTCGGCGAGCGACGCGACGAGCGTGAAGCGCAGCGTGTTGCCGAAGCCGGCCGCAAACGCATCGTCGCCGAGCACCGCGCGATAATTCGCGAGCCCCGCGAACGCGCGGCGGCCGGCCGCGTAATCGACCCGGCAGAACGAGTCGATCAGCACCTGCGCGACCGGATACAGCGCGAGCGCGGCGAGCACCAGCAGCGCCGGCCCGAGCAGCGCGACGAACGGCAGGCTGCGGCCGAACGCTCTCATGCGGAACGCCCGGCCAACGGATCGACGGGCGCGCTCACTTGCCGGCCGCGGCCGTCGCCTGCGCGATCTTCTGCCGCGCCTGGCGCAGCGCGGCATCGGGCGCGGCCTGCCCCGTCAACGCGAGCTGCAACTGATCGCCGAGAATGCTCTCGACCTGCTGCCAGTCCTTCACGCGCGGCCGCGCGCGGCCCGCCTCGAGCGCCTTCAGTTGATCGGGATACCAGCGGTACTGACGCACCAGCGCCGGATCGTTGAAGACGCTGCGGCGAGTCGGCGGAATGCCGATGCCGGCGAGGCGCGTCTGCGTATCGCGCGCGCTCAGGTAAGCGAGGAAGTCCTGCGCCAGCTTCGCGTGCGGCGCGTCCTTCGGAATGCCCATCTGCCAGATGCCGAGCATCGGCGCCGGGCCCGCGGTCTGCCCCGGCGGCGGCTGCAGCGCGATCTGCCCGACCACGCGCGACTGCTTCGGATCGTCGAGCGCCGGCACCCACGCCGGCCATACCTCGATCGACTGCGCGGCCGTGCCGCGCTGCAATGCGTCGCGCACTTCGGCCGCCCCGTACACGTCGACGTCCTTCGGTGCGAACGCCTTCAGCGCGAGGAACGTCTTCAGTGCAGCCTGCGCTTCGCGCGAATCGATCGTCACGTTGCCGGCATGGTCGAACACGTCGCCGCCGTACGCCCACAGGATCGGCAGGAACCCCGTGACGACCGGATTGCCCTTCGTGCCGCGGAACACGACGCCCGAGACGCTCTTGTCCGCGCCGCCGACGGTCTGCGCGATCTTCAGCACGTCGTCCCAGTTGCGCGGCGGCTGCAGCTTGTACTTCGCGAGCAGATCCTTGCGGTACGCGAACATCTCGACGTTGCCGACGATCGGCAGCGCGTACAGCGCGCCGGCCGCATTGCGGCCGAGCGCGACGGCGGACGGCACGAGATCGGCGTCCGCGAGCGACGCGGGCAGCGGCTTCAGCCAGCCGTTGCCGATGAATTCGGGCGCCCACGTGTCGTCCATCATCACGAGATCGTAAGCGCCCGTGCCTTCGCGCATCGACAGCTTGAGCTTCTGGTACAGGTTCGCGTTCGGCAGCTTGAGCAGTTCGATCTCGGTGCCCGGATGCAGCTTGTTGAAACCGGCGATGGCGTCGGTCAGCCCTTTGCCGTAGATGTCGTCGCGGCCTGCGATGACGAGATCGGCGGCCACGGCGTGCATGGCGGCGAAGGACAGCGCAAGGGCGACGGACAGCGCGCGCAGGCGGCTCGGCAAGGTCATGAGGTCTCTCTCGTTCGGCGTGGTGGCGGGACGGCCAGGCGTTGCACACGTGTGCAACGCGGGGGACGCGGCTGGCCGCCTGATGCGAACGCCATTGTTCACGCCGATCGTTAAGAATTTGTGGCATACGGCGAATGCCGATGCGCGGCATGTGCCGTCGTACCGCTCGCGCCGGCCGTATCGATCGCGCCGCGACGCGACGGAGGTCGGGGGGCGGCCCGGCGCGCCATGCTCGCCCGGTCGCCCGCCTCATGCCCGCGGCCGCGGCCGTCAGAAGTTCACGCGAATCCCGGCCATCACCGCCAACTGCCGGCTCGAATTGCTGTTCGCGAGCACCGGAATCTGCGCATAGTTCGCCGCGTTGCCGTTCGCGTCGGTGCCGAGCCCCGTGCCGCTCGCGATCTGCCCGATCGCGACCGCATACAGCGCCGTGCGCTTCGACAGGCTGTAGTTCGTGCCGAGATTGATCTGATGGAACCGCGTCGTGCCACGCCCGTCCGTATGCGCGGCGTTGAAGAGGTACGCGACGCCGCCTTGCAGCGCCGGCGTGAACATGTACGTGACGTTCAGCTCGCCGACGTCGAACGTGAACGCCTGCGTGCGCGGCTGCGCGGCGCTCGAGAAATAGCGGCTGTCGCCCAGGCGCGTATGCGTGTAGGTCAGCGCGAGCGTCGCCGCGCCGAACGTGACCGACCCGCCCGCGCCGAATGCGCGCATCGAGCCGGCATCCTGCAGCAGGCAATACATCGCGCCCGCGTTGCTGCACGCGAAATCGCCGATATAGCCGCTCGCGCCGCCGAGCGCCGCGTCGAGCGGCTGATGCAGGTCGAGGTAGCCGACCGAGAACGCCACCGGCGCACGCGTGTACGTCGCGGCCACCGCATAGCCGCGCTTCGCGGAAAAATCGCCGGCCTGCCCACCGAAGCTGAACGTGCCGCCGAACGTGAGCCCGTTGAAATCGGCGCTGGTGAATTTCACCGCGTTGTTGAAGTTGAATGCGGCGTTCAGGTTGTCGACGTCGCCGAGATGCGAGCCGTACGGCGTCGCCCAGTTGTTGCTCGACACGTACGCGCCGAGCATGTCGGTGTACGAGTCGTATTGCCGGCCGAGGCCGAGCGTGCCGATCCCGTCCTGGCGCAGCCCGACCCATGCCTGCCGGCTGAATGCGGTGCCGCCCTGCAGCGCCTGCCCGCTCGCCGACAGGAACTGCTGCTCGAGCGTAAATACCGCATCGAGGCCGCCGCCGAGCGGCTCGGCGCCCTGGAAGCCGAAGCGGGACGGCACGAGATTGCCGCCGCCCATCTGCCATGCATGGCCGCCGCCCGTGCTGCCGTCGGCGCGCGTGAACTGCTGGTTGGTCGAATAGATGATGCCGGTGTCCACGGTGCCGTACAGCGTCACGCTCCCCGAAGTCTGCGCGTGCGCGTGCACGCAACCCAGCATGACCGCGGCCGCGGTCAGTCGTCGTCCGTTCTTCATGTCCCGCCCCTCCATGTTCATCGGTTCGCAGTGCAAATCGATGGCGTTGTCGATATGGGTGGCAGGACTTTATCCAGCGAAAATTCCGGACCCCTATCCCAAATCAGCAAACGGTGACGAGGACGGGCGACGCACGACGGCGCCGTCGCGGCAGGAGAACGTCATTCGGGGCGCAAGGTTTGCGACGGCAGCTCGCCGAACAGGTCGCGATACTCGCGCGCGAAATAGCCGAGATGCGTGAAGCCCCAGCTCGCGGCGGCTTCGCCGACGCCGAGCTGCTGCACCGGCGTCGTGCGCAGCAGGCGACGCACCGCGTTCAGCCGGATCGTGCGCAGGTAGCCGACCGGCGTGACGTCGGCCACGCGTTGAAAGCTCGTTTGCAGCGTGCGGCGGCTGCAGCGCAGCGCGCGGCACAGTTCGAGCACGGTGACGGGTTCTTCGGGCCGCTCGCGCAGATGCTTCTCGCAGCGGCTCACGATATCGCTGTAGGTGGCGTGCGTGATGTCGCGGCGCTCGACGCCGATGCCCTGTTCGAGCGCATCGAGGAACATGCCGAGCATCGCGTCGCGAAACATCTTGCGGGTGGCCGCGTATTCGAGGCAGCCCGGGTTGCGCTGGGCATCGTCGATCAGCGCCGACAACCGCATGCCGAGCGCGACGCCCTGCGCATCGGACAGCCGTGTCACGTGCCGCAGCCTGCGCGCGGCGGCCGCGCCGAATTCGGCTTCGCACAGCTCGTCGACCATGTCGGACGCCGCGCTGATCCCGACGAGCCCCATCCCTTCCGGCGTGTGGAATTCGAAATCCTCGCCGGCGCGCAGCGCGAGCAGCGCATAGCCGTCGACCGGCTGCCCCTGGAACGTACCCGCGAGCGGCACGGACAGCGGCACCGCGAGCGACGTGCGCCCGAGCGGCGCGAGCCCCGTTTGCGCGACCCGCCGGTTGGTCGTCTCGCGGAAGAAGTGGAAATCGTCGTACAGCACCTGCGTGACGGTGCCCTTGAAGCGGCCCGGCGTCATCTGACGATAGACCTGATGCCAGCCCGCGATCGCGAGCCCGTGATCGTGCACGTCTTCGTGCGAGCGTGACTGGAACAGCATCGGCGTCTCCGGTAAAACCCTCGGGTGCTGGACGCGGCCGCCGGGTTCGCGCGGCACGCATCGCCATAGCTTACCCTCGCAAAATCCTGCGTAGTGCGGTTTCGAACGCGAGACAGGCCGCCGACAGCGCGGCGGCCTGCTCGTCGATCAGCCTGACATAGCGGCGAAACGACGGCATCCGGTTCACGACCTCGCTGCCGCCGAACGGCATGATCGCGAGCATCCAGCGGCCGTCGCGCGCGTCGATCGCGCAGTCGGTCAGGTGCAGCGGCCGCAGCGCGTCGGCCAGCGCCGGCTCGGCGATCAATGCGGCCAGCGCGTCGACGAAGCGCGGGTCGCATCCGGGCGCGGGCGCCGCCTCGATGCCGGTGCGACGCAGCCAGCCGGTCTGTCGCACGCGCGCGCTGCCCCGCGCGGCCGGGCCGTCGGCGGCTGCCGTCACCTTCACGCCGACCGTATGCATCAGGAACTGGCGCTCGACGCACTCGTCGATGCTCACGCGCACGCCGTTCGACAGCCGCGCCGTGACGCCACCGACGCCGCCGTCGGCATCGCGCACGGCCCGCAGATCGGCGAGCACGCGCGCGGCGATCGCGCCGGGGCGGTGACCGGGCGGCGGCGCATCGGGCGCCGCGCGCCACCGGGCGAGCACGGCCTTCACGGCGCGACGTGCTCGTTGCGCAGCACGTCCTCGACTGGCACCGGCTTGAACGGATGCCGGCGCTGCACGACGAGCGTCCAGAACAGCGCGTACAGCGCGGTGAGCCCGAGCATCGCGCCGAACGGCACGTAGATGTCGCGCGGGTTCATGCCGGGCGGCGTGATGTACCAGATCGCGAGCACGATACCGACGCTCGACACGATCTGCGGCAGCGGGAACAGCGGCGAACGGTACGGCCGCGGCAGGTCCGGGCGGCGGATACGCAGCATCACGACCGACGCGGTGACGAGCAGGTACGCGGTGCCCCACGCGCAGGTCGCGGCGAGCACCAGATGCAGGATGCTGTCGAGATTGCCGTTGATCAGCCACGCATGGAAGATCGGCACGATCGCCGACGCGACGATGCCGACCACGGGCGTCTTGAAACGCGGATGCAGGTACGCGAAGCAGCGCGGCAGCGCGCCGTCGATCGCCATCCCGTACAGGATGCGCGGCAGCCCGGCCATCAGCGTGTTGATCGTCGCGGCGCCCGCGCACAGGAACGCGATGCCGAACCACACGCGGCCGAACGGCCCGAGCACCTGCAGCGCGAACGCGGGAATCGCGCCCGGCGTGTCGAGCAGGTGCGTGAGGCCGTCGGGGCTCACCGGCACGTTGGCGACCTGGCGGCGGATCGCCGCGCCGTACAGGAACATGCAGATCGCGACGCCGACGAGGCCGAGCGCCATCGCGCGCGGGATCGTGCGGCCCGGCGCCTTCATTTCCGGCGCGAGCGGCGTGACGAACTCGCAGCCGACGAACATGAACATCGCCATCCCGACCAGCGACAGCACGGCCGGGATCGACGTGCCGACTTCCGAGCCGCCGAACCAGCCGTCGAGATGCACGGCCGGCGCGGCCGCGAGCCCGAGGATCCCGAAGATCATCAGCGACAGCCACATGCCTGCCGTCAGCACGATCTCGAGCTTGCTGAACACCTTGATGCCGACGATGTTGGTGATCGCGAACGTGATCACGAGGCCGACGCCGACGAGCCATGAACTGTTGTGCTTCTCGAACGCGGCGTTCAGCGATTCGAAGTTTACGAGCGCCATGATGCCGCTCAGGATCGTCTCCGCCGTGCCGGCGAACACGTGCACGAGGAAATACGCGGAAATCGTGCCGGTGATCGCCCAGAAGCGGCCGAGCCCGCACGACAGGTAATCGTAAACCGAGCCGGCCGTCGGCAGCATCGCGGCGGCTTCGGAGAACGTGGTCGCCTGCGCCTGCATCATCACGAACGCGACGATCATCGCGACCGCGAACGCCCAGCCGCCCATCCCGAAGCCCGACGTCGCGGTGAGGATCACCGGGCTCGCCATGATGAGGCCGACGGCGCTCGCCAGCGCGGTCGGGAAACCGACCGCACCGGCCTTCAATGCGGCGCCGCCGCCCGCTTCAGCCGGCGAGCCGGCGGGCGTATCGCCCGCGGCGCCGGTCATTCCCGACCATCCCGACATCGTTGTCTCCTTCGTAGGTGGGCCCGAACCGGCGCTTCGTCGGCGGCCGGGGCCGGATGCTCTGCGGTTGGCCCCGGGCGGGCGGTGCTTCAGCACGACGAGACCCGGGCCCCTTGTCGATCACGGCGTGATCCGATGTCGAAAAAATACGCAGGCAAAATAATCCGGTCATAGCGCAAATCGGCAAACCCGCGATGGCGTTTACCCTCCGCCGCGGGTTTGCCGTCATGCGGTCACGCCGTCATGCGAACGGTACGGCCTCGAAGCCGGCCGCGAGCGCATCGACGATCCGGTCGAGCTGTTCGCGCTGGATCACGAGCGGCGGCGACAGGATGATCTTCGTGCCGACCGGACGCACCAGCACGCCGTTCTCGCGCGCGACTTCCGCGACCGCGTTCGCATAGCCCGACAGCGGATCGATCGGCTCGCGCGTGTCCTTGTTCGCGACGAGATCGAGCGCGAGCATCAGCCCCTTGCCGCGCGCCTCGCCGACCGCCGCGAAGCGTTCCGCGAACGGCTGCAGCGCTTCGAGCAGATACGCGCCCTGCTTCGCCGCATTCGCCGGCAGGTCTTCCTTCACGACGATGTCGAGGCTCGCGATCGCGGCCGCGCATGCGACCGGGTGGCCGGCGTACGTGTAGCCGTGCATGATCGCTCCCCCGAAATCGGCATTCGCGGCGAACGCGTCCTCGATCCGCGCGTTCACGACCGTCGCGCCGAGCGGCACGTAGCCCGACGAAATCCCCTTCGCGAGACACATGATGTCCGGGCGCACGCCCCAGCCGCGGCTGCCGAACAGGCTGCCGCTGCGGCCGAAGCCCGTCACGACTTCGTCGGCGATCAGCAGCACGCCGTAGCGGTCGCACACCTCGCGCACCAGCGGCCAGTAATTGGCCGGCGGCACGATCACGCCGCCCGCGCCCTGGATCGGCTCCGCGATGAACGCGGCGACGGTGTCCGGGCTCTGGAACTGGATCTCGCGCTCGAGCATTTCCGCGCAGATCCGGCCGAGTTCGTCCGGGTCCTGCGTGAACGGGTTGCGGTACGGCCACGGCGTCTCGACGTGGAAGCAGCCGGGCAGGTTCGGTTCGTAGTTGCGGCGGAACACCGTGTTGCCGTTCACCGACGCGCCGCCGAAATGCGTGCCGTGATAACCCTGCTTCAGCGAAATGAACTTCGTGCGATCGGCCTGGCCGCGCACCTTCCAGTACTGGCGGGCGATCTTCAGCGCGGTCTCGATCGAATCGGAGCCGCCCGAGCTGTACAGCACGCGGCGCATCCCTTCCGGTTCGAGCATGTCGATCAGCTTCTTCGACAGCTCCTCGGCCCGCGGATGCGAAATGCCGTCGAACAGCTGGAAGTATTCGAGCTCGTCGAGCTGACGCACGATCGCGTCCTTCACTTCCTGGCGGTTGTGGCCGACGTTCACGTTCCACAGGCCCGCGACGCCGTCGACGAGCTTGCGCCCCTCCTCGTCGAACACGTAGCAGCCGTCGCCGCGCACGATACGGATCGGCTTGCGCTGTTTCATTTCGTTCGGGTGCAGCATCGGATGCCAGAACTTCGCTTCGTTGTAGCTCATTGCAGTCTCCATGGTCGGATCGGTTGAATCGGTTCGTTCGGGTTCGAGCGCCGCGCGTTCAGTGCGCGATGCAGACGGATTTGGTTTCGGTGAAGCCTTCGATCGCGTACTGACCGAATTCGCGGCCGATGCCCGATTGCTTGTAGCCGCCGAACGGCATCGACGGATCGAGCGGGATATGGCAGTTCACCCACACGGTGCCGGCCTCGATCCGCGGCACCAGGTTCATCACGCGTGTCAGGTCGTTGCTCCAGATGCTCGCGGCGAGGCCGTACGGCGACGCGTTCGCGAGGCGCACCGCGTCGGCCGCGTCGTCGAACGGCACGACGACGATCACCGGGCCGAAGACCTCGTCGCGCACGATCGCGCTGTCCGGATGCGGATCGGCGATCACGGCCGGCTTCACGTAATAGCCGGGCAGATCGTCGGCCGGCGTGCCGCCCGCGAGGAACGTGAGACCCGCGCGGCGCGCGCCTTCGATGTGCTCGACGACCTTGTCGCGATGGTGCGCGGAGACCAGCGGGTTGATCTGCGCGGTGGTGTCGAGGCCCGCGCCGAGCTTCATCGACCGCGCGACGCCCGCGAGGCCCTCCGCGAGCGACGCGAACTTGCTGCGATGCACGTAGATGCGCGACGCGGCCGCGCATACCTGCCCCTGGTTGAAGAACGCGCCGGCGGCCACCCCGTCGAGCGCCTGCGCGACGTCGACGTCGTCGAGCATCACGATCGGGTTCTTGCCGCCGAGTTCGAGCGAGAAGCGCGTCATGTTCTGCACGGCCGCCGCGCCGACCAGCTTGCCGGTCGCGGTCGATCCGGTGAACGAGATCTTCGCGATCGACGGATGGCTCGCGAGCGCCGCGCCGCAGACGCGCCCGCCCGTGACCACGTTGAACACGCCGGGCGGCACGCCGGCGTCGAGCGCGAGCTCGGCCAGGCGCAGCGCGGTGAGCGGCGTTTCCGGCGACGGCTTCAGCACGATCGTGCAGCCGGCCGCGAGCGCGGGAATCAGCTTCCACACCGCGATCATCAGCGGGAAATTCCACGGCACGATCGCGGCGACCACGCCCACGGGCTCCTTGCGCGTATAGGCCGTATAGCGCGCGCCGGGCGGGAACGGGATCGACACGTCGAGCGTCTGGCCGGTGATCTTGGTCGCCCAGCCGGCCATGTAGCGCACGTATTCGACGCTCGCGCCGACCTCGATCGCGCGCGACACGTGAATCGACTTGCCCTGGTTCAGCGTTTCGAGCTGCGCGAGCGTTTCGGCATCGGCTTCGATCAGGTCCGCGAGTTTCAGCAGGATGCGTTCGCGGTCGGCCGGCCGCAGCCCGCTCCACACGCGCGCGTCGAATGCGTGTTTCGCGCTCGCGACCGCACGGTCGACGTCGTGCGCGTCCGCATCGGCGACGGTCGCGAGCCGCTCGCCCGTGGCCGGGTCGTACACGTCGAGCCGCGCGGCCGCGTGCGCGGGCTGCATTGCACCGTCGATGAAGAGGCCGAAATCGCGCGCGACGAAAGTGCGCACGGTGTCGCTGACGGCGACGAAGTTCGTGTTGCTCATGGGCGTCTCGTTGATGGTCGTGGCTGGACCGCGTGCCGGTGCGGCACGCGGGCGTCGGACCACTGTATCGACGGGGAATCGCGCCCGGTGAGCGCAAATTGGCAGCGCGTGGGAACCGCGGAGGTGGGTGCCGGCACCGGCATTCAGCGCCGGCAGGCAGGTACAGGGGCGCGCACTTGACGGGAACGAACGACCCGTCGGCGTATTCAGTCAGCCGGCATCCGTGTCATTTGCCGGTCAGCCGCTGGCGTCCATGCAGCCTGCGTGCCCGACCAGCTCGTTTTGCTCGGCGCGGCCCGATGTGAACAGGCAGAAGCTGGAGCCGATCTCACTCCCGAATTCCATCAGGAAGTCCGGCCGGCCGTCGCGGTCGAGGTCGCCCACCCATACCAGGGACGCGCGGAACGGCGGTGTGCCGCCGCCGAAGTCGCGCAGAACCGACCGCTTTCCGCCGCCTTCGGCAATCACCGAACCGGACGCGGTGTAGCGCAGATCGTACTCGCGGCCATGAAAGCCGAAACGCAGCGGTTTGTCACCAGCCTCGATCGTCCTCCCGTCGTTCGAGAACGCCAGGTTCGCCGCGTCGACCTTGCCCTGCCTGAGCGGTTTGCAGTGAAGCAGCGCAATGGCGTTCTTCACGTCGGACGTGATGTCCACCACTTCGCCGTCCGGCTGCGCCGGTTCGAACCGGATACGCGCCAGCGCCAGCTTCCAGTGGTTCCCGTCCGGCGCCAGTCCAAGCCACCCGTCGCCGGGATAGCCGCCCGCCACGCCGACGTCGTCGGCCAATGCCCGGGTCGGTTGCAGTACGACGCAGGCGTCGCGGTCGCCTTCTTGCGCGAAGGCCGTGGAGGAACCCAGCAAGGCGAGGAGCACGGCCAGCAGCGGTTTGGTATTCATGAATCCGCGATCGTGAAAGGTTCGATGTCCGGACCACGATTATCCGCTGAATTACAGGAACAACGCCCCGACCAGCTCCGTGCGGTTCGATACGCCGAGCTTGCGGTACATGCGCATCAGGTGCGTCTTGATCGTCGGCTGCCCGAGCGCGAGATCGCGTGCGATCTCCTTGTTCGAGCGGCCGTCGCGCACGAGCCGCGCGATCTGCTCCTCGCGGTAGGTCAGGCGTTCTTCGCAGCCGATCCGGTGGATGCCGCGCCGCGCGCGCAGCAGCGGGCTCAGCGCGGCTTCGGCGACCGGCTGCAGCCGCGCGAGCGCATCGATCTCGCCCGGTGCGAACCGGCCGGCGCTGCCGTTGCCGTTCGCGTCGCCGATGCCGAAGCGCAGCAGCGAGAACGCGCCGATCGTCCGGCCCGCGTCGCGCAGCCAGATCTCGACGACGTCGGCCACGTCGTGGCGCAGCAGAAAACGGGTCCAGTACGCGGAGGCGTCACGTCGCTCGTCGGGCAGTTGGGACGCGAGCGTGACGACCGCGCATTCGCCCGCCGCGCAGCGCGACGGATGGAGCGGATCGAGCATCCGGTAGCGGGCGACGTAGGTGCGATGCATCGATTCCGGCATCCCGAACAGCTCGAAATCGGCCGGCTCGCCGCTCTGGTCGAGCCGGTAGAACACGATCGCCGACGGGCTCGCAAACGCGTCGAACGCCTCCACGCACGCGCGCAGCGCGCGTTGCCAGTCGGCGGGAGCGTGGTCGGCTGGAACGGACAAGACGGGCATGGGGAATCGGCCGGCGGGCGGATGCGAATCTCGAAGTCCGGCCCAGCCTACCGGCGCCGAAAAGCGCCGGTGAGCACAAATCGGCAAATCGTCCCGGCCCCGGCCGCGGTGGCCGGTTCAACCGGGACGATATCGGCGCGCGACGCTGCGCGCGCGTCGTTTCAGCGTGCGTTCGCGGCGAACGTGTCGCAGGCGCTCACCTCGCCCGACTCCATCCCGCGCCGCAGCCAGTACACGCGCTGCTCGCTGGTGCCGTGCGTGAAGCTTTCGGGCACGACGTAGCCCTGCCCTTGCTGCTGCAGCCGGTCGTCGCCGATCGCCGCGGCGGCCTTCAGCCCCTGCTCGAAATCGCCCGGCTCCATCAGCCGCTGGTTCGCGCGCTGCGCGTTGTTCGCCCACACGCCGGCAAAGCAGTCGGCCTGCAGCTCCATGCGCACCGACAGCGCGTTCGCGCGCGCCTGGCTCGACCGCCGGCGCGCGGCGTCGACCTTGTCGGCGATGCCGAGCAGGTTCTGCACGTGATGGCCGACTTCGTGCGCGATCACATAGGCCTGCGCGAAATCGCCGCCCGCGCCGAAACGCTTGCGCAGCTCGTCGTAGAAGCCGAGATCGATATACACGTTGCGGTCGCCCGGACAGTAGAACGGCCCCATCGCGGTCTGGCCGGTGCCGCACGCGGTCGGCGTCGAGTTCGTGAACATCACGAGCTTCGGCGGTTCGTACTGCGCGTGCAGCTGCGTGTTGAACACATCCGTCCACGTGCGTTCGATATTGCCGAGCACCTTGCGCGTGAACACCGCGCCGGGATCGTTGGCCGGCGCACCCTGGCGCTGGGTCGGCGCGGGCTGCGCCTGCTGCTGGCGGCCCTGCAGCGCCGACGCGCCTTCGAGCACGACGCGCGGGTCGATGCCGAAGAAATACGATGCGGCGAGCGCGACCACGATCGTACCGATGCCGATCGTCGCGCGCCCGCCGCCGAACCCGCCGGCGCCGCGTCGATCCTCGACGTTGACGCTTTCTCTTTCGTCGTCCAGCCTCATTGCCGGCCCCTCCCTGTTCTTTTGTCGATGGTCCGGCCGCGCGAACGCGCAACCGGGCGATACGCCGTGGCGACACGAGCCGTCGGCGGACGCGCTGCCTGCGCATCGGACGCCCGCTCGCGCCGATCCCGCCTGCCGCCCGATTCGTACGACGGAATCGGCAGGCCGACGCGCCGCGCGCCGTTGCGTGCATCCGCCCGCGCTATTTTGCCGGGCTTTCGCGACTTATCTCAAAAATGTGGAGGATAGAACGATTCGACGGCAAACATCGTCAGCCTTTGCAAAATGCGCGACGGCCGCCGCGCCCAGCCAGACGGACGACCGGACGGCCGGCATTCATCCTTTCGGCGGATACCGGTGTGCGCCCGCGCCGCATAAAGTGGCCGGAACGCCCCCTTTTCCGGAGAACGACATGACGCACCCGCCCCCCCGCACGATCGCGATCACCGGCGCAGGCACCGGCATCGGCGCCGCATGCGCGCGCCGCTTCGCCCGTCGCGGCGACCGCGTCGTGCTGATCGGGCGCCGCCAGGCACCGCTCGACGCGCTGGCGGCCGAAACGGGCGGCCTCGCGCTCGCGGGCGACGCCGCCGGCACCGCCGACTGGGCCGGCTTCCTGCCGCGCATCGCGGAACGCTTCGGCCGCGTCGATGCGCTCGTCGCATGCGCGGGCGGCCACGGCATCGGCCGCGCGGACGAAACCGACGACGCGCAGTGGCGCGACGCGATGCGCGCGAACCTCGACACAGCATTCGTCAGCGCGCGCGCGTGCCTGCCCGACCTGATCGCGCAGCGCGGCAATATCGTGCTGGTCGCGTCGATCGCGGCGCTCGCGGCCGGGCCGGGCGTATGCGGCTACACGGTCGGCAAGCACGCGCTGCTCGGGCTGGCGCGATCGCTCGCACGCGACTACGGCCCGCACGGCGTGCGGGCGAACGCCGTCTGCCCCGGCTGGGTCCGCACGCCGATGGCCGATGCGGAAATGGCACCGCTGATGGCCGCGCACGGCGATTCGCTCGACGCTGCGTATGCCCGCGTCAGCGCCGACGTGCCGCTGCGGCGCGCGGCCGACCCCGACGAGATCGCGGCCGTCTGCGCATTCCTGGCGTCGCCGGACGCCTCGTTCGTGACCGGCGCGACGCTCGTCGCGGACGGCGGCGCGACGAGCGTCGACGTACCGACGCTCGCGTTCGACCGGCCTTGACGCCACCGGAAGGCGTCGCACGCGCCGGCCCGCGCCCGAATCCATTAACATCGTCCCGATCCGCCGCCTGGCGCGGCACCGCCTCACCGTTCGGAATGCGATGAACATCCGGTTTCTGGAAACCTTCGTCTGGCTCGCGAAGCTGGAAAACTTCCGGCTCACCGCCGAGAAACTGCACACGACGCAGGCCGCCGTGTCGAGCCGCATCGCATCGCTCGAGGAGGCGTTCGACGTGCGCCTGTTCGACCGCAACACGCGCTCGGCCACGCTCACGCCCGCGGGCCGGCGCATGCTGGCCTACGCGGAGCGGATCGTGCGGCTCGACGGCGAAATGCGGCGCGACATCGACGCGGCGAGCGATGCGGGCCTGATCCGGATCGGCGTGATCGAATCGATCGTGCACAGCTGGTTCCCCGCGCTGATGGCGCAACTGCGCGAGCGCTATCCGCGCCTCGACGTCGAGATCACGAGCGACACGACGCTGCACCTGATCCGCCTGCTCAGCACCGACGGCGTCGACCTGATTCTGCAGACCGACCCGGTGCCGGGGCCGGACTTCACGAACCTGCCGCTGTGCGAATTCCCGGTGCGCTGGGCCGCGAGCCCGCGCCTCGGGCTCGGCGGCCAGCCGCTCGACGTCGCGCGTCTGGCCGGGTTTCCGATCATCAGCTTCTCGCGCCACTCGGGACCGCACGCGACGATCGAGCGGCTGTTCGCAGCCGTCGAACGGCCGGCCAGCATCAACTGCATCACGTCGGTCGCCGCGATGATCCGCCTCGTCGCGGACGGCTTCGGCGTGGCCGCGCTGCCGCCCGCGATCATCGGGCGCGAACTGCACGAAGGCACGCTCGAACTGCTCGACGTCGAGCCCGAGTTCCCGGCGCTACCGCTCGTCGCGACGTACCGCAGCCAGGGGCTGCCGGTCGCCGCGCGCATCGCGGAACTCGCGAGCGAAGTCGCGCGCCCGACGGCGGCCGCCGCGAACCTCGCGAAGCCGGCCGCCTCCGATCGCGTCGACGCAGCGCCCACGCGCAACGCAACCGGGACGACGACGAGCACGTCGGCGAAAACGAAGCGCACGGCGAAGGCCGCCTCGCCTGCCATACCTGCCGCGAAACGCCGCCCGCGCCGCTCATAAGAAAACCTGTTCACCGCGAATTTGTTTTCTTGTTGGACGGGCGCGGCCCGTCTTCGGGACACTGGGGTTCCCGACACCCCCGTCACGAGGCACCCCGCGATGACCCGCCTTTCCCTTCCGCACGGCCAGCTTTGCGTCTGGACGGATATCGACCCCGCGCACGAAGCCGATTTCAACGCGTGGTACGACCGCGAGCACATGCAGGAGCGTGTCGCGATTCCCGGCTTCACGCATGCGCGGCGGTTTCGCGCGACCGACGGCGGCCCGCGCCGATACCTCGCGCTGTACGTGACCGACGCGCTCGATGTGTTCCGCGGCGACGCGTACCGGCGCGCGTTCACGCAGCAGACCGCGTGGTCGATGGCGAACTTCGAGCGCATGACCGGCACGCAGCGGCGCGTCGGCGAGCTGACGATCGAGGCCGGCGACGGCGAAGGCGCGCATCTCGCGCTGTTCGTGCTGCCGCCGGACCGCATCGACGTGCCGCATCTGCGCGCGCGCTTCGACGCCGCGCTGCGCGAACCGGGTATCCACGCCGCGCGGCTGTTCCGCACGTCGCCGGACCTGTCCGCGCCGATCGGCGCCGCGGCGGCTGCCCGCCCGGCCGCCGATGCGCTCGTGCTGATCGAAGGCAGCGACGCGGCGGCCACGCGTCGCGTGGCTGCGACGCTCGCCGGGCACGACGACGTGCGCACCTTCGACCTGCTGTGGCGCGCCGCCGCGCCGCTGCCTGCGCGGCGACGCGACACCGCAGCCGACCCGGCCGCCGCTGCCGCCCTGCCTGCCTGAACGCTCGACGCCGACGCCCACGCCGGCCCCGCGCTTCATCCCGTCATCCGTCACGACCTGCCCGATACCATGAGCACTCTCGTCCAGCCCGCCGCCCACGCGCCCCGCCGTGTCCGCAACAGCCGACTCGCGACCGCGAGCATGATCGGCACGTCGCTCGAGTGGTACGACTTCACGATCTACAACACGCTCGCCGCGCTCGTTTTCAACCATCTGTTCTTTCCGTCGGTCGATCCGCTGGCCGGCACGATCCTCGCGTTCTCGACCTATGCGGTCGGCTACGTGTCGCGCCCGCTCGGCGGCTTCGTGTTCGGCAACCTCGGCGACCGCATCGGCCGCCGCGCGGTGCTGATGCTCACGCTCGTGCTGATGGGCGTGACGACCGCGCTGATGGGCGCGCTGCCGACCTATGCGCAGGCCGGCATCCTGAGCCCGATCCTGCTCGTCGCGCTGCGTTTCGTACAGGGCGTCGCGCTCGGCGGCGAATGGGCCGGCGCGGTGCTGCTGTCGGTCGAGCACGGCGACCAGAAACGGCGCGGGCTGTCCGCGTCGTGGACACAGATCGGCCCGTCGTTCGGCACGCTGCTCGGCACCGGCTGCATCGCGCTCGTCACACTGTCCACCACGTCCGACGCGTTCCTGTCGTGGGGCTGGCGCCTGCCCTTCGCGGCCAGCGCGCTGCTCGTCGTGTTCGGCTTCTGGCTGCGGCGCGGCGTCGACGAAACGCCGCAGTTCGAGCAGCTCGCCGAATCGCACGCGACCGCCGACGTGCCCGTCGCCGACGTGCTGAAGTACCACTGGAAGCGCCTGCTGATCGCGGGCGGCTCGCGGATCGGCTCGGACGTGCTGTATGCGCTGATCGTCGTGTTCACGCTGACCTACGTGACGACCGTGCTGCACCTGTCGCGCCCCGTGGCGCTGACGGCCGTGATGATCGGCACGGCCTGCAACGCGCTCTCGGTGCCGTTCTTCGGCGCATTGTCGGACCGTTTCGGCCGTCGGCCCGTGTATCTCGCCGGCGCGCTTGCCGGCATCGTCTGGGCGTTCGCGTTCTTCGCGCTGCTCGATTCGGCGCGCCCCGCGGCGATCGTCGCGGCCGTCGCGATCGGCCTCGTGATACATGCGGTGATGTACGGCCCGCAAGGCGCGTTCGTGACCGAACAGTTCCCGACGCGCGTGCGCTATGCGGGCGCGTCGCTCGCGTACACGCTCGCCGGCATCGTCGGCGGCGGCTTCGCGCCGCTCGTGATCGCCGCGCTGTTCCGGCAGACGGGCACGACGACGGCCGTGTCGCTGTACGTCACCGCCGCGCTCGTCGTCACGTCGATCGCACTCGTCGCCGCGCGCGAGACCGCGCACCGGCCGCTCGAGGATTGAACGCAGCCGCTCCCCGATTCACTCCTTCGCACTTCAAACGGATAGCCGCATGCCAACCCTGTCGTTCAACGTGATTTCCCCGCAACGCACGCCGGCCGCCGTCGACGCCGACGTCGAACGCGTCGTGATCGCCGGCTGGGCCGGCCGCGACCCGGCCGCGATCCGCGCGCACATCGACGAACTCGCGGCGCTCGGCGTCGCACCGCCGTCGACCACGCCGTGCTTCTATCGCGTGTCGTCCGCGCTGCTCACGCAGGCGCCTTCGATCGGCGTGCTCGGCGCGCGCTCGGGCGGCGAAATCGAATGCGTGCTGGTCGACAGCCCGGCCGGCACGCTGGTCACGGTCGGCTCCGATCACACGGATCGCGAAGTCGAAGCGTACGGCGTCGCCGTGTCGAAGCAGGTGTGCGCGAAGCCGCTCGGCCGCGACGCGTGGCGTTATGCGGATGTCGCCGATCACTGGGATACGCTCGAGATGCGTTCGTGGCTGATTGCGCGCGATGGCGAACGGGTGGCGTACCAGCACGGCGCGGTCAGCGGCCTGCTCGCGCCCGACGTGCTGTGGCAGCGGTTCGACGATCGCCGCACGATGCCCGCACGCTGCGCGATGTACGGCGGCACGGTCGCCGTGCACGGCGCGATCGCGGCGATGGACGACGGCGATGCATTCGAGATGGAGTTGCACGATCCGGTGCTCCGACGCAGCTTGCGACACCGGTATGCGGTCGAGGTGTTGCCGGTCGTCGCGTAACGGCGAGCGGAAAGCGCATGGAACACGGGCACGACGGCTTTCAGCCGTCGCGCCCGTTCCTACCGGTACGACTCGAAGCAGTGGTAGTCCGGGAAGTTGAACTGCGAGTTGTCGCAGTACAGCACACCGGCCAGGTTCGCACACCCGCTCAGTGTGAACACGATTGCCCCCGCAACCGACATTTTCCATCCGAAATACCGCATCGCGCCCCCGTTTCCGCCCGATCTGTGTCGATCGACATGATGCGCATCGGACGCACGCGGGTATGTGGAGAATTGTGGTCCCGGGCGTTCTCGGGTTCGCCGTGACACGTTGCCGTGCACGGGCGCAGCCCGGGCTGCCCGCCCGTGCTCACCCGAGACACCCGAGCCCCGCCAGCGTCGCCTCCACCGCGGTATCGAGCGGCGTCACCGGCTCCCGGCCGAGCACCGCGGTCACGCGCGCGTTGTCCATCCGGATCGGTTCGCGCCACAGGTAACGCATCTCGAGCAATTCGCGCAGCGTCGTGACGAACGGCGCGGCTGCCCACACGAGCCACCACGGGAAATCGCGCAGCGCCGGCCGCATGCCGTGCCGCTGCGCGACGCGTTGCACGGCCAGCGCCATCTGCATGCCGTCTTCGTCCCAATGCCCGCCCAGATGAAATCGCGCGAACGGCTCCAGCGTCTCGCGCCGCTCGATCAACTCGACCATCACGCGGGCCACGTCGGGCACATACGCCCACTGATGGCCGACGCCGCGGCTCGGCACGCGGACGGTCGCGACGGGCCGCCGCGGCTTGACCAACCCCTGGGAAAACCAGCTGTTGCCGAGCTGCGGCCCGAAGAAATCGCCGGCGCGCACGACGATTGCCCGCACGCCGTGCGCGCTGGCGTCCTGCAGCCGCCGCTCCAGCTCGACGCGGATCGCGCCCTTGCGGGTCGCCGGATGCTGCGGCGCATCTTCCCGCAGCACCGGAAACGCATCGGCGCCGAAGTTGTAGACCGTGCCCGGCAGCACGACGGTTGCCTGCGCGGCCCGGGCCGCCGCGATCGTGTTGTCGACCATCGGCAACACCTGCGTAGCCCAGTTCCGGTATCCGGGCGGGTTCACCGCATGCACGATCACGCTGCAGCCGCGTGCGGCGCGCACCACCGCATCGCGATCCAGCGCGTCGCCGCGCACCCATGCGATGCCTTCGCGCGCCACGGTCTCGGCAGCGAGCCCGCGCTTGAGCGCACGCACCTGCCAGCCCGCATCGCGCAACTGCCGCGCGACTTCCCCGCCGATTCCGCCGCTCGCGCCGAGCACGAGTGCCAGCCGTTGCGTCCCGCCTGTGTTCTTCGCCATTGCCGCTCCCCTTGAATGGAACCATCACGACACGCATTCTGGCGCGCCGGCGACTATCAAGGAATTGCCTAACCCAAACGATCGGCTATACATTTATGCATGACCACCGACCTGAACTGGGAACGCTACCGCACCTTCCTAGCGGTACTGACGGAAGGCTCGCTGTCCGGCGCGGCGCGCGCGCTCGGCATCACGCAGCCGACGGCCGGCCGCCATGTCGCGGCGCTCGAAGCGGCGTTCGGCCAGACGCTGTTCACACGCTCGCCGTCTGGCCTGCTGCCGACCGAGGCCGCGCTCGCGCTGCGCGGCCATGCGGAGGCGCTGCGCAGCGCGGCGGCCGCGTTCGAGCGTGCGGCGGCCAGCCACGGCGCGGGCGTGCGCGGCATCGTGCGGATCTCGGCCAGCGACGTGATCGCCGTCGAGGTGCTGCCGCCGATGCTCGCGCAATTGCGACGCGATCATCCGGGGCTCGTGATCGAGCTGGTGCCGACCGACCGCATCCAGGACGTGCTGAAGCGCGAGGCCGATATCGCGGTCCGGATGGCGCCGCCCGCGCAGGACGCGCTCGTCGCGCGGCGCGTCGGCGAAATCGAGGTCGGGCTGTACGCGCGCGACGATTACCTGGCGCACCACGGCGCGCCCGCGACGATCGACGCGCTCGCGCATCACGCGCTGATCGGCTTCGATACGGTCACGCCGTTCATTCGTTCCGCGGGGCGCGCAATGCCGATGTGGAAGCGCGACGCGTTCGCGCTGCGCACCGACAGCAATCTCGCGCAGCTCGCGATGATCCGTGCCGGCTACGGGATCGGCTTCTGCCAGACGGCGCTCGCGAAACGCGACGCGCGGCTCGTGCGCGTGCTGCCGGGCGGGCCCGCGATGCGGCTGGAAACCTGGGTTGTGATGCACGAAGACCTGCGGACGAGCCCGCGCTGCCGGGCCGTGTTCGATGCACTGGCCAACGGGTTGCGTGCGTATGCGTCCGCGGCCGATGAAGTCGCCGAGTAGAAAGCGGCGTGCGTGAATCGCGCGAGCCGCGTCATTCGTGGGTTTTCCCGGCGAACAGGATGTCGGCGATGCGCCGCCACGGGTTCTCGGGCATGTCGTAGCAGCCCAGCCCGTCTTCCGACGCCTCGGCCCAGTCGATCATCGCCTCCAGGTATTCGCCGATCGAACGGTTTTCCCAGCCGAGCGCCGCGTGGGCATACGGCGACAGCAGCGCATCGGCCTCGAGCTGCCGCTCCGTGCGCCAGTCATGGCCGAGCACACGCAGGAAGTGGACCAGCGAGCGCTCGTCGACCACGCGCTCCAGCGCATGCTGCAGCTTCGCGGCCATCTGGTTCTTCAGTTCGTCGTCGTTCATGCCCGTAGCCCCCTGGCGCGCCCGTAGGTGACGCGCGGCATGGTGTTACATCAGCAACTGACGCGACAGCACCTCGCGCGCCTGGGTGACGGTCTCGCGCTCGCCCGGCAACGGCGGCGTCAGCGAAAACACCGTGTCGGGCAAAGGCGGCAGCCGGTATTTCGTGCCGAGCCGCATCAGGCCGTCGCCGATCGCCGACGCGCACAGGCAGCCGACCCCGAGCCCCGCCGCGAGCATCGACTGCAAGCCCGCGACACCCGACGCGCTGTGCACGAGCACGTACGGCGTGTGTCGTTCGTCGAGCGAACGCACGGCGACCTGATGCATCATGCAGTCGTCCGGCAGCAGCACCAGCGGCAGCGGTTCGGGCAACTGTTCGGCGAGCGCGGGCGATGCGACCCACGACAGCGGTTCGCGCCGCAGCACCCAACGCGTGTCGGCCGACGCCGGCCGGAACGGCCCGCTCGACATGTTCATCACGACGCCGAGGTCGATCTGCCCGCGCGCGTGCGCCGCTTCGATATCGACGCTCTTCATCGCGCTCACGTGCAGGCTCAACTGCGGGTAGCACTCGCGCAGCCGCGCCAGCATGCCCGCCACTTCATTCGTGCGGTAATAGTCGGTGATCGCGACACGCAGTTCGCCCTTGATCGCCTGCCCGCGCAACTCGTCGAACGCGGCCTCGTTCAACGCGACGATGCGTCGCGCGTGCTGCAGCAGCCGCGAGCCGGCCGGCGTCGGCTCGACGCCGCGCTTGCTCCGCACGAACAACGGCACGCCGGCGCGCGATTCGAGCTTGCGCACCTGCTCGCTGACCGTCGATTGCGACAGGTGCAGCAGCGGCGCGGCGGCGGTCAGGCTGCCGGCATCCGCGACCGCCGCGAAAGTGCGCAACTGATCCAGATCGAAACCGCGCATCGTCATTCCTTATCCATCGATTAACCCGATGGATGCTACCACTCTTTCCCGCTTTTCCGAACCATGACCGATGCTCAGAATAATGGGGCAATGGCCTGCCTGGGTCCCTCATCCATCGGGCCCTCATTTTTTCGGATTCTGCTTCCATGACCAACAACACCCTTGCCCCCTGCGCGCCGGCCGGCGCGGCTGCCGCGACGCCGCGCAGCCACCACGGCTGGGCGCTCGTGGTCCTGCTGGTCGGCGCCATTCTGCCGCCGCTCGACTACTTCATCGTGAACCTCGCGCTCCCGGCCATTCGCGACGGCATCGGCGCACGTCAGGCCGAGTTGCAACTCGTCGTGTCGGCCTATGCGTGCGCGAACGCGGTCGTCCAGATCACCGGCGGGCGCCTCGGCGACCTTTACGGACGCAAACGCATGTTCATGATCGGCATGGCCGGCTTCGTGCTCGCGTCGACGCTGTGCGGGCTCGCCGGCAACGGCACGGTGCTCGTCGGCGGCCGCGTGCTGCAGGGCCTGTTCGCCGCGATCCTCGCGCCGCAGGTGCTCGCGACGATCCGCAGCGTGTTCAGCCCGCAGGAGCAGGTGCGCGTGATGGGCTTCTACGGGTTCGCGTTCGGCCTCGCGGCCGTGATCGGCCAGCTCGGCGGCGGTGCACTGATCAGCCTGCATCCGTTCGGGCTCGGCTGGCGTGCGATCTTCCTCGTCAATCTGCCGATCGGCATCCTGGCGCTGATCGGCAGTTGGCGCTTCATTCCGGAAAACCGCGCGCCGCGCGGCCAGCGCATCGACGTGCCGGGCACGGTGCTGATGTCGCTGTTCCTGCTGATGCTCGTGTACCCGCTCACGCACGGCCGCGAAGCCGGCTGGCCGCTGTGGATGATCGCGTGCGGCGTCGGCGCGCTGCCGATGCTGGGCGCGCTGCTGACGGTCGAAGCGCGCCGGCTCGCGCGCGGCCACGATCCGCTGCTCGACGTGCGCCTGTTCCGCAACCCGGTCGTCGCGCTCGGGCTGCTGCTCGCGTTCCTGTTCTACATGCTGAGCGCGTTCTTCCTGAGCTACGGGATCTATCTGCAGGGCTGCCTGAACTGGTCGCCGCTCGCGTCCGGGTTCGCGATCCTGCCGCTCGGGCTCGGCTTCCTCGCGAGCCCGCTGCTGATGCCGCGCCTCGTCGCCCGCTTCGGCGGCTATCGTGTGCTCACGCTCGGCTTCGCGATGCTCGCGGCCGGCGTCGCGAGCGCCGCCGCGCTCGCCCGCGACGGCGCGCCGGGCCCCGGCTTCTATGCGGGCATCGCGGCGATCGGCATCGGGCAAGGGCTCGTGCTGCCGTCGGTCGTGCGGATCGTGCTCGCGGAAGTCGATGCGGCCCGCGCGGGTGTCGCGTCGGGGATGGTCAGCGCGATGCTGCAGATCGGCGCAGCGGTCGGCGCCGCGACGATCGGCGGCGTGTTCTTCGCGCGGCTCGGCGTGCATCCGGCCGCGCTCGATTACGTGCAGGGATTCCGGACGTCGATGTTCACGCTGACGGTCGTGTTGCTGGTCTGCATTGCGCTGTCGACGGCGCTCGGGCCGCTGCATCGGCGGCTGCATGCGGATGCGTGACCGCTGACACGCGACGGAATCCGTACTGTCGAGGCGCGTAAAACGAACGCGGCGCATGCGCGGCGATGCGCCGGCCTCCGGCTCATCGGTGAGGCTCGCGCTGCGCCTGCCGCGCCTCCCATTCGGCCAGCTCGACGCGATAGCGCGCGAGCGCCTCGTCGTACAGGTCGAAGACGCACGGCGAGCAGCCGCTGTTGCAGCAGTCTTCCAGTTCGGGTTGGATAGGCGGGGTCGGACGGGGATCGTCGACGGACGGATCTCCGGAAGCTTGGTTCGGCACGGCGTGGTCCGGTAATGTGGAGTAGTCAGTATAGGGCGATCCGGGTAGCCGCCCCATTCGGCAGGCCGGACGGGCGACGACGAACGCGTCCGTCATGGTGCGTTCGTCGGGTACCGTGCGCCGCTGCGTTCGCCCCCATTTTCCGTTCAACAGGAGCTGCGCGATGGCCGAAGCCGTAAATCCACCGGAAGTCTGGGCGCCGTTCGGCGCGTTCTCGATGGCCGTGATCCAGGGCGATGGCCGGATCGTGCATCTGAAGGGACAGGTCGCGCTCGACCGCGACGGGCAGGTAGTCGGCGCCGGCGACATGCGCGCCCAGGTTCGGCAAACGCTCGACAACATCCGCGACGTGCTGGCCGCACTGGGCGGGCAGATGCGCGACGTGATCTCGCTCGTCCATTACGCCACCGACATCGATACGTTCATGCAGACCGGCAACCTCCGCAACACGTACTTCGCCGCCCCCTATCCGGTGACGACGACCGTCCAGGTCGAGCGTCTCTACCATCCTGACCTGCTGATCGAGATCGCGGCCATCGCCGAGATTCCGCTCGCGCGGTTTCGTCGTCCCGAGACGGCCGCGTGAAAGACGCCGGCCCCACATGAAGTCGCGCGCCGGTCGCGGCATTTCCAACCGGCGCGCGCTTGCGCGGAACCCGCTCGCTTATTTCGCCGGCGCGCCCGGCTTCACCGCCCCAGGCTTGTCGGCCAGCGGCTGCCACGCGGCGCCGAGCGAATACCAGTCGACGCGGCGCGTGAGCGTCATGATGCCGGCGAGAATCGCGAACAGCAGCAGCGAACCGAGTATCAGCGCATTGTCCTCCGACAGCAGCAGCCCGTAGAGCGCCGCGTACAACATCGCGAGCAGCGCGGCGAACGTCGCGCCGCGCCTCACGCTGTGCAGCACGAACGACAGGTAGAAGCCGAGCAGCCCGATGCATGCGCCGCTCGCCGCGAGATACGCATAGCCGAACGCAATGTGCTCGGACAAGCTCAGCAGCAGCAGGAAGAACAGCGCGAGCGACAGGCCGACCAGCGTGTACTGGATCGGGTGAATGCGCAGCCGCTTCACGAGCTCGTACATGAAGAAGCTCGCGAACGTGAGCATCACGAACAGCGCGCCGTACTTCGTCGCGCGCTCGGCCTGCAGATAGACGTTCACGGGTTCGATCACCGATACCGACGCCATCTCGATCCCGCCGTCGCCGTTGCCGGACGCCACCTGCTCGCGCGCCTTCGTGTTGAACGACGTCACGTGCCAGTTACTGACGAAGCCGCGCGCATCGATCGTGCGCTCCGCCGGCAGGAATTCGCCGCCGAAGCTCGGATGCGGCCACGTCGATTTCAGCGAAAAGTCGTTCTGGTCGCCCACCGGCGCGAACGCGACCGATTCGGCGCCCGCTAGCGGCAGGCCGATGCTGAACGGCACGACCGTCGCCCCGGCGTTTGCGTCCGCCAGCGCCGTGAGATCGACGTTCGCATGCACGCCCTGGCGCAGGCCGTCGAGCCGCGTGCCCTGCTCCACGTCGATCCGCTTGCCGCCGACACGCAGATCGGGCTGCGCCTTCAGCCCGCGAAGGTCGCCAATGCCGAGCGCGACATAGGCGTCGTCGACCTTGAAGCTCACGTGGCCGTCGGTTTGCGGCAGCTTCTTCAGGTCCGGCAGCGGCAGCGTGCCCGTCATCCGGCTGTCGAGCCCGTACACGAGCGCCTTGTGAATGCCGCGATAGCGCACGCTGACCGACAGCGTGCCGTCGACGTTCAGCGTCTTCGGGAACACGAGCAGCCGTTTCTCCTCGCTTTTCAGGGTGGTTTTCGCCTTACCGCCGGCGCGCACGTCTTCGCTCACGCGCGTGACTTCCGTGTAATGGACGACGAGCACCGGCCCCGTCACCGTCTGCGGCCCCGCATAGCTCGCCCAGATACTCTGCAGCGCGCTTTGCCGATAGTCGGCGCGTTCCCGCACGATGCTCTGGACCATCTGCAGCGGGATCAGGATCGCCAGCGCGAGAAGCGCGGTAATCATGGACTTGAACAACAGGACTCGATTCATTGCTGGCAGGTACCGGAGTGGAAGGTACGGCCAGCATGAGCGGCCCCGGTGAAGCGCGATTGAAGCCGGCGTGAAGCGAATGTGTGGCGGGTGTGAAGCGCGCGGTCAGCCCGCCGACGGCAACGTGAGCGTCGCGCACGCGCCGCCTTCCGCGCGGTTCGCGAGCGCGACCTGGCCACGGTGCAGCATCGCGACTTCGCGGACGAAGCACAGCCCCAGGCCCGTGCTGCGATCCTGCCCGTCCGGGCGCGGCAGCGAATAGAAACGTTCGAACACGCGCGACAGCGCATAGTCGGGCACGCCCGGACCGTCGTCCGCGACGCGCACGACCGCGACGTGCGCCCGGCCCGCCGGATGCCGCTCGAGCGCGATCCGGATCGTGCTGCCTTGCGGCGCGAAATCCAGCGCGTTATCGAGCAGGTTGCCGAGCGCCTGCCGCAGCAGGAACGGATCGCCGTCGACGACCGCCGCACCGCCCCCGTCGGCCGTATCGTTCGCATCGATGCGCAGGCTCACGCCGCGCTGCCGCGCGCGCGGCTCGATATCGTCGACGAGCTGCTCGAGCACCGGTCGCAGAGCGACCGGCTCGTGCACCGACAGGCGCTGCTTCTGCTCGACCTCGGCCAGCGCGAGCAGCTTGCGGATCATCTGTTCGAGGCGGCCGGCCTGACGGCGGATGTTCTCGGTGAAACGCCTGCGGTTCGCGACCGGCATGTCCTCCTGCAACAGCTCGGCCGCGCCGCTGATCGCGGCCAGCGGGCTTTTCATCTCGTGCGTGAGCGTGTGGATGTAGGTTTCGACGTACTGCCGGTCTTCCAGCCGCTGATGCATGCTTTCCACCGCGCGTCCGAGCTCGGCCAGCTCGTTCGCGCCCTGCAGCGGCATCGACGCGCGCTCGCCGGCCGCGATCGCCCGCGCATAGCGCTGCAGGCGCCGCAACCCGAGCACCAGCCACCACGTGCACGCGGCGCCGATCAGGATCGCGCCGCCCATCAGCAACGCGCCGTACAGCATGATCTTGCGCTGGCTGCGCGCGATGAACGGCGCGACCGTCTGGTTCGGCTTCGCGATCGTCAGCACGCCGATGATCTCGTTGCCGCGCCGGATCGGCGCCGCCACGTGCATCACGGTGCTGCTGTCGTCGTTCGGATCGCTGCGCGTGCTGCGCGCGCCGTATTCGCCGCGCAGCGTCCGGTACACGTCGTTCCAGCGCGAATAGTCCTGCCCGACCGCGCGGCCGGCCGAGTCGTAGCGCACGATGCCGTGTGCGTCGGTAATGTAGAGACGGTAGCCGATCGCGTTCTTCTGGATGCCCCACACGTTCGCGCTGACCGGGCGCTCGTGCAGTTTCCCGAGCTGCCGTGCGAACGCACCGTCGGCGATATGGCCGTTCGCCATGTCGTCGGCGGCCAGTGTCGCCAGCACCTGCGCGGTATCGACGAGCGTGTCCTCCATCGCTTCGCGCACGCCGGGCTTCACCTCCTGCACGAACACGCGCAGCGTGATCAGCGCGGCCAGGCCGACGATCAGGAAAAAGCCGAAGAAGATGCGCAGGCCGATATGCATGGGCGGTGCCGGTCGTTACGGTTGCAGCGAATAACCCATCCCGCGATGCGTGCGGATCGGGTCGCGCTCGGGATCGATCGCACGCAGCTTCGCGCGCAGCGTCTTGACGTGCGTGTCGACCGTGCGGTCGGTCGAATCGAGCGCCTCGTGCCACACGAGATCCATCAATTGTTCGCGCGAATAGATGCGCCCCGGATGCCGGACCAGCAGCGCCAGCAGCCCGAATTCGTAGCGCGTGAGGTCCAGCGCGTGGCCAAGCCACGACACGCGCGCACCGTCGGCGTCGAGCGCGAAGCCGGTGGCGACCGGTGCAGACACATGCGCCGATGCGGATACGGATGCAGATGCGGGCGCCGGTTCCGGCGTGGCCGCCCGGTGGAAGCGGCGCAGGATCACGCGCACCCGCGCGGCCAGCTCGCGCGGCGAAAACGGCTTGACGACGTAATCGTCGGCACCGATCTCGAGCCCGACGATCCGGTCGATCTCGTCGTGCCGCGCGGTCAGGAAAATCACCGGAATATCGGTGAACGTGCGCAGCCGCCGGCATACCTCGAAGCCGCTGAGGTCCGGCAGACCGACGTCGAGCACCACGAGATCGACACGCGTGTCGCGCAGGCGGTCGAGCGCCGCCTGCCCGAGCGTGCAGTGAACGGTCTGCATGCCGTCGGTGCCGAGGGCGTAGACGATCGTGTCCGCGATCGCCTGTTCGTCTTCGACGATCAGAATGGTGGGCTGAGTCATGGTCTCGGGGTCGGGTCGCGCAATCCGGTGCGACATTGTACGCACGGCCGGCGTTGGCGAGCCCCCTCCCCCGCGCGCTACGCGACGCGCCCACTCACCGGAATCGACGCACCGGTGATCGCCTGCGCATCGTCCGACAGCAGGAATCCGATCGTCGCCGCGAGCTGTTCGGGTCGCACCCAGCGCGAGAAGTCGGCGTCGGGCATGTCCTTGCGGTTCGGCGGCGTGTCGATGATGCTCGGCAGCAGCGCGTTCACGGTCACGCCGCGATCGAGCAGTTCCGCCGCCAGCGCCTCGGTGAGCCGCGCGACACCCGCCTTCGCGGCCGCATACGCGCCCATCCCCACGCCGGCCTTGAATGCCGCGCCCGCGCCGATGTTGACGATGCGGCCGGCCCGGCTCGCCGCCAGGTACGGCAGCGCGGCCTTCGACGCGTTCAGCGCCGTCTTCACGTTCAGTTCGTACATGCGGTCCCACGTGGCGGCGTCGCCGTCGGCGATCGTCTGCCACGTGAATGCACCGGCGATGTTCAGCAGCGCGTCGACGCGGCCGAATTCGCGGTTGACCGTTTCGAGCGCCTGCACGGCGGCCTGCGGATCGACGAGATCGATGCCGCCGATGCGCAGCGCATCGGCCGGCACGCCGGGCAGCGCCTGCGCCGCCGGGGCCGCGCCGCGGCCGATCAGCGCGACGCGTGCGCCGCGCTCGCCGAGCCACGCGGCCGTCGCGATGCCCAGATGACCGAAGCCGCCGGTGATCGCGACTGCCTTGCCTTTCAGGTCGTGTTCCATCGATGTGTTCTCCCGGATCGAGGGTGATTGGATCAAATGCCGACAGCGTAGCGCCGTTCACGCGTTCGTGCGCCCGGCGACGAGGGTGCAGCGATACGGTTGGGCCGTCGTTTCGCCGTGATTATCGGGCACCGGCCGGCTGCGGCATCGCGAGACGGATCGCAAGCCCGTGCATCGCCGGCGAAACCCGACAAGCGCGCAGTCGGACGGCCGGGCATAATGCGCGATGCCCGCCACGCGCGGCGCGCGGCACGACAGCCGGGCCGGCCTGCCCGACGGCCCGTGTCGCCGCCGGCTCTCGCATCCCGAACCTCAACCCGTCAATCCCATGCAAGTACTCGTCATCGGAACCGGCAAGCTCGCCCACGAGCTGCTCGGCTCGCACCAGCTCGACCCGGCCACCTGTCGCGTGATGCCGTGGTCGGACAGCACGCGGACCGACGCCCGGTCGATCGTCGTCCATGCCGGCTCCGGCCGCGAACTCGCCGTGGCGATCGCGTTCTGCCAGGCCACGGCGTCGCCGCTCGTCGAGTTGTCGACCGGCTCCGACCTCGAAACCGGGACGTACGGCTTTCCGGTCGTGCTGTGTCCGAACACGAACATCCTGATGCTCAAGTTCATGAGCATGCTGGAAACCAGCGGCCACCTGTTTCGCGACTGCGCAATCAGCGTGACCGAGTCGCATCAGGCCGGCAAGACGTCCGTCCCCGGCACGGCCGTCGGCATCGCCCAGGCACTTGGCGTGCAGCCGGCCGCCATCCGCTCCGTGCGCGACCCGGCCGTGCAGCGCAGCGAATTCGGCATCCCCGACGATCAGCTCGGCCGCCATGCGGTTCACCGGATACGCATCGACGACGGCGCATGCAGCCTGCAGTTCGAATCGCGCGTATCCGGTGCGACGCCCTATGCGGACGGCGTATCGCGCATCGTCGAGGCCGTCCGGCAGCACGAGCTCGAGCAACGTCGCTATTCGATCGTCGAATTCATCCGCAACGGCTGGCTGTAGTCGCGGCGGAGGCAGCGGCCGGCACGGCCCCGCATCGCGCGGGCCGCACGCCAACGCCGGCGCGGCCTCGCCGCAACCACCGCCAGCTACCCGTCCCCCAGCACCGCCCCGCTCTCCGGCAAGGTCGCCCCGCCGTCGACGACGATCGTCTGCCCGGTGATGTACGCCGCGTCGGCCGATGCGAGAAACAGCATTGCGTTCGCGATGTCCTCGGGCTCGCCCATCCGTGCCAGCGGAATGTCGCGCGCGATTTGCGCCGCGACCGACGCGTCGCCGAGATTGGCGGCCGCCGGCGTGCGGATCATTCCCGGTTCGACGCCGTTGACCGTCACGTTGCGGCGCGCCAGCTCCAGCGCCGCCGCCCGAATGAAGCCGTTCACGCCGGCCTTCGACGCCGCGTAATGCGCAAGCCCCGGATAGGCGACGCGCGGCCCCGTCACCGACGACGTGACGAGCAGCCGCCCGGCCCCCGCGCGCTCGAACGCCGGCAACGCGGCCTGCGCGAGCCAGAACAGCGCCGACAGGTTGACCGACAGCGTGCGCTCGAGCGTCGGTTCGTCGATCCGTGCGAACGGCGTCAACGGAAAATACGCGGCATTGTGGACGACGACATCGAGCCGGCCGCCATCGCGCTCGACCGCCGCCACGAGCGCAGCCAGTTCATCCCGGCGCGCGGCATCGACCCGATACGCGCGTGCCGTGCCGCCCGTACCGGCCAGCGCGTCGGCCTGCGCGGCTGCCGCGTCGCCGTTCAGGTCGGCGAGCGCGACGAACGCGTCGGATTCCGCGAAGCGGCGGGCGATCGCCGCGCCGATCCCTTGTGCGGCGCCCGTGACGAGCACGACACGCCCGCTGAAATCTGCACGCACGCGGCCGCTGCCCGGCACGGCAGTCATCGCTGCCCCTCGCCGCCGAGCGGGTGCACGGTTTCGTTCAGCACCTGCGCGTAAGCGCCGATCGGGAAATTCGACAGCGTGCCGAAATCGCCGCCCTGATAGCCGAAGATCTTGCCGTCGGTCTTGCGCTGCGCGAGATCGATCAGCACGACGCCGAGCGTCGGCACCACCTTTTCGCGCCACACGAACAGATACAGCTCGTCCGCGATCCTGAAGTAATGACAGCGGTCGACGTCGGCCAGCCCGCGTTCGACGCCCTGCAGGCACTGCCATGCGTAGAAATTCTCGTTCAGATAGATGTGCTCGTAGCATTCGGTCGGGCTGTAGCGGTACATCGTCCGCTTGCCGATCAGCTCGCGCGTGGGCGCATGCAGCGGCCCCGGCCGGGCGTGGCCGCCGAGCGTGCCGTGCCGGAATTGCGCATCGACGGCCGTCAACGGCAGCCCGCGCGCGACGCGCGTGAACGCATCGATGCGCGTGTCGGCTTCCGTCGGCAGGGTCCCGACGACCGACGTCCACACGCCGGTGTCGAGATCGATCACGAGACTCACCGATGTCGCGCGAGCTGTGGCATCGATGTAGTCGACGAAGTACAGGCCGTCGCGCAGCCGCGTCACGCGGCACGGCGCGCGGCCGCGCGTATCGGTCGCCGGATCGCGCCACTGCAGCGCACCCGGCTCGAACGTATGGACGCGCCACACGCCCGCTGCGTCGCCGAGCGCCAGCGTCCGCCCGACGAGCGCGTCGACGGGTGCGAGGACGTTCGCTTCCGGCGCGAAGCCGTCCGCCAGTGCGCCCACCTGAATGAATACCGGATCCTGTCGTTCCACCTGCCGTCTCCCGCGCAGCTTCAAGCCCGGCGGGCCGTGTACGCTGCTCATGCGCACATGGTGCGGGCGGCGTGCGCCGCGCGGTATCCGCCAAAAGGATGAAGGGCGCGCGGCGCCGGAACGCGCTAGAGTGCACGTGATCCGCGCCGCGACCGGCGCGAGGAGCGCACATGCACCGTGTCATCCATTACCGACGCAGCGATGAAGGCATCGAGGCAATCAGCCTCGAATCCGATCGCGCGTTTCCGCGCCACGCGCACGACGAATTCGGGGTCGGCGTGATCGTCAGCGGTGCGCACCGGTCGTGGAGCGGCCGCGGGCAAGTCGACGCGCTGGCCGGCGACGCGATCATGGTCAACCCCGGCGAGATGCACGACGGCTCGCCGCTTGAGGCCGGCGCCGGCCGGCGCTGGCGGATGCTGTACCTCGCCCCCGCGCTGGTCGCGGGCATCGCGGCGGAAGAAGGCCTCGGCGGCGTCGAGCTTGCGCACCCGGCCGTGCGCGATGCGCGGCTCGCCGCCGCGGTCGGCCGGCTGCATGCGCGCATCGTCGCAGGCGAAACCCAGCCGCTGGCCCGCGACGAAGCGCTCGTGATGCTCGTCGCCGGTTTGCTCGCCCGGCATGCCAACCGCACGCTGCCGGCGGCGGGCGTCGCGCCGGCGGTCCGCGTCGCCCGCGAGCGGCTCGACGCAGCGCCGGGCGCGCCCGTGTCGCTCGCCGAGCTGGCCGACCTGAGCGGCGTCAGCCGCTTCCAGTTGCTGCGCGGCTTCGCGCGCGAGCTCGGCATCACGCCGCATGCCTATCTGGTTCAGCAGCGCACGCGGCTCGCACGTGCGCTGCTGGCCGGCGGCCTGCCGATCGCCGATGCCGCAGCCGAGGCCGGCTTTGCGGATCAGAGCCACCTGACGCGCGCGTTCGCGCGCCAGTTCGGGATCACGCCGGGGCGGTTCACACAGGCGGGCTGAGTCGCGCTGTCGTCCGCGCAGTTCGAGGCCGTCGAGCGCCCTGCATTCGCAGGCGATTGCCGCTCCGACGGCAGCCGCGCCCCATTGCGTCCGTCCACATCGACGGCACACCGCATCGACACCCCTCCGCGCTGCAATTTCGTTCAAGACGCGCGCTAGCCGGTGCGCGACGATGCGGCACATGAAGACACGACTGATCGGCTATCTCTATCTCGCCGCCGCGATGGCAGGCGTCGGCAGCACCGTCATCGCGAGCCGTCTCGCGGCCGGCGGCCTGCCGCCGTTCGCGGCCACCGCGCTGCGCTTCCTGATCGCGACCCCGCTGCTGCTCGCGCTGATGCACGCGCAGCGCATGCGCTGGCCGCGCATTTGCGCACGCGACGCCGTGCTGCTCGTGATCCAGGCCGCGGCGGGCGGCGTCGGCTATACGGTGCTGCTGATCAGCGGCACGAAGCTGTCGTCGCCGCTCGATGCGGGCGTGATGCTCGGCACGCTGCCGGCGATGTCGACGCTGATCGCGGCCGTCGTGCTGCGCGAGCGGCAGACGCCGCGCGACTGGCTGGCCGCCGCGCTCGCCACGGCCGGCGTGCTGTTCGTCACGTTCGCGCCGGGCCACGCGATGCCGTCGCTCCAGACGCTTGCCGGCGATGCGCTGGTGCTGGCGGCCGTCGCATGCGAAGCGGTCTTCATCCTGCTCAACCGGCGGCTCGCCGCGCCGTTGCCGCCGCTCGCGCTTTCCACCGCGATGTCGGGCCTCGGCTTCGTGCTCGCACTCGTGCCGGCCGCGTTCGAATGGCATGCGCTGGCGAGCGGCTGGACCGTCGGCGCGGTGTCGGCGATCGCGTACTACGCGTTGATTCCGACCGTGCTCGGCTATCTGTGCTGGTATGCGGGTTCGGCGCGCACGAGCGGCACCGAGGCGGCCCTCTTCACGGCGGTCGCGCCGGTTTCGGCCGTGCTGTTCGCGGTCGTCCTGTTCGGCGAAACGCTGACCGGCACGCGTGTCGCGGGCATCGCGCTCGTCGTCGCCGGCATGCTCGTCGGCGCGACGCGACGGCGCGAGCGGCCCGTCGAATCACGCACGACGCTCGCCGCGCGGACCGCCACCGACTGACTCGCGTTCATCGCGCCCGCGGAAACGGCGGCGGCCCTCCCGTCGCGTCGCCGGTCGATCCCGCCTTCGCGCGACACGGCCGGCGCCTGTAGGAATGTGTCCGCGCACCGCAAAACCGTTGCGCGCGACTGCGCAAGATGCAATATTCGCGTGGCCGGGCCCTTTGACAACCATCGAACGACAATCCCCACGCAATGAACAGGAAGGAAGCCAAAACAAGAATCGCGGTGCTGCTATCCGCGGGAACGAGGAAGGCCGACGCGCTGGCCGAACTGTCCGGACAGGGGCTCAAGGATCGCGTGCTCGCGCAGTTGATCGCGTCGCGCCCGGATCCCGAACGCTGCCGCAAGAACAAGGTGCACATCCGGATCCTGATCGGCCTCGGCGTCGCCCAGTTGGTCATCAGCCTGATGCTTGCGTACTACTTCTTCGCGTCCGGCGCCGGCGGCGTCCTCGTCACCGTCTTCCTTGCGTTGACCGTCCCGCTGTCGCTGCTGTTCATCTGGGGCTTCGCGACCCATCGTGTCGGTGCGTATCACGCGTTCATCCTGCTGTCGCTGCTGCAGATGCCGAAGACCGTCGCCGATCTCGGGCGCGATCCGTCGTCCGCGCTGCCGAGCCTCGCGATCACGGCCGTGCTCGTCGGTTACGTGTGGTTCGTCCGCAACCGGTTGTTCCCCGACTACGGCTGGTTCACGCCGCGCAAGGTCGAAGGCCGCTACGCGTTCGTGGAACGCGCCTGACGCCACCGACGTCGCGTCGGGCGCAAAAAAGGCGCCGGGCCTTCCCGCAATCGCGGAAAGACCCGGCGCCTTCTGCATTCCGGAACCGATCGGCTTACTTCGCCTTTTCGGCCGAATCGCTGATCGCCTGGCCACCCTTCGAAATATCCTGGCCCATGCCTGCGACCGTGTTGCAACCGGCGAGCGCGGCGGTCACCACCAGCAGCATTGCAGCAATCGTACGCGTCATTCTCATTCTCCTTCGAATTAACAAGCCCGACCGGGCGAATCGTTTGTGGCGTGGCGCCCGGCACGCTGCCGGACACGGGGCCTGACCTGATTATAAGGAGGCGCGCGCCAGTACGGCCCCGCGCGCTCGCAGATTTTTCTTGACTTCATCGCGCCACCCACTAATATACGCATCGCGTATATTTTCCGCCCAGGAGCCGCCGATGACCGTCCCCCAGCAAGCCTTCCTCCGCGACGCGATGCGCCGCCTCAACATGACCCGCGAGGCATTCGCGAATCGCATCGGCGTCAGCCGACGCGCGCTGGATACCTGGCTGCTTCCGGACGATTCGCAGGAATCGCGCGGCATGCCGGAGATCGTCGAGCGCTTCGTGTCGGAAATCGTCGAACGCTCGGCGCCGGACGGCGAAAACTATACGCAAAGCGTAGACAAACAAGGGCTCGCGAAGCAATTCCTGTTCGAAGGCAAGCCGCAATTGATCTCGGTCGACCAGTTCTCGCGGGATTCGGTCGAGGCGCTGTTCCGCGTGGCCGACGTCATGCAGCCGATCGCGCGACGCCACAAGATTTCGCGGGTGCTCGAAGGCGCCGTGCTCGGCAACCTGTTCTTCGAAGCCAGCACGCGCACGCGCGTGTCGTTCGGCGCGGCCTTCTGCCGGCTCGGCGGCTCGGTGTGCGACACGACGGGCTTCACGTTCTCGTCGATGGCCAAGGGCGAATCGATCTACGACACAAGCCGCGTGATGGCCGGCTACGTCGACGCGCTCGTGATCCGCCATCCGGAAAAAGGCTCGGTGGCCGAATTCGCACGCGCGACCAACCTGCCGGTGATCAACGGCGGCGACGGCCCCGGCGAGCACCCGAGCCAGGCGCTGCTCGACCTCTATACGATCCAGCGCGAGTTTTCGCGGCTCGGCAAGATCGTCGACGGCGCGCACATCGCGCTGGTCGGCGACCTGAAGTACGGCCGCACCGTGCACTCGCTGGTCAAGCTGCTCGCGCTGTACCGCGGGCTGAAGTTCACGCTCGTGTCGCCGCCGACGCTCGAGATGCCGGCGTACATCGTCGACCAGATCGCGACGAATGGCCATGTGGTCGAGCAGACGAACGACCTCGCGGCCGGGCTGCGCGGAGCGGACGTCGTCTACGCGACGCGGATCCAGAAGGAGCGCTTCACCGACGAGTCGTTCGAAGGCTACACGCCGGATTTCCAGATCAACCAGGCGCTCGTCGACTCGGTGTGCAAGCCCGACACGCTGATCATGCATCCGTTGCCGCGCGACAGCCGGCCCGGCGCGAACGACCTGTCGGTCGACCTGAACCGCGACCCGCGTCTCGCGATCTTCCGGCAGACCGACAACGGCATTCCGGTGCGGATGGCGATTTTCGCGGTATTGCTCGGCGTCGAGAACCTCGTCCAGCATTCGATGCGCGACGCGACGTGGCGCCCGCCGGCGTACCTCGGGCCGGAGGATGCGGTGTTTCACGGCATCGACTGACGCCGCACCGGCGTGTCGCGCCCGCCTGCCATTGGCTGGCGCAGCGGGCACGCTCGCTCGGTTCGAAACGCGCCGCATTGCACGGCGCGTTTTTCGTTTCGGCGCGGTTGATGGCGGCCGGCAACCGGAAGTTTCCGCGCCCGCCAATCGATCGCTCGAAGCCCCATCGTCTCGACTAGCGCGTGGCCGCGATCAAGCCGTTCGCCCCGGCCGATCAGCCAATTCCGCCGACCAGCCGCCGCCACCCCTCCGCAACATTCGTCAACGATTCCCTTACAAACGATAACAAGAACGCTTCTCATTCAACCAAAAATTACATAGAATGCCGCCTGAAAACAAATCGTAATAATTCCCGGCGGCATGCACATTTCCGCAGCGTCCCGGGGCCACACCGCGAGGTCGAAGCGCACCATGAAGTCCCGTCCCGACGAGCTGAAGCTCGGTAAATTCACCACCCTGTGCAGCGTGCTCGCCGCGAGCCCCGCGTTCGCCGACGGCACGCCGCCCGCGGCGCCCGCCAGCACCGAAGGCCACCTCGCGCCGATCGAGATCCAGGGCAAGACCGAGCACAGCTACAAGGCCGACTTTTCCGCTTCCGCGAAATTCACCGCGCCGCTCGTCGACACGCCGAAATCCGTCACCGTGATCCCGCAGGAACTGATCCAGAGCAGCGGCGCGGCAACGCTGACCGAAGCGCTGCGCACGGTGCCCGGCATCACGTTCGGCGCCGGCGAAGGCGGCAATCCGCTCGGCGACCGTCCGTTCATCCGCGGCTACGACACGCAGGGCAGCATGTTCGTCGACGGCATGCGCGACACGGGCGCCACCACGCGCGAGGTCTTCAACACCGAGCGCGTCGAGATCACCAAGGGCTCCGATGGCGCGTACGGCGGCCGCGGCGGCGCCGGCGGCAGCATCAACCTGATCACGAAGGCCCCGCATCTGGGCACGACGGCCGCCGCGAGCGCGGGCCTCGGCACCGACCGCTATCGCCGCTTCACCGCCGACGGCAACTGGCAGTTCGCCGATCACGCCGCGTTCCGCCTGAACCTGATGAGCCACAACAACGACGTCGCCGGCCGCGATGCCGTCAACAACGAGCGCTGGGGCGTCGCGCCGTCGATCGCGTTCGGCCTCGGCACGCCGACGCGCGTGACCGCGAGCTACTACCACCTGCAGACGGACGACATGCCCGACGGCGGCATCCCGTACTTCTACACGACCTCGAACAAGCCCGCGAACGTCGGCACGATCTATCCGGCGCCCGTCGATCGCCACAACTTCTACGGCCTGATCGACCGCGATTTCCGCAAGACGACGTCGGACATCAGCACGATCAAGATCGAGCACGACATCACGCCGAACCTCACGGTGCGCAACACCACGCGCTACACGGAATCGACGCAGGACTACATCTGGACGCAGCCGGACGACAGCCAGGGCAACGTGGTGAACGGCAAGGTCTGGCGCCGCAACAACAATCGCGACAGCTCGATCAACAGCCTCGCGAACCTGACCGAGCTGTTCGGCGAATTCCGTACGGGCCCGTTCAAGCACAGCTTCACGACCGGTATCGAGCTGTCGCGCGAATGGGGCAAGCGCGATTCGTACACGGTCGCGACCGACAAGGGCACGATCTGCCAGAAAGGCATCGGCGCGCCGTCGGGCTACAACTGCACGAGCCTCTGGTCGCCGAACCCGAACGACCCGTGGGCCGGTTCGATCACGCGCAACAACGACTACGCGCATGCGCGCACGACGACGAAGTCGATCTACGGCTTCGACACGATCGAGCTCACGCCGCGCTGGCAGGTGAACGCCGGCGTACGCGTCGACGACTACTCGACCCGCTTCACCGATACCGCGGCCAACGGCGGCAAGACCTATACGCGCGACGACACGCTGTTCAACTGGCAAGCCGGCCTCGTGTTCAAGCCCGCGCAGAACGGCAGCATCTACGCGTCGTATGCGACGTCGTCGACGCCCGCCGGCATGCTACTCGGCGAAGGCAGCGAAACGCAATCGCTCACGCCGGGCCGCGGCGGCGTCGGGCCCAACGCCGACCAGATGGCGCCCGAGAAGAACCGCAGTATCGAGCTCGGCACGAAGTGGAACGTGCTGAACGACAAGCTGTCGCTGACGGCCGCGCTGTTCCAGATCGATACGACGAACGCGCGCGTGACGCTGCCGAACAATCAGTACGCGATGGTCGGCAACAAGCGCGTGCAGGGTCTCGAGCTCGGCCTCGCCGGCCAGATCACGAAGCAGTGGCAAGTGTTCGGCGGCTATACGTACATGAAGAGCGAACTGCGCGACAACGGCAAGGACGCCGCGAACAACGGCAACCGCTTCCCGAACACGCCGAAGCACAGCCTCACGATGTGGTCGAACTACGACGTCACGCCGAAGTTCACGGTCGGCGGCGGCGCGTTCTACATGTCGGAAGTGTTCGGCGATCCCGCGAACCTGCGCGCCGTGCCGTCGTACTGGCGCTTCGACGCGATGGCGCAGTACCGGATCAACAAGAAGCTCGACCTGCAGCTGAACGTGAACAACCTGTTCAACCGCACCTACTTCGATCAGGCGTATCCGGCGCACTATGCGTCGATCGCCCCGGGCCGCTCGGCGTTCGTCACGCTGAACGCGCGCTACTGATCGATGGAAGCCGTATCGCTGAAGGCGCTCGCGTCGGTATCGCCGCGCGCGTTCGCCGACATCCTGGCCGGGCCGCCCGAGCGCGCCGCCGCGTGGGTCGCGGCGGCGGCCGACCACGGCATCGTCGACGCGCAGGCCGTCTACGGGCAGTACCTGCTCGACGGGCACGGCGTCGCACGCGATCCGGCCGCCGCGCTCAACTGGTTCCGGCACGCGGCGCGGGCCGGCCACCCGATGGCGATGAACATGCTCGGGCGCTGCTACGAGTTCGGCTGGGGCACGGCCGCGTGCGCGCCGGTCGCCGTGTACTGGTACCGGCTCGCCGCGCACGCGGGCCTCGACTGGGGCATGTACAACTACGCGACTGCCCTTGCGCTCGGCAACGGCGTCGACGAGAACCGCACCGACGCGCTCGACTGGTTCCGCCGCGCGGCCGCGCTCGGCCATGCGAAATCGATCAACCTGATCGGCGGCTTCTACGAGGACGGCTGGGTCGTACCCGTCGACACCGACGCCGCGTTCGACCACTATCGCCGCGCCGCCGTTGCCGGCGACTTCCGCGGCCAGTTCAACTATGCGCGGCTGCTCGCGGAGCGCGGGCGCGTCGACGAAGCGCTCGTCTGGCTCGCGCGCGTGCCGGCCACCGCGACACCCGCGTTCGTCGCGAAGATGCGCGCGTATCTCGCACAGTCGCCGGTCGACGCTTTTCGTGCGGCGGCCATGCAACTGGCGCCGCACGCAATGGAGTCCGCAACATGATGCTTCATATCCCCGGCGTACTGACTCCAGCGCAAGTCGCGCAATGCCGCGACCTGCTCGATGCCGCCGAATGGGTCGACGGCAACGCGACGTCCGGCGCGCAGTCGGCACTCGCGAAACGCAACCGGCAATTGCCAGAAGGCTCGCCGGCCGCGCGCGCGGTGGGCGACGCGATCCAGGACGCGCTCGCGCGCCATCCGCTGTTCTTTTCGGCGGCGCTGCCGCTCAAGGTGTTTCCGCCACTGTTCAATCGCTATGAAGGCGGCGAAGCGTTCGGCACGCACGTGGACAACGCGATCCGGCTGCTGCGCGGCACGGATTTCCGCGTGCGCAGCGACCTGTCGGCGACGCTGTTTCTCGAGGAGCCCGAAGCGTACGACGGCGGCGAGCTGTGCGTGGAAGACACGTACGGCGTGCATCGCGCGAAGCTGCCGGCGGGCGATCTCGTGCTGTATCCGGCGTCGAGCCTGCATCACGTGACGCCGGTGACGCGGGGCGAGCGCGTCGCGTCGTTCTTCTGGATTCAGAGCATGGTGCGCGACGATGGCGATCGCACACTGCTGTTTCAGCTCGATACGCAGATTCAGGCGCTTTCCGCCGAAAAAGGGGCGAAGGATCCCGTGGTCATCTCGCTCACCGGGATTTATCACAACCTGTTGAGGAAGTGGGCGGACGCGTAGCGCGAGCCGGTCACGCCCCGGCGCTTGCGCCGCGTCGAAAGGCGGGTCTAAAATGACCATCGTCAAATGACCATGCTCATATCATGATGCCGCACGCTCCCGTATCGAAATCCGAATTCAAGGCTCGCGCACTCGAGTACTTCCGGCTCGTCGAGGCGTCGGGCGAAAGCCTGATCGTCACCGACCACGGCAAACCGACGCTCGAGATCCGGCCGTATCGCTCGCGCGAAACTCAGCCGTTGGACATATTGCGCGGTTCGGTCATGCGCTACGACAATCCTCTCGATCCGATTGCGGAAGATGATTGGGAGGCGTCGCGGTGATCGTGCTGGATACGCATGCATTGGTGTGGTGGGTAGCGGGCGACCCTGCGCTCAGCAGGAAGGCGCGAAGCGCGATCGATCGTGCACGGAGCGAAGGCGCGCTCGCCGCATCCGCCATCTCCGCGTGGGAAATTGCGATGCTGGTTCGCAACGACCGCCTCGCACTGACGATGGATGTCGACGCATGGCTCGCCACCGTCGCGCAGATCGACGGCATGCGCTTCGTGCCGGTCGATGCCGACATCGCCGCGAAATCCACCGACCTGCCCGGCACGTTCCACAAGGATCCGGCCGATCGCATGATCGTCGCGACCGCGCGGCGGCTCGGCGCGCCGCTCGTCACGCGCGACGAAAAAATCCGCGCGTACGCGCACGTCAAGACGCTCTGGTGAGCGTTGCCCGCCCGTGGGTCGAACCGCACCGCACGCTCCGCCGGACTCTGGCATATTGGCGATTCGTCTGACCAAAACGACCGCGGCCGCCCCACTCGATATCGGCGCGTGGCCCGCAACCGTCCTCGCGCCATTGGCCCGCTACCGTGATACCGCTCTCCGATCCCGCCGTCCGGTCGATCGCCCTGCGGGAGTCGCACGAAGGGTTCGTCGATCTCTCGTTCGGCGATCGCCATTGGGCCGTCATGCAGAACGAATCGCATGCAATTTGCGGTCCTGTCGACGAAAGCATGCTCGACGTATCGTCGCGATGACGGTTTTCCCGATCCGACACGCGTGACCCGGTAACATCCTCACTTGCCGATCCCCGCGTGCTCCCGCACAATCGCAGCACCTGCCTCACTCCCCTCGCGCCGATGTCCTATGCGTCACTCGCCACCGGCGTCCTGCTCGCCGGCGGCCTTGGTCAACGCTTCGACCCGAGCGGCCTGCACAGCAAGCTGCTCGCTCGGCTTCCCGACGGCACGCCGGTGGCGGTCGCCGCCGCCCGCCGTCTCGCGGCCGCCACCGCCGACGTGATCGCCGTCGTGCGTCCCGGCGCCGAAGAGCTTGCGATCCTGCTGAACGAAGCCGGCTGCCAGGTCATCTATGCACCCGACGCGTTGCGCGGCATGGGCGCGAGCCTCGCGGCCGGCGTCCGCACCACGCCCGACGCGAGCGGCTGGCTCGTCGCGCTCGGCGACATGCCATGGATCGCGGCGTCCACTTACGAAACGGTCACACGCGCGCTCGAGGCCGACCACGCGTCGATCGTCGCGCCCGCGCATCGCGGCGTGCGCGGCCACCCGGTCGGTTTCGCCGCGCACCATTTCGATGCGCTCGCCGCCCTCGACGGCGACACAGGCGCCCGCGCGCTGCTCGCCAGCGCGCCGGTGACACTGCTCGACGTCGACGACCCCGGCATCCTGCGCGACGTCGATACACCGGCGGATTTGCGCTGACGTCGATTGCGCAGGCCGGCAAGATCCCGACCGAACACCGCCAATGAGCGGATTTCGCCGACGATCGACCGCCCGCCGCAAGAATCCCGCTGCAAACCCGCGCCCGATTGGCTATAACGGAGACGAGGCGCGCCCGCCGCGCCGCCGCCGTCACGCACCGCGCGAGTTCTCCATGAGCGATCACACGACCCCGACGCCCGAGCCACCGGCCGACCCGAACCGGGATCCGGAAGACGATCCGTTCTCGTCGCCGCCCGGTCATCACGACAACCCGCAGCAGCCGGACGGACCGCCGAGCAAGGATCCGGTCTAGCCGCGCGCGGCCGCTCCGCGAACGCGCCTTGCGCCTTGCGCCTTGCGCGACTGCGGTCTAGCGTGCCGTATAGCCGCCGTCGATCGGCAACGATACGCCGCTGATCATCGACGCCGCCTCGCTCAGTAAAAACAGGATCGGCTCGACGACTTCGTCCGGCTCCGCGAACCGGCCGAGCGGGATCGCGGCCAGCATCGGCGCGCGCTTCTCCGGTTCGCTCCATGCGAACTGCGCCATCGGCGTAAGCGTGACGGTGGGGTTCACGCTGTTCACACGAATGCCGTGCGGCCCGAGCTCGATGCACAGCACGCGCGTGATCGCGTCCATCGCCGCCTTCGACGCGCAATAGCTCAGATGCGCGGGCAAGCCGACGAGCGCGGCCTGACTCGACACGTTGACGATGCTGCCCCGTGCGTGCGCCGCGCCGCGTCCGTCGCGCTCGATCATCTTTCGGGCCACGGCCCGTGCGACGAGCGCCGCGCCGCGCGCGTTGACGGCCATCACGCGATCGAAATCCGCGGCTCCGACATCGAGCGCCGGTTCGAGCGACGCGATCCCCGCGCAATTGACGAGACCGTCGAACGCATCGTATGCAGCGAGTGCGGCATCGATCGCGTGTTCGTCGCCGCCGACGTCCATGCGCAACGTCTCGCACGCAATCTCGCCGGCGAGCGTGTCGAGCGCGGCCATGTCGCGCCCGGCCGCGACGACGCGCGCGCCGGCGTGCGCCAGCGCGACCGCGCATGCGCGGCCGATTCCGCTCGATGCGCCCGTGACGAGCACCGTTGACCCGCCGAAATCGAATCGTGTGTTCATGATGGTGTGCCCAGCCTGTGCATGATCGGCTTGAGTGCCGGATACAGCGCCGTGTACAGCGAAAAACGCGCGTCGTACGTTTTCGCGCGGTCGGCATCGGGCCGTGCGCGCTCGACGAGCGTGACCCAGCCGCCTTGCGCGTCGTCGCGCGACACGAGCCCCGCGCCGACCCCCGCGAGCAGCGCAGCGCCCATCGCGGCTTCGACGTCCTGCTCGATCGTCCACACCGGGAAGCCCGTCACGTCCGCGATGATCTGCATCCACAGCGCCGAATGCGCGGCGCCGCCGACGACGATCAACCGATCGTCCAGCGCCACCGCGCCGCGGCGGCCGGCCTCGATGTTGTGGCGCAACGCGAACGCGACGCCTTCGAGCACTGCACGATAAAGATGCGCACGCGTATGCGCGAGACTCAGCCCGACGAACGCGCCGCTCGCCTTCGCATCCCACACCGGGCTGCGCTCGCCCATCAAATACGGCAGGAACAGCACGCCGTCGGCGCCGGCCGGCACACGCTCGGCCGCCTCCTCGAGCAGCGCATGCGGATCGCCGTGCGGCAGCAGGCGCGCCGCATCGATTTCCGCGTGGCAGAACTGGTCGCGAAACCACGCCACCGACGCGCCGGCCGCGATCGCACCGCCGAACACGTACAGGTCGCGCTGCCCGTCGAACACGTGCGGCATGCTGACGAGGCCGTGGCGCGCATCGACATGCCGGTTCACGTAGCCCCAGCACATGCTCGTGCCGATCATCGCGACGTGCTGCCCGGCACGCGTCGCGCCGGCCGCGAAGGTCGCCACCGCCGCGTCGACGCCGCCCGCGACGACGGGCGTGCCGGCCGGCAGCCCGAGTTGCGCGGTCCATTGCGACAGCAGGCCGCCGACGATGTCCGTCGAATCGACCAGCCGTTCGGGCATCATCGTCGCCGGAATGCCGAGCATGTCGAGCGCGTCGTCGGACCACTCGCGGCGCGCGACGTCGTACACGCCGCCGATATTGCCGGCCGAACTGTGGTCGACCGCCACTTCGCCGGTCAGCAGGTAGATCACGTACGCGTTCGGCGGCAGGAAATAGCGCACGTTCGCCCATACGTCCGGCCGCTGGTCGCGCAGCCACAGCATCTTGGTGAACCCGTAGTAGCTGTCGACGCCATTGCCGGTGATCACGCGCAGCCGCTCGACGTTCACGTGCTCGTCGACCCAGTCGACTTGCGCGGTCGCGCGCCGGTCCATCCAGATCAGGCACGGATGCAGCGGCCGCATGTCGATGTCGACCGGGATGCCCGAGCCGCCGTAGAGGCTGCTCACGCACACCACACGGATCGCATCGGCCGGCACGCCGTGTGCGCGCGCGTCGCTCACGCAGCCCGCGATGCAGTCGAGCACCGCGTCGAACCACACCTGCGGCCACTGCTCGGCCCACAGCGGGCGCGGCGTATCGGGCTGGTAACCGGCCGAGCGCCGCGCGACGATCGTGCCGTGCCGGTCGACCAGCAGCGCCTTGGTGCTCTGCGTGCCGATGTCCACGCCTATGACGTATTCCATGATGTCTCCGGTGAGGCGCACGCCGGCCGTCAGCGGGCCGGCTTCAGCAGCACCTTGATCGATTCGGGCGATTTCGCGATGCGGATCGCGTCGTCCCAGTCCTCCAGCGCGAAACCGTGCGTGACGATGCCCTTCGACGTGACGAGCCCGCGCGCGAGCAGGTCGATCGCGACCGGATAGCAGTATGGCCCGAGATGCGCGCCACGCACGTCGAGCTCCTTGCGATCGCCGATGATCGACCAGTCGACGGTCGCATCCTCGCCGAACACGCTGAATTCGACGAAGCGGCCGAGCTTGCGGATCAGGTCGAGCCCCTGGTTCACGCCGACCGGCGCGCCGGTCGTCTCGATGTAGACGTCGCACCCGTAGCCGTCGGTGAGCGCGCGGACGATCTCGCGCGCATCGTCGCGCCGCGGGTTGATCGTCACGTCGGCGCCGTACTGCCGCGCGAGTTCGAGCCGTTCGTCAATCAGGTCGATCACGACGAGTTTCTTCGGCGTCTTCAGGTGTGCGACCTGCGTCATCATCAGCCCGAGCGGGCCCGCGCCCGCGATCACGACGACGTCGTCGAGCTGGACGTCGCCGCGATTCACCGTGTGGATCGCGCACGACAGCGGCTCGATGATCGCCGCATCCTCGAGCGATACGCCAAGCGGGATCTTGTGGACGATCGCGGTCGGCGGAATGCGCATGTACTCGGCCATTCCGCCGTCGGCGACTTCGCGCTGGAAGCCGAAGATGTTGTGCACCTCGCACATCCAGTACTGGCCCGACTTGCAATAGCGGCACTTGCCGCACGGCACGATCTGCTCGGCGATCACGCGATCGCCGATCGCCACGCCGAAATGCTCGGCCGCGCCGTCGCCGAGCGCTTCGACATGGCCGAAGAATTCGTGGCCGGGAATCACCGGCGCTTTTACCCACGGGCTCGGTCCGCCCCAGAACATCTTGGCGCCGGTATAGCACTTGCAGTCGCTCGCGCAGATGCCGCACGCGGCGATGCGGATCACGAGCTCGTTCGTACCGGGGCGCGGCTTCGCGACCTGTTCGACGCGATAGTCCTCGGGGCCGTGGCAGACGACCGCGGTCATGCGCGGCTGGGCTTCGGGTGTCGTCATGAGTTGTCTCTTTTCCAATTGATTCGGATGACCGATGGATCGATCTTTACCGCGATCGCTCGCGGCTGATGTAGATCGCGAGCAGGATGATTCCGCCCTTGATCACGTTCTGCACGTACGGGTTCACGCCGATCATGTTGAGCCCGTTGTTGAGCACGCCGAGCAGCAGCGCTCCGACGAGCGTGCCGAGGATCGCGCCGCGCCCGCCGGAGATCGACGTGCCGCCCATCACGACGGCCGCGATCGCATCGAGCTCGAAGCCCACGCCGGCGTTCGGCTGCCCGCTCATCAGGCGCCCGGTCAGCACGATCGCGGCGAGCGCCGACGTGACGCCGGCCAGCGTGTAGACGATCAGTTTCACGCGCGCGACCCGCACGCCGGTGAGCCGCGTCGCCTGCTCGTTGCCGCCGATCGCGTACACGTAGCGGCCGAACGGCATCCGGTCGAGCAACAGCCACGCGATCGCATAGATCGCCAGCATGATCAGCACCGGCGCCTGGATGCCGAGCACCTTGCCGCTGCCGAAGAACGCGACCCAGTCGGGCAGCCCGTCGATCGGATAGCCGCCCGTGTAGATCAGCGCGAGGCCGCGCGCGATGCCCATCGTCGCGAGCGTGACGATGATCGGCGGCATCCCCGCGAACGCGACGAACACGCCGTTCAGGAAGCCGAAGCCCAGCCCGACCGCGATGCCGATCCCCAGCGCGGCGGCCGCGTTGACGCCCGCGACCATCAGCCCGGCCGCGAGCGTGCCCGACAGCGCCATCACCGAGCCGACCGACAGATCGATGCCGCCCGTCAGGATCACGCAGGTCATGCCGACCGCGATGATCGCGTTGATCGAGACCTGGCGCAGCACGTTTTCGAGGTTCGCGGCGGACAGGAAGCTCGGGCTCGCGATCATCATCGCGATGCACACGACGACGAGGCCCACGAGCGGATAGAACAGCGTCGAGCGGCGCAACTGCGCCCACATCGCGCGGGGCGGCGGCGCATCGGCGGTCGTGGCCGCGAGCGTCGTGGAATGCGTGGAAGAGGAATCAGGCAGGTTCATGGGTCGCTCCTCGCGTGCCGGCCGTGGCATAGGTCATGACCGTGTCGGGATCGATCTCGTCGCCGGCGAGCGTCGCCTCGATGCGGCCCTGCCGGAACACGGCGACGCGATCGCACATGCCGACGATTTCCGGCAGTTCGGACGAGATCATGATGATGGCGTAGCCGCGCGCGGTGAGTTCGCGCATCAGCCCGTAGATTTCGGCTTTCGCGCCGACGTCGATGCCGCGCGTCGGCTCGTCGAAGATCAGCACCGACGTGTGATGGTTCAGCCAGCGCGCGATCACGACCTTCTGCTGATTGCCGCCGGACAGCGTCGCGACCTCGGTGTGGATCGACGGCGCCTTCACGCCGACGCGCCGCATTACGTCGTGCGTGGTGCGCGCCTCGCCGCGCCGGTCGATCAGCCAGCGCATCGACCGGTACTTGCCGAGGTTGTTCAGCGAGATGTTGTCGCGGATCGAGAACGACGTGACGAGCCCTTCCGTCTTGCGGCTTTCCGGCAGGAGGCCGATGCCCGCGCGCAGTGCGTCGGCCGGATCGGCGAGCGTCGCCACCGCGCCGCGGACGCGCAGCTCCTTGCGATGCGCGCGCATCGCGCCGATCACCGCGAGCGCGGTTTCCGTGCGGCCCGAGCCGACCAGCCCCGCGAAGCCGAGGATCTCGCCGGCGCGGAGCGCGAAGCCGTTCACCGGACCGTCGCGCTCGATCTGCAGCGCATGAACCTCCAGCACGACCGGCGCGTCGGCCGGCAGCGTCGGCTTCGGCGGAAAGCTGCTTTCGATCCGGCGGCCGACCATCATCCGCACCAGTTGCTCGACGTCGGTGCGCGCGACGTCGGTCGTCGCGACGTACTGGCCGTCGCGCAGCACCGTGATGCGGTCGCACACCGCGAAAATTTCGTCGAGGTGATGCGAGATGAAGATCATCGCGACGCCCTGCCGCTTCAGCTCGCGCATGATCGCGAACAGGTGCTCGGCCTCGGCCGGCGTGAGCGTCGCCGTCGGTTCGTCGAGGATCAGGATGCGCGCGTCGAGCGACAGCGCCTTGCCGATCTCGACGAACTGCTGCTGCGCGACCGACAGCGCGCGGATCGGCGCATCGAGATCGATCGCCACGCCGAGCCGCGCGAAGATGGCCGCCGCCATCGCCCGCATCCGCTTGCGGTCGCGGGCGCCCCAGCGGTTGCGCAGTTCGCGGCCGAGGAACAGGTTGTCGACGGCATCGAGGTGCGGAATCAGGCTGAATTCCTGGAACACGATGCCGACGCCGGCCGCGACCGCGTCGTGATAGTCCGCGAAATGGCGCGCGGCGCCGTCGATCTCGATCGTGCCGGCATCCGGCTGGTGGATGCCGCACAGGATCTTCATCAGCGTCGATTTTCCCGCACCGTTCTCGCCGAGCAGCGCATGGATCTCGCCGCGCGCGATCTCCAGATCGATGTCGGACAGCGCCTTCACGCCGGGAAAGCTTTTCGTGATGTGGCTGAGCCTGAGTATCGTATCCATCGGCTTCTCCGTGCGAAGGGCGTCGGCCACGCCGCCGCCCTTCGCGTCGCGTCGCACGTCGTTCACCAGCTGAAACCCTTCGCGTTGCCGCGATCGACGACCTTCACGTCGACGGGGATCGCCTTCGGCACCGTCGCGCCCCACTTGCGCGCGATCGCGATGCCGAGCGCGATGCGCACCTGGTCGGCCGGGAACTGCGCGGTCGTCTCGACGAACTTCGAGTTCGGCTTCTGGATCGCGGCGATCGCCTCGGGCGCGCCGTCGACGCTCGTCAGCTTGATGTCCTTGCCGGACCCCTCGATCGCGGCGAGCGCGCCCATCGAGCCGCCGTCGTTCACGCTGAAGATGCCCTTCAGGTTCGGATGCGCGGAAATCATGTTTTCGGTGACCGACAACGCGGTCGCGCGCTCCTGCTTGCCGTTCTGCGTGTCGACGAGTTTCACGTTCGGGAATTTCGCGAGCCCGGCCTTGCAGCCGCGCACGCGTTCGAGAATCGGCACGACCGGGATGCCGTCGAGGATCGCGACCTCGCCGCTGCCGCCGATCGCCTTCGCGAGGTATTCGCACGACATCACGCCCGCGTCGTAATTCTTCGAGCCGACGAACGAATCGACCGGGCCGTTCGCGTTCGCGTCGACGGCCACGACCACCGCGCCCGCCTTCTTCGCTTGCGTGATCGCCGACTGGATGCCGGTCGAATCGGTCGGGTTCACGAGCAGGATGTCGATCTTCTTCTGCAGCATGTCCTCGACGTCGCTCACCTGTTTGCTGACGTCGTGATGCGCGTCGGTGACGACGACCTGCGCGCCGATCGACGCGGCCGCGTCGTTCAGCGCCTTCTGCATCGTCACGAAATACGGGTTGTTCAGTTCCTGAAACGTCATGCCGATCCGCAGCGGCGCGGCGTGCGCGGCGGCGGGCAGCAGGGCCGCGACGGCGAGCGCGGCAACGGCCGCCAGGTGGGCGGCGCGACGGGAGGATGAGGCGGGCGATGCGTGCGTCATGACGGTGTCTCCTGAATTGTGTGCGGCTTTTTCGTGGGTGAATGCGCCCCTCGCGACGTGAGCGACGCGATCGGCTGGGTAAAACGACGGAGCAAACTCGGGCGGGCGGCGGCCCGGCGATCATCCGGGCTGCGGCGCGAGTTCGGGTGCGCCGGGCGTCAGCACGCGCGGCGGCAGCGGGTTACCGGTGGGCGCCGCATGCAGCGCCAGCTCGCGGCTGCGCGCGTTCAGCCGTTGTAACGCGCGGAATTCGGACGGCGCCATCCCCTTCACCGCGCGGAACTGGCGGTTGAAGTTCGACACGTTGTTGAAGCCGGCCTGGAAACAGACGTCGGTGATGCTCGCGTCGTCGGCAAGCAGCATCTGGCATGCGGATTCGATCCGCAGACGATTCACGTACTGGACGAACGGCATACCCGTGTGACGATGGAACGCGCGCGAGAACGCGCTGACGCTCTGCCCGGTCAGTTGCGCGAGATCGGATTCGCGCAGCTCGGATGCGAGGTTCTTGCCGATATACGACAGCGCGTGACTGAGCCGCGTCGGCGTGACGTCGGCCTGGTCGTATGCGGGGCTCGCGAGCAACGTGCGCTCGGCCGCGCCGCACAGCCGCTCGAGGATCGTCATGAACAGCGCGATGCGGTGCATGCCGCGCGCGCTCAGCAACGCGTCGAACAGCGGGGCGATCGCGGCGCTCGTCGCCGCGTCGAAGCCGACCCCGCGCCGCGCATCGTCGAGCAGCGTCTGCGCGTCGCGACATTCGGGAAACGCGTCCATGCAGCGGCGCACGAACGAAGGATCGAACTGGATCACGAGATTGCGCCGCTCGACGGTTTCGCCTTCGGCCATGTCGCTGACCCAGTTGTGCGGCAGGTTCGGGCCGAGCAGCACGAGATGGCCGGGGCCGAACGAGCCGATGTGATCGCCGACGAAATACTTGCCGTGCGTCGCGACGATCAGGTGCAGCTCGAATTCGGGATGGAAGTGCCAGCGGATCGTGCGATACGGATAGCCGTGCGACCAGACCTTGAACGACTCGTCGCGTCGCACTTCGACCACTTCGAGATCGGGGTGCATCATGTTGGCGTCTCCATTCCCATGTATCGCTGGCCGGCCTGTTCGGCTCGTTCGCGCGTCCGCCGGCGGTTTCGCGCGGCGATGCGGACCGGTCGCATGGGAAGCAATGTAGGTCGATCGAGCGCGCGGCTCCACCAACTTTACGCCTGATTTCCGATACTTTTTTGCACGATCCGGCCGGAAACGGCGCCGGACGGCAAATTTGTTGCGGCGCGCAACGGCGCGGCGGCCGGCCGCACCGGCTTACGTCGCCGCGCGCTCGCGCGCCGTGCGCGCCTCGTACGTCTTCAGGTGGTTGTACGCGATCCGCAGCAGCGACAACGCATCGGCCGCCTGCGGGTCGCGCCGCGCGAGCAGGTCGCCGATCACGTGATCGGCTTCGACGCGCGCATGATTCTCGACGTCGCGCAGCATCGACGCGGTCAACGGCGACGGCGTCAGCACCATTCGCTGCATCCGCTCGCTGGCCGACGAGTCGGGCCGGTGGCCGTTGTGTTCGGCGATCGCGCTGCATTCGGCGAGCATCGTTTCGAGCAGGCGGCGGCCGTCCGGCGCCGCGAGAATGTCGCCGATCGAGCCGCGAAACAGCGACGTGCTCGCGGCGAGCGTCGCGAGGAACACCCACTTCTCCCACATCCGCGCGGCGATATCGTCGCTGAGCGTCGCGTCGAAGCCCGCGCCGCCGAGCACGTCGGCCACCGCGCGCACGCGCGGCGATTCGCCGCCGGCAAGCTCGCCGAACGTCACGCCGTGCGTGTCGTTCAGGTGCACGATGCGCTGCTCGCGATCGAGCGTCGCCGCGATCACGCACAGCCCGCCGAGCACCTGCGCGGCGCCGAAGCGCTCGCGCAGCACGTCGAGGTGACGCATCCCGTTGAGCATCGGCAGGATCAGCGTCTGCGGGCCGACGAACGGCGCGAACGACGCAATCGCGTCGTCGAGGCTGTACGCCTTGCAACTCAGCAGCACGAGGTCGAACGGCGCGAAGCCGGCGCCCGCGTCGCCCGCGCGCACGGTCTGCACGTTCGCGAGCGTCAGGTCGCCGCGCGGGCTGCGGATCAGCAGCCCGTCGCGTGCAAGCGCAGCCGCGCGACCGTCGCGCACCAGGAACGTCACGTCGCGCCCCGCCGCGGCCAGCCGGCCGCCGAAGTACCCGCCGACCGCGCCGGCCCCTACTACCAGAATCCGCATCGTTGCCTCCTTTTGGTTTTGTTTGGTGTCCGCATCAGCCCCGTCCATGACGTGCGCCCTTGGCTGCATTACTTCTGTCCCGTCATATCCGCTTCAAAAGCCGTGCTGATATTCACTGCACGATCATCAAACGCCATTGTTACCGGACTCGCTGCATGATCGGAGATTGAGGCATTCCACGACATTTCATTGACGACGCTTACTGCTGAATCGTCGCATTCTTCATCAATCCGCCGACGAAACTCGCTGTCGCCTTCTCGACCGCCAATGCCTGCAACTGCTGTTGAATAGTCGCCTTCGCTGCATCAAACGACGGCACTTGCGTCGGTCGCTTCGCATCGATCTTCACGATCGCACGCGGGCCATTGGCGTCATCGCCGAGTGCGATCGACTGAGGCGTCACGCCACCTGCGGGCAACTGTGTCATCGCCTGCGCAACTGCGACGGGCAATCCTTGCGTATTCCCGTCCGTCACTGGCATCTTGAAACTCACCCACGGCAGCTCACCGCCGGCAGCAGCGGTCGGCGCCTGGCTGTACTGACGAGCCAGTGCGTCGAACGACTGCCCTGCTTTCAAGCCGGCCAACACCGTCGTGGCAGTCGCGGCGTCCTTCGTCACGATAATACGCGGCTTGATCTCCTCCTTTCCGAGCGATGCAACGATCTCGTCATATCGAGCCTTCACTTGGGCATCTGTAACCGGTTCCGGTTTCACGTTGTCGCGCACGAAAAGTTGCGTCTCGGTGGTCGATTTCGCAAGCTGAATAGCGGTCTGCACTTCTGGTTTGCTGCCATAGTTCGCTTTGTCGGCCGCTTGTTGAATTAAAACGCGCGCGATCAGTTGGTTCTTGATTGCTTGGCGAAACTGCGGCGTATCAGGCTGGCGAGATGCCTGCAACACCGCGTCGACCTCCGCCTTGGTGATTGGCGTACCGTTCACCATTGCGACAGCGCCGGTCGGCAATGTCGAAGATTGTGCGTGTGCCTGGACAGGCAACGCCAATTGCCATGCAATCGCGGTCGCGATCAGCATTCGGTTGAACGTCGTTTGCATGTTCAATGCTCCTGCTTGAATAAGAAGGCACAGCGACCTCCGCCGCTACTCAAAGTGTCCGACATTGAGGGGTAACCGGACACGACCAAAGCCGTCCTAGTAAAACCAATTCAAGGTACCTAGCACCAGTGTCGCCTTGTTGCCAAGTGCGGCCGGCTGTGTCAACGCGCGGCCGACCAACACCTCGCCCGACAACGATTGCTTACGCCACTGCCATTGCGCCCGCAGCCCGGCGCCGATGCCGGCGAGCGTCGGAAAGCCGGACGCGCCGATCAGGCTCGTCTTGCCGGCGTCGAGAAACATATACGGCTCGATACGACCTTCCTTCCACATCGGCACGTTCACCCACGCGAGCTCGTTACGCGCGTAGAGGCCGCGGTCCCCGGCGATTTCACCCGACCGAAAGCCGCGGATCGTATCCATGCCACCGAGATAGAGCTGCTCCGAGCCGTACAGCGCTGTATTCGTGTACTGGCCACCCAACACGCCACGGTACACCAGCACTGCCCCGTTCAGCCTGGGCAGTGGCAACGTCACCGTCGCGGTCACATCGAGCTTGGTGAACTGGCTATGCGCCGCGTCGCGCGCAATGCCATGTTCATCGTGATTTGCGCCGAACCACGGGAGACCCTGAGACACTCCGCCATTGACGGTGAAATTCCCCTGCGCGTCATTCATCACAAACTTGTGCAGCCAGTTGCCGCCGATTCGTAACACGGCAACGCGCTGCGGATCGAGGTCTGCTCCGTTGATCGTTCGATCTGTGCGACGCCAAGAGAGCGTCGTGTCGATGCTGGTGATGTCGCTCACGGTTCTGCCGAACTGATAATTCCAGCCGAAAATATGCGAGAGCGTGCGACCATAGAGCAGCGCCGTCGAGCCGATCAGCTGCTGATACTCGGAGTCCGCAATCGTGTAGCTAAACGTACTGCGCCCGAACGGCACGGCAAAAGAACTCACCAGCGCGTTGCTGTCCTGACTGTCGAGGAAGTTGACGCTAAACGATTCCTGCAAACCAAGCAGGTTGTTCGCTTCGACACCGGCCCGATAGCGCGTCACACCCGTTGCGGCGCTGCCGTAGTTGTCGACGCCGAGATTGAAATACAGCCGGTCGCCTGGCTTGTTGTCGATGGCGACGATCGAGTCACCGGCATTCTGGCCCGGCAGAATTTGTACCGCGGCCTGATTGCGGCGCAGTCGGTTGATTTGCGCGACGCCTTGATCGATGTCCGGTAGACGAAGTGGATCGCCGGGCGAGACAGGGAATGCATTCGCATAGCCGACGTCGGTGAACCAGCCGCCACCTGCCGAAGCTTCACCGGGTTTGAGGCGATGGATCGGTTGCCCGTTGACGACAAATGCCGAGACGTGACCGACCTGAATCGTGACCGTGAGCGTACCTGACGACAGATTCTGTTTGCCAAGCAGTGCGCGCGTCGTCACGTAACCTGCCGAAACGAAGGCATCCGTGAGACGTTTCAGCAGCACATTGATCCGATGCGAGCCGAGATCGTGATTCGCAAACTCTCCGATGATTGAATCAAGTTTCGTTCGCGATATACCGCCGGGCGACTCGAACGGCTTACCGTCGGCCGATTGCAGCAGGATCTGTCCGACCCGAAACGTTGGGCCACTTTCGATAATCGCGTCGACCGGCGTACCGAGCGGAACGTCTAGCGCCGTATCGGCCGGCGGAGGGACAGTCACCGAAGGCGGCGGTTGCTCGAGCTGACGCTGGCGCGCCTGTTCGCGCTGCTGCTCGATGATCAATTGCGCAGGGTCCTGCACCGGCCGGACCGCCGGAGGCACCGTTTGCGCATGCGCCGGCATGTACCACGCAGCGAGGCTCGCGATCAGCAGCGGTAGCTTGTATCGGGGGAAGACGGGTGCTTTCATCGTTGTTGTGCGTGCAGAAACCCGTGAGCCGACGTGGCGTTGCGGGTCGCGCCGCTTATCGATGCGGCGAAGACGACCGTGATAGTCAGAAAAGCGACGACGACTATGTCGAGGCGATTTTTCGTTCGATAGTTCATTCGTTTAACGCCACCACCACGTCGTCAAACCCAAGTGCTGATCGATCGAGACCGGCGTTCGCGACAGCGCACGCACGGTAGTGATGCCGCCAGCAGCCGTGACACCCTTTCCGCCGCTGAACGAGCCGCCGTCGATCACGCCGTCTCCGGTCAGAAAGACCTGTCCGTTCGCGGCAAAGCTGCCGCCGATATCCATCGCGATCAACTGCGCCCACGTGCTACCGAAGAACGCCTTGAAACCACGATCCTGATTGATCGCCGAGTAGCCGGTCACCCCCTGCGCGTAGGTGACGGGCGCGTCGACCTTGATGTCACCCGTTGCGAAGACATTCCCGCCGACGTTGCGCGCGACGGTGCCGCTCTTGATCGAGATGTTGCCGCCCGCGCCGGATTGCGAACCGCCGCTCGCCTGAATCGTGCCGCCGTAGGGCGTGACGCTACTCGACGCGTTGGCGTGACAGAAGATCCAGCAGCTGCGCGAATAGTTCGCCTTCCCCGAGAACACGGCCGCATTCGTGAACGCATTCTGTGCAGCAATGGCGATATCACCGCCAGTCGCTTGAATCACACCGCCCGAGTTTGTCACGTTCCGCCCGGTGATCGTCAACGGCCCGCTCGTCGTCGCGAGGTAGGCAATTTGGTCGGGCCGGTCGACGGTGCCGTAGTCGACGTTCACGCCCGTCGTCGAATGCGTGAAGAACAGGAAGCTGCCGCCTCGATCCGTGTATGTCGTCGACTGACCGCCGTTCGTGCCACCTGAATGATCGATGACGTTGAGCACGTCGCCGGCCGCCGTCAAGCTCATGCCGCCGTTCGATGCGACGCGCGCATTATCGTTGACGATGTTGCCGCCCGCAGTCAGCGACGTCTTGCCATTGGCCGAGAAAATGATGCCTTGATTGCTCGCGCTCGATCCGTTGCGAATATCGCCGGCCGCGTTCAGCGTCAGGTCGCCGCCGGAAGGTGTGCCATTTGTCGTCGTACCCGCCTGAATCACGCTGCCGACATTCGTAATGTCGCCGCTGCTCGCCAGATTGACAGCGTTGGTTGCACTGATCGTCGACGGGCCGGCTGCATCGTCCGAAAGCGAGATCGAGCCCGCATGAACCGTCGCGTTGTTTCCGGCATTCAGTTGCGCGCCCTGTAGCGTAACCGCGCCGGTCGTCGAGATCGAGGCGTCATGTGCGCCGAAAAACTGGTTGTCGGCAATCGTGACGTCGCCAGTCGACGTGACCACGGCATCGCCAGCGTTCGCGTAGAGCTTGCCGAGGCTGCGCACACCTGCTCCCTGATCGGTGACGACCAGTTCGACACGTCCGGCGGTTAGACCGCCGGCGGCAGTAATGTCGACGGCGAGCGCTTTGCTCGTCGCACCAGGAGACGACGCACCGATCCGCCAGTCGTGTCCGTTGTCAGTGGGCGACATCCCGCCGTTCCAACTTGTCGTGCTGCTGCCGACCATGCCACGAATAAAGCTCGGCACGCCAGTCTTGTTGTCGTAGGTATTCGTGACCGGCCCGTTCACAGCCAGTTGCTTGGCGACAAGGTCGAGGCCGATCAGGTCACCCGTCAGGCCGCCCGCACCGATCGTGATCGCACCGCGGTCCGTGTTCAGCACGACGTTGCGCTGTACCGTACCGGGCGCAAGCGTCACGTCGGTGAAACTCACTTGGCCCGTCGACAGCACGACGTGGCCAGTGTTCGTGAAGCTTCCGCCGTCAATCGTCACACCGTTCGGATTGGCCAGAATGACGTTCGCGCGCGGGCCGAGGACGTTGATGTTGCCCTGGATCAGCGACGGGTTCGTACTCGTGACCTGATTGACGATCGTGCGCGCGTTGATGCCGACGTTGTTGAGGTCCGCGCCGGCTTTCGAGACGTTGAACGACGAATAGGTGTTGTTCGAAACACCGCCGATGGCAGGCGCGATGTTGACGGTCTGTCGCCCCGTCGCACCTGTCGAAATAGACGTTGCGGTGCCTCCATCCGCGACGATGCCTGACGCAAAAGCAGAGCAAGACACGCCAAGCCACGTCAGCATTAAGCTATGTTGGAGCGGTTTTCGATAAATCATCCGTCTCGACCCCGGAAAGTTTTTCATTTTTTTACTTCTAAGTCTGCGCAGAGTCTCTTCTGCTCAACATTTTCCCATTTTCCTGCCGGCCACAATCAGCGCGGTAGGTTGTGGCAGCTTCTGCTTATCCAATACGAATGCCAGCAGTTCATATGCGCCCCCGTATTCGCCATGGTCAAGATATTCACGGACATCACTCCGATCTTGCTCGGACAGTTCCGTTTCAATCGCCGCGAGCGATTCCTGAAGTAGTCGGGGCAACTCATCAAGGTGAGACTCATCTACTGTCACCTATGGTTCCTCGCAACGTTCGTTGGTACCGCGGTCACAACACCTCCGCCTCCACTAGCTGGTTCGATCGCCACTCGGATATTGATCCATCAAACTAGGGCAAGTGGTCATGCCCTTTCCGTATCGAGGAGCTAAGCATTCAGCATCTGCGAATGCCATTGATGGCTAATAAGATCAACAGGCTCCAAGTACCGGAGAAACGTGTGCTTTTCACGCGTCGCTAGCGACGCATCAGACGATCCGATGGGGGTACTCCATTCCGACTCACAATCTTCACATATCACGAAGAGAGAGAGTGACCGTCCTTCTCGACAGCCACCAAAACACACCCTTCTCCGCAAACTGGACACGATTCCTTGACCACCGAGACAGCCGAAACCGCGTTCGCTTTGCGAAACCGTGACATGATCTCACCTCACCCGCGCCATCTAATCTATCTATCATTCTCATTGGAGTCGGAAGTCAATTTCAGAACCCGGGCGAATCGCGCCAATGGCAATAGGTCGGAAATTTTGTTCCATTGACAAATGAAAGAAAAATCTCAACAACTTGGCTTGCCATGAACCATTCATCTGAACGCAACGGGATATTACCTGCTCGGAACGAAAGAATTGTGCCATCTGGTCGGATAAGGCTTGGATTATCGTGATAGGCACGCGTGCGTTTCGAATCTTTAACGACGTAACGCTCCACCATGCACGACGCCCCTCCTCCTGCAACCTGAACATAATTACCATCAGCGTCAGTAATAGACGCATATGACGACGGTCCATAGCTCTTCAATGCCTTGATGGCTCGAACCACCTGCGCCTCGCGAACGTTATCAATGGGTGGCTTTCCTTCAACTTCGAACCTCATAATATCCATCCCAACCTCACGGCAAAGTAAGAAGTTCCGTCGGAACGATATTCCCGTGGGTTGCCTGGAGCTAACCCACGGATGTCACACCAACTGGCCCAACGTTGTGGTCCCTGATTGACCAGTGCACCCTACGGCGTTGGCTTTACCACAAATTTCTCGCTTTCGTTCTGCTGTCATGGCTTCCCAGAATGTTCAGCCCCTCGTTCTGCGCAGCCGTCGCACCGGCCACCTCATACTGACCGCAAGGTCGGCAAGACAACCACCTGAAACCGTCTGAAATGCTACGAACTATTCAAATGAAATAGTCAATACATCACCGTCATCGCATCTGGACCGGAACGTCGTTAATACTGACTCTGCCAATCTTGACGCCAACAAAACTGCGAAAGCGGGATCCAACCCGTCCAAGTAGAATGAGAAAAGACACCCAACTTGTGCATTCTCCCACGCAACAAACACGTCTTCGCTGACAGTTCTCCAGAACTGAATATTACGAACAGATCCAGAGATCACCGCCAAATGCACTTTTTCTGTGGCAAGCTCCACTTGGTCACCACTATCGTTCCATGCAGTTATCTTGGCGTTGCCCGGATTTGTAAGCGACAGTCCGAGTTCGTCCAACAAAGAGACGACAAAAGGGAATGCCTGATCCAAGCTTTCAGGAATTCGTATATGACACACCGGCCTCGCCATCATTTACTCCCGGGGAAAATTTTGACATTCTCAGCACCAAGTATTTTAGTCGCTAGGTTAATCGCTGACTGAGGCGTACCTTCAGCGAAGTAGGCCTCGGCAGAGACACCACGTTGATTCGCGATCGCTTGGTAGATCCGAAGCTCCTGTCCCAGCTTACCTAGATTATTCGCTTTTGCTGGACCACCAACCGCGATCAGGTTCCCGTTCGCACCAACAACGTCAATATCTGTTGACCCGAGCCCCGGGACAGAAACCTTCTCGCCAGACACTGACCCTTTGACGATATTGGCGACTGAAGTTTCGCGATTTTGTCCAGCGAGCCGCGCGGCGTCTCCAGACGCATTTGCGGCACCCTGACCGCCCGTGCTACTACCCGAACCGCTATCGCCATTACCACTCGACAAACTAACATTGCTGGGCACTGTCGGAGTTGACGTAGTGAATCCAAGCAGCAGCGAGGTCATGCAGGCAGCACCGCCCGTGACCGCACACAATGCGGCCAGAACAGGCGTTACAGTCGCCGGCGCGGTCGGTGTATTGTCCGGCCCACCACTGGGATCGATTTGCCTGTTTGCGTCGGTCGGTGGCTGCGACTTGTTTCCGTAATTTGCCTGAACAATGTCCCCCACACCTTTCGCGGTCGACGTGACCGGTTGCATGTAGGTTTGCCCCGTCTGGCTCCTCCACGGAATCATTGCCGTCAAGAGCATCTCTGCGGCCGCACTGAGCGCCCCACCATTCTTCACGGCTGCAGCCGTATGGCTCGGACTTCCCGCGTCGTTGTTCAGTGCCTCGTTTTGAGCTGCCGTCGCACCAGCCATCACGTTTTGACCTGCAAGGCCAGCGATGCCACCGCCTGCCCAGGTCGAAATCGCCGCCAGCATGGCCATCTGGCCTTGATCGAGCGCCGCGCCGCTCGGATCGATCACCCTCAACACATCCGGTGTCAGTGCGGCTGCCACGGCCCCACCAATCGCACCGCCACCGCAGCCCTGACCCGTTGCAGCACCCGCGGCGCAGCCGAGCGCGGCGTGTGCCGCCACGTACGCCGCACCAGTCAGCGTGCCATCCTGATTCAGGTTGCCGATCGTGTAGGCGATGGACGCCGCAGCATTGGTCGCTGCGCTGTTGCGCAGGTTCGTCAGGAAGCTGCCCCCCTGCAAGGCCGTCTGGACCGTCGCTTGGAGCACCGATTCCGCAGCGATTGCGGTAATCGTTGTTGGCAGCGAGCCCGTCGCCGCCCCCGCCTGCGGCACCAACGTATTCCCCACCGTCTGCACACCGGCCAAAGCAGCAAGACTGTTGTTCGACGCCGCCCACGACCACCCTGCCGCGCCATTGCTGAACGTGATGCCGTTCGTCAGCCCGGCCGTCAGCGCCGCCGCACCGGCCGTCGTGAGCATGGATCCGAGGTTGAACGAGCCGCTACCGTTCAGTTGGCTCATCGTGCTGTTCATCATGCCGGCGAAGCCCGCCGACAGTGCCGCGTTCGCCGTACCGGCGCCCAGGGAGCCCGCGGTCGTTCCGGCCGCCGCAAACGCCGAACCCGAGCCGGCCGATGCCCCTGCTGCTGCACCGATCGCCCCCGATGCAGCCATCCCGCCCATGATTGACAGTCCGACGATCACGCCGGTCATGAAGATTTGATCGAACCATGAATCGCCGTCTACCGCTTCCGTATTCAGGTGATCGGTCACGGTCGACTGGCTGAACTGCCCGCCGAGCTGCGCCTTCAGGTTGGACAGCATCTGCTGCGTCGCAGCCTGATTCACGCTGCCGTCGGCACTGGTCTGCTGCAATGCCCCGCCAATTTGGTTCAGGCTCTGTACATGCAGGTCGTAGTTCGCGGCCGACATGAATCCGCCCTGTTGCGCGATAGTGCCCGTCGTGCGCAGGAACACGCCTTCGTCCCCGAACTGGTAGATCTCTCCAATATTCGTCGAACGCTGTTCGTTCGTCAGACTGCCGGTGTTGACGGTCAAGTTTTGCGCCGTCACGGAACCGGTATTGAGGATGCTGTTCGCGTAGTTCAGCGCGACATTCGTTCCCGTGATTTCGCCGTCGGCGTTCACGACCGCGTAGTTTTTCGGCAGCAGAACCTCGGGCATCAATGCCTGCACCGTCGGGCAGGCGGCGCCACCCGATGCCTGACATCCCGGTTCCGGTACCGCCTGCTGGACGTACCAGAGCATCGGCGCATTGATCTGCGCGAGCTGAGCGTCGCTCAGTTGCGTGCCGAGCGCGATATTGTTCTGCTTCGCGTACTCGAGCGCCGCGCCATACAGCGCTGCCTTGTCCTGATTGTTGATCGACGCCTGGCTCGTGCTGTCAGTCGCGCTCGGGGTGCTGTAGAAGCTGCTCTTGCCGGTTGCTTGCAACGCGGCCTGCTGGATCTGCTGGTTCTCCGTATACGGGTCGTAGTAGAACGGCACGCTGCCAGGTTGCAGGTTGGCCGGCAAGTTCGCGATCAGCGATGCAGACGAAAGCGAGTCGACCACCTGCGCTGCCGGATTGCTCGTCAAGTACGACACCGTCACGGTTTGACCGGACACCGTCTTGACGGTCGTGATAGTCGGCATATTCACGCCCGTCACGACCGGCGCCGTCGGCTTGCCCACCGTTTGTGCACCGATCGGTGTATTGGGCGGCAGAGCCGCCATGCCGGTGACCGACGTCGGCCGCCCCTCCTGATTCGTCACCAGTCCGGCTTGACTTACGGCAGCCGTCAGCGAAGGCGGCAGCGTCGGCGGAGCCAGCGAGATCACTTGCCCGGACACGACAGGCGGCGGCGTAAAGACGTTCGGGTTCGTGATCCCGTTGACGAGCGTCGAACCCGTCAGCGTGATCGACTGGCCGATCACGTTACCGGTATTGGTCAGCGTCGGCGAGTGGACGCTCAGGTTGCCCGCCTGAATCGTTCCCGGCACGAAATCCTTCATGCCGACGTTCGATGGAAGGCCCGAAGCCGCTTGCGTATCGCCCTGACTGAACGCGCCGCCGTACAGATTCTGGCAGTCTGCGGCCATGCCGAGACAGCCCCACGTGCGTGTCGCGCCGGGATTGCCGGTCCAGAATGCATGCAGATACTGGTTGTCGCTCGACGCGCTCGTCGACGCATCGATCGTCGCGTTGTTCAGCGCAGTCACCAGACTGCCCGTATTGCTGAACGTCCCTGCCGAGATCGAGAGATTGTTATTGGCCGTGATCGTCGACGGATTGGCCGCTTGCACCTGGATATAGGCTTCGCAGTTCTGTCCGCAGCCCGTGTACGGAGATGCAGTCCCATAGTTCTGGTGAACCGCGACCGGTGCGGCGATCGTATTCGTCACACTCGCCGCATTGATTTGCACGTTGTTGCCCGCCTCGATCGCGGCCGACGTGTTTGTCACGCTCGTAGCCTGCGTCGAATTGGCCGCGGTCGTTCCTGCACCGCCGATCACGACATCGTTTCTCGCCACCAGATTGCCGTAGGTATTGGCGACCTGATTCGCGGCAATCACGATGTCGTGGCCGGCGGTGACGTTGCTGTTGGTTTGCTGATAGCTGTACGCCTCCGAGTTCGGGTTGGTCGTGTTCAGCGAACTACAACCCGCGTTCGAGACTCCCGATGCACATCCCGCCGTCACGGCCTTCGATCCAACGTTGGAGCCTTGGTTCGTAAAGCTGGCCGCCTGAATGTTGACGTCGTTGCCCGCCGCCAAAGTGCCGGTGTTGGTCAGATTGCCGCCCGACAGATTCAGGTTGTTGCCCGCGATGATCTGCCCGACAGCGCCTTGTTTGGTCACGCTGGAGGACACCGTTTCCAACTGCACCGTGCCGGGCGCGCTGATGGTGTACGTGGCAGGCGGGGTCGGCGGACCCACCGCGCAGTATCCTCCCTCGCACTGATAAGTGCCGCTCGGATTGGCCGTGCCCGCCACGCCAATCGGTGCGGTTTTCTGCAAAGCCTGTAGCGAAGTCAGGAAAGCGTTCAGCGACGCCGAATCGACAGAGTCCGTGACCGTCGACGTGAAGCTCGAACCACCGTTCTGAAGTTGCTGCACATTCACGTTCGCGTCATGGCCCGCGCTGACGACACCGCTCTGGTTGTTGAGCGTATTGGCGGTCAAGCTGAGATCGTGGCCAGCCGCGATCGTCGATGGCGTTACAGTTGCACCCGTCGACGTCGTGGTCTCCGTGACGGTCGGCAAGGTCAGGGTCTGGACTGTCGTTGCGCCCGAGATCGGTGTCGAGGGCGGCACTACGACCCAGATGGCGCCTTTGGGCGCATTACTCGTCGGCACCAGAGCGAACTGGATCGGGCCCGAGCTCGCGACTGGCGACGACGGATCGCCCCATCCTTGATAGATCAGCCGGACGCTGGACAGCGACCATACGGTCTGTTTGGTCGGCTGCTCGCCGCCGGGTGAAAGGAGCCCGCCGAGTGTTGCCGGCAGATTCGCCTGCCCGAGCATGAACGTCCCACCATCCTTGCCGACGTTGTAGATCGCATAGACCAGTTCAGAGCCAATCGGCGTGGCCATTAGCAGGCCCGGATTGTCGACCGTCTTCGTGGTCGTGGTCGTCGTAACCACGGATGCTGCGGAATTGTTAACGTTGTTGGCGGTCAGCGACAGGTCGTTGGTCGCCGTCAGCGTACCGCCGGCATTCCCGAGATCGCCCGACAGGTTGATCGTCGCGTTGCCGCTGCCTGCAGGGCTGTTTGCATTTCCGGCACGGGTCGTGCCGCCAGAGTTGTCGTAGCTTGCCCCGGTAATCGCGAGCCTATTGGCAGCCTGAACCGTACCCGCGTTCGATCCCGAGCCGTTCAGCGTAAAGGCATTGTTGGCGGTCACCGTGCCGGTGGACGCATTCGCCAGCGAGCCGTTGATCGTCAGATCGTTGCCGTTGATCGCGCCGGTGTTGCCCACCGCACCATTCAGCGTCAACGAGCCCACACCCTGATTGATCGTGCCCGCGTTATTGATTCCCTGCGCAGCCGACACCGTTACAGTCGTACCCGGCAGCGTCCATGTGCCCGAATTGTTGACGGACTGTGCGGACAGGTTCAGCCCGTAGCCGCCATTGACCGTCCCGTAACTGGCTGCCGACGGATCGAGCGCTTGATTCGGCAAAGCGAGCGTCGCGATGTTCTGCGCGAGGATTTTGCCGTTCGTATTGTCGAAGGATCCGTTGCCACCCGTGACCGTCACGGTGGTGTTGCCAGTCGCCGCGGTCGAATTGCTAACGTCGCCCGCAAAGATCAGACCGGCGTTGCTCAGACTATTCGTCGTCAGGTTCAGCGCGTTCGTCGCCATCAACTCGCCGGTATTGGTCGTCGCGTTGCTGACGTTGAAATTCGCCGTCGGTGCGTAGATCGAACCACCGTTGCTCAGATTCGCGGCGTTGAAGGTTGCCGATTTCAGCGATGACAAGCTACCCGAGTTCGTGACCGTCGAGCCCGACATGTTCAGGTTGCCGCCCGCCATCTGCGTGCCGACGTTCGATACGGCGCCGCCATTCAGGCTCGTGTCGCCCTTGAACGCGGCCGTGCCGCCTGTCGTGACGCTCTGTGAACCCGTGATTTGCGTGGTGCCGCCAACCACTGCGTTCGCTGTCGTGACGTTCGCCCCGCTCAGGGTCGCGTTGCCGTTCACCGACAAGGCCGGTGCTTTCGCGTCGAATGCTGCGTTGAGCTGGCCAGCCGACGTATCAAGATTGCTCGTCGCCGTGGCTGTCAGATTGCCGCCGATCGACACGCCTTGCGTCGTGATGTTCGCCGCCGTCAGCGTCCCATCCTTCGAGACGGTCGTCTGGCCGTTCAGCGTCAGGTTTTGGCCCGCATTCAGGCTCGCGTTCCCGGCTGTCGAAATAGGCCCGGAGGCCATCACATTGCCGCCCTTCGCATTCACGCTCAGGTCGCCGAGGCTCGTTACGCTGCCTTGCGTCGTGACGTCAGTGCCCGCAGTAATGGTCGTTGCGCCGCCGGACAGCGCGTTACCCGCGAGCGTCGCGCTACCGCTTGTCGCCGTCAGCGTCGTCGTGCCGACCGCCGTTGTCGCGCCGACGCTCAGATTGTTTGCCGCCGTAGCCTCGAGATTGTTCCCCGTCCGAATCGCACCGCTGATGCCGATGCTGTTTCCTGCATTCAACGTCGTGTCATTCGCGACATTGACCGCGCCCGTACCGTTGATATCGCGACCGGCCGAAACGGTTGCATTGCCGGTGTTGTTCACCGACAGACCGCCGTTCAGATTCACATCGCGCCCCGCCGCGATCGTCGTGCTTTGCCCCGTCTGCATGGTGCCCGCGACGGATGCGTCCTGCGCTGCAGCGATGTTCACCGTGCCCGGCGTCGATACTGCCCCGGCGACCGACACGCTGCCCGCGCTCGAGCCGATCGACGCGTTTCCACCGCTATAGACCGTACCGCCCAGATTAACGCCCTGCTGCCCGGCCGCGTTCAATCCACCGAGCGACACGACGTTGCCGGTCGTACTGACGGTCCCGCCGTTCGCGGTGAGCGTCATGTCGCCGACAGACGCGGCGTTGCCGTTCACTTGCGTACTGCCACCCGACGTCACGCTCAGTTTGTCGCCGCTCGTGACGTCGCCGCCCAACGTCGAATTCTGTCCCGATTGAATCGTCACCGCGGCCGGTGCCGTCACCGTCCCGCCAAAATCAGCGTTCGTACCGGCCTTCACGGCGATCGTGGTACCGCTTTGTACGGCGCCGTTCAGGCCGATCGCCTGCCCGGCGTCCAGTGTGACCGCGCCTTGCGACGACGAAAGCTTGCCTTGCCCGGAAATCGAACCAGCTTGCGCGGCGATCGACACCGTGCCTTGCGCCTGCGTCGTACCGTCGATCGTCGCGTCCTGGCCTGCAGTCACGGTCGCCGCCCCGTTCGATTGCAGATTGCCGCTCACGGCGGCCGACCCTGTCGTCGCGGTGAGATTCGTATCGCCGACGGACGTGACCGCGCCGTTCACGGTCGCATTGCGCGCCCCCGCCAGCGTGACCGTGCTGCCGCCCTGTACCGCCCCTTTCACAGTCAGATCACGTCCAGCCTGCGCCGAGATCGTCCCCGGCGCGCTCAGTCCGCCGACCGTCAGATCTCCGTTCGTCGTCTGCAGTGCAATATCGTGAGCCGACAGCGAATCGATCGCCATCGACTCGCCGGCCGTTAGGTTGGCCGCGCCGTTTGTGGCAACCGACGCAGCATTCAAGTTGCGACCGGCAGTCATCGATACGCTTTGTCCGGCCGACACGGCCCCTGGCGCATTGATGTCGCCGTTCGCCGCGACCGTATAGCTCTGGTTCGCGAGGCCGGTACCGCTGATCGTCGTGTTGCCCGCGCTCGTCAGATTGACGTTCTGACTGGCAAACGTTTGACCGACCGTGACGTCGCCGTTTGAATTCACGACCACGTTCCCTGCCGTCGCGGTCAGCGGGCCTTGCATGTTCGCGCCAAGGCCGGCTGCCGTCTGGACGATGTAGACCTGGCCAGCGGTGACCGATCCGAACTGGTTTGCATCGATCGCCAAACCGTTTGCGGTTTGGATCGCCGTGACATTGTTCGGCAGACCGTTGGCTGCGGTACCGTATGCCGTGCCGGTATTGCCCGTCGTGGTCGGCGTGACGAGCTGGTTGCCCGTCACGACGTTGATGCGCTGATCCGCACGGATCGGCGCCGCCAGCGTGACTGTTTGCCCGATGAGGTCAATATTCCCGACGGTCCCTTCGATGCCGGCTCCCGGGCCGTTCACGCCTGCCGGTCCATTGATCGAGATGTTGCCGGATCGAACGTCGTACGCGACCGCACCGGCGTGCGCGAAATCGGTTGGGACACCACCGACGCCCGTGATGAATTGCGGCGTGCCCGTGGTCAGCGTGAGATTCGGGATATTCGTGAGCGACAGCCCATTTGCCGATATTCCCCCGGGCGCCGCGATCACGACCGGAGCCGCAGCGCCAAATGTCTCAAGCGGCCCTTTCAACACCGCGATATTATTTGACGTGACCTGGTTGATAATCAACGATGCAGGTCGACCATTCAAATTCGGATTCGCACCAAGCGAACCGCCTAGCAGCGGAGTCCCGGGGAGCGTACTGTTATTTAGGACGAGTCCTTCGAGTCCCACATTGAACGACTGATACTGGCCGAGGCTCACCCCATTGGCATTCGGAGCTGGAATATTGACAGCCGGAACGCCCGTGCTGGTCGCGGTAACCGTCGGCAGAAATGGAATCGGTGCGCGCGGGTCAATGATCGGCGCAGCATGCGCTGTTTGGTCGATCAAAAGCACTGCGGGGCTGAGATACATCACGACCGACATGACCCACGCGGTCGCCTTGACCCAAAGCGCATGCTCTTCGCGGCTCAGCAAAGCTTGACTGAATATGATTTTCTGTTTGGCCGTTCCCCGTTGAACGTGCCGAGCTTCTATTTCGCGCATCAGTCGGCGCATGGTTGGTCTCACTCGGAATTTTCCGTAGATCATTGCATAGCAGGAACCGAAAGATGGTCAACAATTGTCATACCCAATCAGTCAGCACATGCATATTGCAAACATTTTCTTTCGCACCTTTAATCTTGATTATTAAATAATAATCGACACAACCAGCGCCAAGATCCCCGAGTCGATCGATTATTTTTTGAGATTAAATATCCAACAAGACTATCGCCGCGCGGCTGCCATGCCGAGAAGTCTTCGCCATCATGGTTCGCACTCCGGCGGCGAGAGGAACGACAACGGCTTCATCTGCAAATCCGCGGTCGGAGAGAGGTTTAAAAAGTGTTGCAGTCGGTCGATTCAACTGGCTTGTTTACTTCCCACTGAGCGGCAATCATCGTCCGTGACGCTACCCAGGTCGCAAGAATGCCGTCAGTCATCGAACGACCGCTTCTAAGGGATTTCCCGTCTACGGCGACGCGCCTCGTGCGCCGTCAAGACACTTACCCCGTCACGCCGTCCCGGCGAGCTTCCTCGACTGACCGACCTCATACCATGCGCAATCTTTCCCTGAATCAGAAACTCGCCTCGATGATCGTCATCCTGTGGCTCGGCCTGCTCGTGATCGCCGGGCTGGGCGCATGGCAGACCCGCGCGTCGATGATCGCCGACCGCCGCGACCAGCTTGCGTCGCTGGTCGCACAGGCCGCGAGCGTGACCGACCATTACTACAAGCTGTCGCAGCAGAACGCGATGCCGGAAGCCGACGCGAAGCAGAAGGCGCTCGAGGCGATCGCCGCGATGCGCTACGGCGCCGACGGCTATATCTCGGTCAACGATTCGAAGCCGGTGCTCGTGATGCATCCGATCAAGGCCGAGCTCAACGGCAAGGACGTGTCGAATTTCACCGATCCGAACGGCAAGCACCTGTTCGTCGAGATCGTGAAGGCCGGCAACGCGGACGGCGGCAAGGGCTTCGTCGAATATCTGTGGCCGAAACCGGGTGCGGACAAGCCGCAGGAAAAAACCAGCGCCGTGCAGCGCTTCGCGCCGTGGGACTGGTATCTGGTGACCGGCATGTACATGAACGACGTGCGCTCGGCGGTGCTCGCGAGCATCGGCCGCTGGCTCGCGATGACGGCCGTGCTCGGCGCGATCGCGACGGCCGTGATGGTGCTGGTGCTGAAAAGCGTGCGCGCGAGCCTCGGCGGCGAGCTCGAAGCGGCGCTCGACGCCGCTCGGCGCATCGCGCAGGGCGACCTGACTGCGCGCGTGAGCGTGAAGCACGACGATCGCGGCAGCCTGCTGCATGCGTTGCATACGATGCAGGGCGGGCTGATCGACATGGTGTCGCGCGTCCGGGCGGGCACCGAGAACATCAACGTCGGCGCGAGCGAGATCGCATCCGGCAACACGGACCTGTCGCAGCGCACCGAGCAACAGGCGGCCGCACTCGTGCAAACCGCGTCGAGCATGGACGAAATGACCGCGAACGTGAAGCAGAACGCGGACAGCGCCGAGCAGGCCGCGTCGCTCGCGGGCCAGGCCGCGCAGGTCGCGACGCGCGGCAGCGCGGTGGTCGACGACGTCGTGCGTACGATGAACGAGATCACCGACCGCTCGCACAAGATCGGCGACATCATCGGCGTGATCGACGGGATCGCGTTCCAGACCAACATCCTCGCGCTGAACGCGGCCGTCGAAGCGGCCCGCGCGGGCGAACAGGGCCGCGGCTTCGCGGTCGTCGCGGCCGAAGTGCGCTCGCTCGCGCAACGCTCGGCAACGGCGGCCAAGGAGATCAAGTCGCTGATCGTGTCGTCGAACGAGACGGTCCAGCACGGCGCGACGCTCGTCACGCATGCGGGCGAGACGATGGCCGAGATCGTGCAGTCGGTGCGGCGCGTGAACGAGATCCTCGACGAAATCAGCCACGCCTCGCGCGAGCAGAGCGCCGGGATCGAGCAGGTCAACCGCGCGGTGGGCGAGATGGATCAGGTCACGCAGCAGAACGCGGCACTCGTCGAACAGGCCGCGGCGGCCGCGCATTCGCTGCGCGATCAGGCCGAGGCGCTGCGCGACGCGGTGACGCGATTCGCGCTGCCGGTTTGACGGCGCACCGCCCCGCCCTCACGCCGCGCTGCCCGCCCGCAGCGCGGCCTCGCCGCTACCGAGCCCCAGCCCCGCCGCGCGCTGGATCAGCTCGACGTCGTTGCTCGCGCCGAGCTTCTTCATCGCGCTGATCTTCTGCGCGCTGACCGTCTGCTTGCCCTTGCTCAGGCGCTGCGCGATCGTCTTGATCGGCACGCCCGACAGATACAGGCGAATCACCTCGATTTCGCGCGCCGACAGCTTCACGGGCGTGTCGCCGCGCGTGCCGAGCGCATCGAGCGCGCGACGCACGGACGGCGACAGGTAGGTCGCGCCGCTGTAGCTCGAATGAATCGCCGTGACGATATGGCCGACCTCGTCGAGCTTGCTGACGACGCTCACGCCGCCGATCGCGAAGATCGACCGGAAGATCAGCGGGTTCTCGTTCGCGACCAGCACGACGATCCCGACGTTCGGCCGCGTGCGGCGCAGCCAGTCGAACAGCGCGAGGCCATCCATCTGCTCGTCGCCGCGAATCGCATAGTCGACCAGCACGACGTCGCAATCGACGCCGCCGAGCGATGCGACCAGTTCGGCCGCGCTCCGGTAGACCGCGGCGAGCTCGATCGCGCAGGCGCCGCCTGCGATCTGCTCGATACCGGCCAGCGTCAATGGCCAGTCGTATGCGAAGACGATGCGAACATTGAATTTCCTCATGCGGAATTCCTGGTGGTTCACCGGCCGCGCTACGCGCAACGCGCGCGCCCGGTTGGGCGTTGAAAGGACATGCAGGCGATTTTTAGCCTGGATGTCGATTCTATGAACGTATGCCCGCGCGCGATATCGGACGGCGTACGAATTGGCTGCCGAAGGCGTAATACGGGTTTGATATTTGCGCCGGTTCAACGCCCGGCGACCGGCGCACGACCGTCGCGACATCGGCCCGATGGCCAGCCTGGCGCGCCGGCACGGCCGGCCAGCAGGTAAAATTGCGCGTTTGCATGCCACCCCGGCGCGCCGGCGGCGAGCGACGCGCCGATGCCGGCCGCACGCCCCCGCCCCGACACCGGCTTGCCCGACCTCCCCGCTTTCCTCATGACCGATTCCGACCTGCAATCCGACGACACCTCCATCCACGAAGACGGCCTCTGGCGCGACAACGGCTGGACGGCCCGCATCATCAAGAACGAAGACGACGACGGCTGGGCCGTCGAGATGGTCAAGGACGGCGAGTCCGAACCCGCGCTCGTCGGGCCGTGGACCATGGGCCGCGACAAGAAGAACCCGAAGCCGATGGATGCGAACGCGTTCCGCACGCTCGTGAAGACCGCGACCGAAGTGCTGATGCGGCACGAACAGCAGCGGCGCGCGATGCTGCACAAGGAAGTGACGGTGCAGGACGAAGGCGGACAGGATGTGTCGGTGACGCTCGACATCGTGCCGGACGAGTTCGAGCCGTATGCGCAGCTCAAGGCGTTCGATCCGTATGGCGAGTTGCTGGCCGAAGCGAAGGTGTCGGCCGGGTTCAAGCTCAACAAGGCCAGCGCCGAGCGCTGGGCCGCATCGGGCTTCGATCGGCCGGCCTGACGGCGCGATCAGGCGCCGGCGCCCCGCTCCGCGCGCGCGAGCCGGCGGGCAGCCAGCTTGCGCCGCACGAGCGCCTCGAACTGCGGCGTCGCTTCCTCGGGATCGCGCGCGGCCAGGCCTTGCAGGTTGCGCGCGAGCTGGATCGGCGTCAGCACGATGCCCCACGGCAGCCCCCACCAGCCGAGCGTGGCCGACGCGAGCAGCGCGATCGCCTGTTTGCGGCGGCCGCAGCGGCGGCAGCACACGTGGCGCCGCGTGGCCCAGCGCGTGACGAACACGAGCGAGACGACGCGATGCGACGCATGGACGTCGACCGGCTGCCCTTCGCGCAGGCAGACCGGACAGGGCCCGTAGCGCCAGTCGTCGACGTACTGCCGGACCTTCGCGTCGGGCACGCGTTCGGCCTCGACGACGACCGGATGCGCCTGAGCGCACGCCGGGCCGCAATAGCGGCGGCCGTCGATCGACCGCCCGCCGACCAGGAACGTCCTGCCGCACTGACTGCACTCTGCCACGATGACCTCGGATGAACGTGATGCGCCGCGTGCCGGAACGCGCGCACGTCGATGCACGCGTTCCGGCCGGGCCGTTTCATGTTTTAACGGCCGCCGCCGCGCGGTCTTGAGCGCACGCGCGCAGCGGCGCGTCAGCCATGCAGCCCGTGCGCGGTCATCAGGCGGTACAGCGTCGCACGGGAGATGCCCAGCTCCGCCGCGACGTCCGCATGCTGGTGGCGGTGACGCAGCAGCGTTGCCTCGATCGCGTGCCGCTCGGCCTGCCGGCGCGCCTGCGCGAGCGTCGGCGGCCGCAGCGACGTGTACGGACGCAGCTCGAGATCGGCGGCCGAGATCAGCGGGCCGTTCGTCATCACGACCGCGAAGCGGATCCGGTTGATCAGCTCGCGCACGTTGCCGGGCCACGAATAGTTGTGGATCGCCTCGATCGCGCACGGCGTGAAGCCGCGAATCCGGTACGCGCCGTCGTCGCGATAGCGCCGCAGCACGTCGTCGGCGAGCAGCATGATGTCGCGGCCGCGCATGCGCAGCGGCGGCTCGTCGATACGCAGCACGCACAGGCGGTAGTAGAGGTCGGCGCGGAATCGCCCGGCCCGCATCGCGGCTTCGAGATCGACGTGGGTCGCCGACACGATCCGCACGTCGACCGGAATCGACGCATGCCCGCCGAGCCGCTCGATTGTGCCCTCCTGCAGGAACCGCAGCAGGCTCGCCTGGCTCTCGAACGGCATGTCGCCGATTTCGTCGAGAAACAGCGTGCCGCCGTGCGCGGCCTCGACGCGGCCGATCTTGCGCTGGTGCGCGCCGGTGAATGCGCCGCGCTCGTGCCCGAACAGTTCGGCCTGCACCAGCATCGTCGGGATGGCCGCGCAGTTCACGGCGACGAACGGTGCGTCGGCACGCGACGACTGCCGATGGATCGCCGCCGCCGTCAGCTCCTTGCCGGTGCCGGACTCGCCGGCGATGAACACGGTCGCGTCGGTGTGCGCAACCTTGCGGATCGTCGCGAACAGCCGGCGCATCGCATCGCACGCGCCGATCATCGCGCCGCCGGGCGGCGGCGCCTCCGCGGCCGGGTCGCCGTCCGCGAGCTCGAGCATCCCGTATGCGTGGCCGACGAGATAGCCGATCGTCGTGTAGGCCGTCGCGTGGCGCACGTAGTCGAAGCAGCAACGGCGGATCAGGCGCGCGATCGTGATGTTGCGCAGTCGCTCGCCGTCGGCGAGCGCGACCCAGCCGACGCGCGGGTCACGCAGCAGCGCCTCGAACGACGCGACGTCCGGCGACGCGAAACTGCCGAAATCGACGATGCCCGCATGCGGACGGTTCGCCTTGGCGAGATTCTGCGCGTCTGCCACGGTTTTGGCGCACCACACCTCCCAGCCGCGCGACGCGAGCGAATCGACGAGCGCGGCATCGTGTTGCCGCGACAGGTAGACGAGCGGCCGCGACGGCGCGACGGGACTGCGCCGGACCGCGACGAACGGCGGCGTGCTCGCCTGCCGTTCGACGTCGTGCGGGCCCGGCATGCCGAGTTGACAGCAATGGTTCACGATTGCCTCGCCGCATAAGGTTGTGTATCGAAGCGGCCGTTGCCGATCGCGCGTGGCGGGGCCCGTGGTCCCGCGGCGCGGCGCCGCTCCGTCCTCGAATCGACGCCGCGCTATCGGCAGAACACGACGCGCTGCGTGTAGATCTGCGGCTCGACGGCGGGCTTCGCCGCGCCGTTGAGATCGTCGCGATAGGCGCGGTAGGTCTTGCCGTTCACCGTCACGTCCGCCGCGCGGGCCGTCTCGATCCTGTCGAGCCCGGTGTACCGCCATTCGTTCACCCGGTCGGCCGCCGCGACGCTCGACTCGCCCGCGATCTTCTGCGTGATCGCGCTGCCGTCGCTCCACGGTTGCGTCTGCATCGCCTCGGTGTGCTGCGTCGCGTCGACCGTCTTGCCGGTCGACTTCGGCCCGCTCTGCGCATCGAACGGCGCACCGCGACCGTATACCGGCGCTTGCCACGACGGCGCATGGCCCGCTTCCGGCATCATGTAGATCATCTGCGGGTCGCCGATCATCACCATCGGCGCGCATGCGGTGTTGTCGGGACGGCCGAGCGTCGACAGCGCCTGCTGGACGCTCGCGGCGTTCGCGAGGGTCTGCTCGTTCAGGATGACGAAGACCGCGGGATTCTGGAAAAGCGACTGCGCAGCGGCTTGCACGCTGGCCAGCAGCAAAGCGACCAAAAAGATCCTCATGATTGCGGCCTCCTCGCATCCTCGTCACGCAAAAAGAGGTGTTGACCTCGGGGAGGGGAACAACACCCGTCAAACCGGAAAAAACCGTCGGGCATCGGGCCGAACGCCTGCCGTGCGACCCGCGCTCCGGTCGCACGGCAAACCGGCCCGCATGCTCACGACGAGGTACTCGTCGAGATGACGGCCGGCGCCGGCGCGACCGGTGCAGCCGGTGCCGCCTGCTGGTCGACCGTGGCCGGCGACAACGCTTGCGCCGGATCGGTCAGCGTCGGCACGTCGGCAGGCGGCGCAGTCGTTGCGGCCGCGGCTGCGTCCGGCACCTTCGCGTCCGCTGCGGGCATGTCGGCGGGCGCTGCCGCGACGGCAGGCAGCGCGGCCTCCGGTGCAGGCGCTTCGGCGGCTGCCTGCGGCGCCGGCTCGGCAGCCTTCGCATCGGCAGCCGGCGCCACGGCGACGGTTGCCGCCGGCATCGGTTCGGCAACCGGCTCGCCTGCGACCTGCACCGGGTCGGTCGCGGCCGGCATCGGCTCCGGTGCGTTGGCGGCGACGGGCTGGGCAGGCTCGGGCATCTTGTCCGCGACGGCCGGCACAGGTTCGGACGCCTTGTCGGCCACTGCCGGCACCGGCTCGGGTGCCTTGTCGGCCACTGCCGGGGCAGGCTCGGGCGCTTTGTCGGCGACCGGCGCGACAGGCTCCGGCGAAGCCTTGTCCGCCACGGCCGGTGCGGCCGGCGCAGCGATGACGGCCGCTGCCGGCACGGTAGCCATGACGGCAGCCGGCACCACCGACGCTGCGGGCGCGGTAGCGGCGACGGCGGGTGCGGCAGCCGCCGCGGCAGCCGGGACTGCGGCGGCAGCGGCCGGCGCTGCAACTGCCGGAGCGGGGGCAACAGCCGGCGTCGCAACAGCCGGAGCGGCGGCGACAGGCGCCATCGTCGGCACAGGAACCGGCACCGAAACCGGCGCAGCGCGCACCGACGTCGTCTCGATCGGGCGCGTCGGCGCGGACGCCGGCGCGGCCGAGCCGAGCGGCGGCAGGCCCATCCGGTCGCGCACGATCGGATCGCGATACTTGATGTCGTCCGCGACGGTCGCTTCGACGCTGGGCGCCACGTTCGAACGCGCGAGCGGCGCGGTCGTGCCCGGGCACAGATGCCCGGTCGCCTCCACCGCGCGCCGGTTCGCATCGCTCTGGCACAACAGCGCGAGCGCCACGTCGGTCAGGCCCATCGCACGGAATTCGCGCGCATCGAGACGCCGCACGCAGGCCTGGTCGACCAGCGTCGTGCCGCCCGTCGCGCCGAACCCCGGGAACGACACGCCGACGCTCACCGAACCCATGCAGGTATCGGACAGCGTGGTCGTGAGGCCGGGCGCCTGGATCGACGGGTTCGTCTTGATCGTCTGCGTGCCCGAGTAATTGACGTTTTCCGAGGTCTGGGTGTTGTACGGGTTGGTGCCGGGCGCGCCGGACGACTGCAACGAGTTCACGCTCTGCGGCGTCACGTTGCCGCCGGCCGTGCTGGCCGGCATCGTCACGTTGACGTTCACGCTCGAATTGCCGCTGCCGCGCACCCCGCTGGAGCTGGTGGCATTCCCCCCACGCGAACTCGTCGTATTCGTGTTCATGCTCGAGCCGCCGCCCTGGCTGATCGCCGTCGACGAGGTCGACGATTGCGCGCTCGACGTCGAATCGGCGGTTTGCGCGTGGGCGCCGATCGTGGTCATCGCGAACATCGCCGCACATGCCACCTTGATCCTGTTGCTGTTCATTTCACTCTCCGGACGAGGTTTGACCTCCCACCCAGGCAACCGTACTAATTCCCCTGAATGCCTTCAGTTTTCGCTGCTCCCCCGAACTGCTTCCAGCCGCTGCCCAGCTGGGACCACGATCCGGCCGACATGCCCTGCCATTGCTGGGCGTCCGGTCCGCCGATCGCGCTGCCCGACGAAAGCGTTTGTTGTTCTGACGGTTTGGTTGTCTGAGAAAGGTTGTTTGACGTCTGCATATTCGATTGCCCACCATCGGCAGCACGGTCAGCGCCATACGCCGTCAGAGACGCGAGCATCAGAGCGGCGGCAATCAGGTTCTGCTTCATGCCAACTCCTTACGTGACAACGATGCGGAAAAGAGACCAGCGTCGCTGGGAAACTGGTCCCCCCACACCTGACTAATGACTGCTCCCGGTCGCGCTCGAGTCACCCTGGCTTCCGCCCGACGCGGACGGCGAACCGGCCGGACCGGTACTCCACACGCTCGACGAGTTGAAGTGATTCGAGCCCGCGATCGCGCCCGACCCGCCACTGCCCGTCCACCCCGCGGCACCCGCGTTGGCTGTGCCGTGATCGTTCGCGCCCGTGGCCGTGTAGTGGTTCGCGCCGAGTACGATCGTGGCGGTCACCCCTCCCGACAGCGCATTCGCGTTCTCGTTCGTGCTGCCGTTTCCGGCGAACGAGCCCGCGGCGCCGATCCCGCCGCCTGCCGCGAACGCGCCCCCGTTCGTGCCCGAACCGCTGGCCGTCGAAGTCGAGTTGTGAAACGCGGACGCCGTGCCGGCGGAGCCGGCGGGTGTCACGGTACTTCCTGCATTCGCGCCGGCCGTCGAGGTCGAATTGCTGGTATAGCTGCCGGAGCCGACCAGCACCGAACCGGAAACACCCGCCGCAACGGACTGCGTCTGGTTGGTCGTGGACGATCCGGCCGCCAACGCAGCGGACGAAATGACGGTGAGCGCTGTCGCTAACATGACTTTGGCTTTCATAGCAATTCCTTGCTGTGAGGAAGTTCGACGGTGGCGGAGCCGGGCCTGCCCTGGCGGGACAAAGCCCGGCATCCGTACCGCCAGCCAATGACGAACGCTACGCGTCGCGGCTTAGTGGTGATACGTCCAGCCGGTCGAGCCCGCGTTCGCGCCGCTGCTGCCGCCTGCTTGTGCGCCGCCGAAGCCGAAGCCGCCGACCGTCGACGTTTGCGTATGGTTCGTGTACGAGATCGAACCGCTGCTGCCGCCACCGGCCGTTGCGCCGGCTGCGCCGAGTGCCGAGCCGGAATCGGTTGCGGTGAAGTGGCCGAACCCGGCGACCCCGGCCATCGTCTGGCCACCGCTCGACGAGTTGCTGCTCGAGATCGTGCCGCTCGCTGCAAACGCTGCACCCGAAACCGCCAGAACTGCTGCTGCAATCAGAAGCTTCTTCATGGTCGACTCCATAACGGCGTGGAGAGAATGAGCATGGAAGATCGCACGCCATCGACCTTCCTGCCTCGAACAATCCTCAAAAATAAGGATTGCTATCGAATAAAGAAATTATTTCATGCTCGTAAATTGGCTTTTTTATTTTTTTGGCCAGCCGAAGTCTAGTTTTATGTTTCTAAGTTGTCCAAAATTTATGAGTAGGTGTTTTCTATCATTTTTATGAACATTGGAATTCACTCCAAACACCATTCATTAAATTTACCGGAATGACGCACACATCTTTCCGGCTCGCGGTTTTCAATACCCCGTCCAAAACGGATACCGGCACCGGCACCCGTTTCCGGAATTGAAAACTGGCGAATGTATCGACTACCGCAAAACGCAGCGCCCGCTCGACACGCGCCCTTCAGCCGGGCGACGACGGACTTGCATTGCAGCCAGACGACATGTCTGCTCCCTGAGCTGACGAAGAAAGGCCTTCCGGATAACCCGGCCGACGCGCGTTCGATCTAGCCCAGCCGGCGCCGGCACTGGCCCGGCGCGATCGAAACGGCTCTGCACGGTTGAAGAGGAATCGGCGCGACGCTGTCCGGCACGAACAGCGCGCCCCACCCGGAAACGCCGAATGAAGTCGAGCATCGCTGTCGCCAGGTTGTCGCGCGAAACGACAAGCGCTCCAGCACGCGATGCGCGCGGAGGGCGGGCAATCGGCAAGGCGCCACCGACGACGCTGGCACTGCGTCGCAAGCGCTACCCCCATCGATCCGACTACCCCTATGGTGCGCGAGAAACGCGCGGATCAAGCCACTGCTTATAGTGTTCATCGCCGCTTCCCCGACTGGCTCGTGACGAACTGGCCGCCCCCACATCGTTGTTGCATCGTGTCGACCGCTCGCCGGTGCGTCCACTCTCGCAAACGGCATGCCATGCGATATTCCACTGCGCATTGCGCGGGGCTCGCGGCCGCCAGCCCCGCCCATTTCGCCAGGAACGGCATTTTTCGTTTCACGAATGTATCGCGATAACGATCCCCGCACGGCGGCGATCATTGAACACGACGACGCAATGCCTTGATTTGACGGACGAATCGGGCAAACCGGGGCGCGCCGGACGTCCCCGCCGACGGTTGTTTCAAACTTGAGAGCCGTCTCTCGACGCAGGGCCCGTGGTTCGCGCGTTTCCGCTGACAAACCGCGTGTTGCGGCAGGCCGGCAACCGTCCGTTACCTCGGAGCGAAAGGGGTTCCGGCCGCTCGATGCCCCGCGCCGCCCGGCCGCCGATACGGCCGGAACACGGGTTTCCCCCGAAATACGAAACGAATTTGATTCATCCGTGAAAATAGCCACACGATCGTGTGGTGAAAAACCTTGCCATCCGGCACGCTGCGGGCGTAACAATTAAAACAAATGTAAACACGAGATCCGGACAAAAAACGCGCCCGTCGCTTTTTCATTTCGATTCGACCAGCCATTTCATGAATCCCCGACGATCGATTCATCGAAGAAACGTTTTCGAGAATTTATCCGGCTTTTCTCATCACTGAAACATGACGACCCAAAACAGCATGCACATCGTCAATCTCGTAAAAACCTGATTGGGCGCGCGTTTCGTCGCATCGAACCGTATCGATCCCGCGATCGCCGCGAGTACTTCCCTGTCCCCACGATTCACGCACGAAACACCGATGCGTGCACCGAACGGTCATGACCCGGCCGCGCCCGCATGCAGCGGGACTTCGCCGTTCATGGCATGCCGGTTGCCCGATGTCCGGCTTTCGACGAGCAGCCCGTCACGGCGCACGAAATACAGGCGGCGGCCCTCTTGAACCGGCATGTCGTGGAAAAGGCGATGAAGGTCGCCACCGGTCGATACTTGCGTCGTTCAAGCATCAACGGGGGTGTCGGCGAAACCGGAGCGCCCGTCGCGACGCTTCGTCGACATCGCCGGAGCGTTCGCATGAAAGCACGCGTCACACGAGCAGCCGGCCATATCGGCAGCCATCCGTTCAAGGCGCTCGCGAAAACCGAACACGAGCCGTGTCGCATACGACGATCGCTCGCCCGGCCATTGCGACGCGGGCCGCGGCGGGCCGCGCGTCGCGGCCGATATCCTCGACCGCAACGCGCCGTCATCGCGACATGACGATCGACGACCGGCCGGCTGCCCGTCAGCCGAGCAGTTCTTTCTTGCGCAGATGCACGACGTCGCGCATCGGCGGCGCGCCGAACAGCCGGCTGTATTCGCGGCTGAACTGCGACGCGCTTTCGTAGCCGACCACGGCCGCCACCGACCCGACGTCGCCGCCCTGCCGCAGCAACAGCCGTCGCGCCTCGTGCAGCCGCAACTGCTTCTGGTACTGCAGCGGGCTCAGCGTCGTCACGTGCTTGAAATGATGGTGCAGCGACGACACGCTCATGTTGACCGCCTGCGCGAGCGACTCGACGCGCATCGGCTCCGCGAAGTGATCGCGGATCCATTCGATCGCACGCGCGATCCGGTGCGTCTGGCTGCCGGCGATCGCCATGTGCCGCAGCCGCGTGCCCTGCCCGCTCGTCATCAGCCGGTACAGCACTTCCTTCTCGATCAGCGGCGCGACGACCGCGATGTCGGCCGGCGTATCGAGCAGCCGCAGCAGCCGCAACGCCGCATCGAGCAGCGGCGGCGTCAGCTCCGCGAGCGCGATCCCTTCGCCTTCCGGGCCCGCGTCGGGCTCGGGCAGCCGCATCTCGGCCGCCAACTCGACGATGCGCTGCGGATCGAGCGTCAGCGACAGGCACAGGTACGGTTCTTCCGCCGACGCACGCGTCACGCGCGAGAGGATCGGCAAGTCGATCGACGTAATCAGGCAATTGTGAGCGTCGTATTCGTACGCGTGGCCGGCCACGATCACGCGCTTCGCGCCCTGCGCGGCGATCACCAGCGCGGCGCGCGACACGCCGCAGCCGAGATCGACCGGCCGCGTGTGCCGATGCAGCATCAGGCCCGGCACGGCCGTCGAGTGCGAGCCGTCCGCCGGCGCGAAACGGCCGATCAGCGACGCCAGCTCGCGCCGCCCGGATTCGCGCGACGCCACGATATCGGTCATGTCCATGACGCATCCTCGAATGATTTCCCGTGTCGCGCGAGCATAGCGAAACGGCTCGCGGCGCGCAGGGGATTTGCAGGATTGTTCAATAAATTTGCAGGATTGGGTAGACGCAAAAACCGGCGGCTCGCGCACACTCGCGCTAATCCGGCCTACGCCGGGTTTTCCCCACGGAGACAACCCAAAATGCCTACCTCGTTTGTCCTGAACGGCAAGAACGTCACGCTCGACGCCGATCCGTCGATGCCCGTCCTCTGGGCGATTCGCGAACACGCGGGACTGATCGGCACGAAATTCGGCTGCGGCATGGCGCAGTGCGGCGCGTGCACGGTGCATCTCGAAGGCCAGGCCGTCCGCTCGTGCGTGCTGCCGCTCGCCGGCATCGCGGGCAAGCACGTCACGACGATCGAAGGCCTGCAGAGCAAGCCCGCGCAGGCCGTGCAGGCCGCGTGGGTCAAGCTGCAGGTGCCGCAATGCGGCTATTGCCAGTCCGGCCAGATCATGTCGGCCACCGCCTTGCTCGAACAGAATCCGAAGCCGACCGACGCGGACATCGACGCCGCGATGAACGGCAACCTCTGCCGCTGTGCGACCTACGCCCGCATCCGGGCCGCGATCCACGACGCCGCCGCGACGCTGGGAGCCTGACCATGACGATCGAACTCGACCACACCGATTCGGTGCGCCCGTCGCGCCGCACGTTCCTGAAGGCCGCCGGGGCAGCCGCCGCCGTCAGCCTGACCATCGGCTTCGACTGGGCCGGCCTCGGCCGCCGCGCGCTCGCCGCGACCGCGCCGGCCGGCGATTTCGCGCCGAACGCATTCCTGCGCATCACGCCCGACGGCGCCGTCACGGTGATCGCGAAGCACGTCGAAATGGGCCAGGGCGCGTATACGGGCATCGCGACGATCGTCGCCGAGGAGCTCGACGCCGACTGGTCGAGCGTGCGCGTCGAAAGCGCGCCGGCCGATGCGAAGCGCTATGCGAACCTCGCGTTCGGCACGATGCAGGGCACGGGCGGCAGTTCGGCCATGTCGAACTCGTGGCAGCAACTGCGCGAAGCGGGCGGCAAGGCGCGCGCGATGCTCGTGTCGGCCGCGGCGGCCCGCTGGAAGGTGCCGGCCGCCGAGCTGACCACCGCCGACGGCGTCGTCACGCACGCGAAGAGCGGCAGGACGGCCGCGTACGGCACGCTCGTCGCCGATGCGTCGAAGCTGCCCGTGCCCGACAAGGTCACGCTGAAGCAGCCGGCCGATTTCAAGCTGATAGGGCACCGGATTCCGCGCGTCGACGCGTCGTCGAAATCGAACGGCACCGCGCACTTCACGCTCGACACGACGTTTCCCGGCATGCGCGTCGCGCTGCTGCAGCGGCCGTCGCGCTTCGGCGCGACGGTGAAATCGTTCGACGCGACGGCCGCGAAGGCCGTGCCGGGCGTCGTATCGGTCGTGCAGGTGCCGGGCGGCGTCGCGGTCGTCGCGACCGGCTTCTGGGCCGCGAAACAGGGCCGCGATGCACTGAAGATCGAATGGGACGAAACGAAGGCGGAGAAGCGCGGCTCGGACGAGCTGATGCGCGAATACCGGCAACTCGCCGAGAAGCCGGGCACGTCGGCGCGCAAGGACGGCGATGCCGATGCGGCGATCGCCGGCGCGGCGCGCAAGATCGGCGCGACGTACGAATTCCCGTATCTCGCGCATGCGCCGATGGAGCCGCTCGACGCGGTCGTCAAGCTGACGGCGGACAGCTGCGAGATCTGGGCCGGCGATCAGTTCCAGACGGTCGACCAGGGCAACGCGGCCAGGACGGCCGGGCTGAAACCCGAACAGGTGCGGATTCACACGCTGTATGCGGGCGGCAGCTTCGGCCGGCGTGCGAATGCGTGGTCGGACTACGTGGTCGAGGCCGTGTCGATCGCGAAGGCGCTCGGCGCGGACGGCAAGCCCGTCAAGCTGCAATGGACGCGCGAGGACGACATCCAGGGCGGCTTCTACCGGCCGATGTACTTCCACAAGCTCGACGCGGGCCTGACCGCGGACGGCCGGCTGGTGGGCTGGCGCCACCGGATCGTCGGCCAGTCGATCCTCGCCGGCACGCCGTTCGAGGCGTTCATGGTCAAGAACGGCGTCGACGCGACGTCGGTCGAGGGCGCGGCGAACCTGCCCTACGCGGTGCCGAACGTGTCGGTCGAACTCACCACGACCCAGGTCGGCCTGCCGGTGCTGTGGTGGCGCGTGGTCGGCAGCTCGCACACGGCCTATGCGGTCGAGGCATTCATCGACGAAGCCGCGCATGCGGCCGGCAAGGACCCGTATGCGTTCCGCCGCGATCTGCTCGCGAAGGAGCCGCGCATGCGCGCGGTGCTGGATCTGGCCGCACAGAAGGCCGGCTGGGATCCGGCCAAGCCGCTGCCGAAGGGTCGCGGGCGCGGGATCGCGGTGGCCGAGGCGTTCAAGAGCTATGTCGCGCAGGTGGCCGAGGTATCGGTCGACGCGGACGGCAAGGTGAAGGTCGAGCGCGTGGTGTGCGCGGTCGACTGCGGGATCGCGATCAATCCCGACATCGTCGCCGCGCAGATGGAGGGCGGCATCGGTTTCGGGCTCGGCGCGGCGATGCACAGCGCGATCACGCTGAAGGACGGCCAGGTCGAGCAGCGCAACTTCGACGGCTATCACGTGCTGCGGATGGCGGAGATGCCGAAGGTCGAAGTGCATATCGTGCCGTCGGCGGAAGCGCCGACCGGCGTCGGCGAGCCGGGCGTCGCGCCGGTCGGGCCGGCCGTGGCGAACGCGATCTTCGCGGCGACCGGCAAGCGGCATTACGTGCTGCCGTTCGATTCGGCGGATAGCGCGAAGGCCTGATACGCGGGAACGCCGGCTGCCGGGCGACGCATGCCCGGGGGCCGGCGTTTTTCAATGCATCGCGGGAACACCGTGTTTTTCCGGGCTAAAGCCGCGCGATATGGGGCGGCCCGGCGCCGCTCACGCTTGGTCGACTTCAGGCCAAAGCCGCGGAAACAGAAACCGGAGGCTGTTCAACGGCAATCCGAAAGAAAGCTCGCCGCGATGCGACGGCGAGGTCAGCAGCCCGTAATCCAGCAGCGATCGAATGATCCTGCGCGCCAATACGTCGCTTACACCCAGCATCTGCGCGAATTCCGCACGCGTGACGGTTCTGCGCAGCGCCACGAATTCGATCGCCAGCGCTGCGGCTTCCGGTTTGATCACGGATTTTTCCGAGCGAATCGTCCACGGGTTGGCCTCCAGGAATCGCAGCAAATCCAGCAGTCGCCCCGTGACCCCGTCAAACTGGGTCATATGCACCATAAAACCGACCTGGTCCTGACAGCAGTCGAGAAAAAACCGGGCGAACTTGACCAATCCTTCCTGGGATAAGTTGCCACGGCCGTCCAGATCGTTGCGACGCGTCTGATCAGCCTCGCTCAGCCTCGCGTAATACTGCTCATGCTCTCGCGCCAGCCCCCGAAGCGGCGACCAGAGACCGTGGGTCAGATCGGCAGCGCGCAACCCGAGATGCGAATGCAGGCGCGCCACGCGACCATTGCCGTCCATGAACGGGTGTACCCAGGCGAGACGATGATGCGAACATGCGATGCCGATCAGTTGATATTCCTTGGCGCGGATGCGGGCATAACGTGTCGCCCACGCCTGAAGCAGCGGCTCGATCATTTCCGGTTCGGGCGCCAGATGACGGCCGACCGTCACATCCGAGCGCCGAAATTCGCCCGGAACGATGACATTCCCCTCCCCGGTCAATCGCTCATCGTCAGGCAAGCAGGAAAAGAAACGATCGTGAATGGCCGAGATTCGCGCCGGCTCGAACAACGCAGCGACCGGGAGCGCACTCCACTCCTCCTCGAGTGCAGCTTCCGCCGCGATATGCGCGACCGCGAAACGTTGCTTCCTGCGTTCGACGATATCGGTCGAATAGTCCCGAAGCAGCGCCGCCTCGATCTTGGCAGGCGTAGTGTGCTGGCCTTCGATCTTGTTCGTGTAGTACGAATTCATCGCACGCAATTGCGGCACGAGCGCAGTGGCCAGCGGGGTATCGCTGATGGCAAGTAACCGCCGCGAAGAATCGACCAGCTCGGCGGCCTGCTCGAGCAGCGGATCGAGTACGCGATCTTCGGGAAACAACGGTTCGAAGGTAGCGACGGTCGTCATGCTTTCTCGTACGGTTCCATGTAGGGTTCGATGTCGGCAATTATAGTCACTTATGTCACTGATTTATATTGAATTTTCATTGTCACATGTAGGCTTCCATGTAGGGTTCCATGTCGGGTTTCCGAGGCCCGCCGCCCACCTCGGTCGAGCGCGTGGCGCCGGCGTCTCCGCCACGTTACGTCGGACGTAACGCCCGTAACGTCGCGACGCGATGCTACGTAACAATCCTTCAGCGCCGTTCCGCCCCTTTCATCGATCGCCCAGCGGCTTCCCGTTAAAAATTCTTTTAAATTCAAGGCTGCCGCGCCTTCCGCGCCGCGACCGCCCGTTATTACCGTCTGACGATCCGCCCCTGGCCCGGAAGTTGCAGCACAAGGCCCGCAAACACTCCTTTACGGACATGCGAGGGCCACCATGGATTGCAAATACCTGTACATCGACAATATAAAAATCAACTTCGTGCGCCGCACGATCGAAATCGACAACAAGGTCGTGGACGTGACGCCGCGCGAATTCGACGTCGTCGAATTCCTGCTCGACAACATGAACAAGATCGTGCCGCGGCAGGCAATCCAGGAGGCCGTGTGGGGCCGTGAGCTCGGCGTGTCGTCGCGCACGCTCGACACCCATATCTCGCGGATCCGTTCGAAGCTGCAGCTCGAACACGACAAGAATCTGCGGATCATCCCGATCTACGCGGTCGGCTATCGCCTGGTGCTGTTCGGTGCGGCGATGACGCACGTCGAACGTCACGAAGCGGCGCCGATGCAGCGCACGGCGCCGCAACCGTCGATGGCCGCCGACTACGCTTGACGCGTCATCCGCGCGCTGCTCGATCGCGGCACGCCGGCAACGCTTCCCCCACCGCGCCGCGCGGATTCGCAGCCCCTCGCGACCGGCCGGCCGGACGCGGCCTGCACGCCGCCCGGCCCGCCAGCCGGTCGCACCCCAACCGCCGCCTCCGGGCGGCGGTTGCTTTTGAGCGCCCGCCGCGGCGCCGCCCGCTTCATCGCGCTCCACCGCCGTCCGCCGTCGTTCGTCGCGCTTCGTAGCGCCCCGCTCGCGCCGTCTTCGCGCGATGGTCGCGACTACGGATTCCGGCGCGGCACGCGGCCATCGCCGTCCCTACAATCGACGCAGCAGCCGCGCGCCCCTCGGCGCCGCCGGCCCCAGAACAATCCGTCGAACCAACGCCGAATCCGCCCCGATCCCGCCGTGCCTGCGCTGTTCCTGACGAATGCCGACGCCGGCGACGCCGCGAACCGGGCCATGCCCGCCGCTTCCCCGCCGCCCGCCGCCGCGCCGGCCGCGGTCGCGCTCGACGCGTCGCCCCATCTGCCGCGCCTGTCCGCCGCCGCCGCGCGCGGGCTGTCGCATGCGTACTGCGCGACCGGCGCCGTCCCGGTCACGCTCGGCGAGCATGCGTACGAGGTGCGCTGGCGCGTCGACGCCGAGCCGGCCGCCGATGCGCACGCGTACCGGTTCGTCGTCGGCCCGGCGGCCGGCACGCTGTGGATCGACCCGGTCGCGGAAACCGAATGGCTCGGCGATGCAGCCGACCCGGCGGTCCCGGCCGTGATCCGCGCGGCGCTGCTCGCCGACCTGTGCGCGCCGCTCGCGGCGGTGCTGCAGGCCGCGACGCGGCAGCGCGTGGAACTGCTGCCGCCGCCGGACGGCGCCCCGGCCTCGCACGCATCGCCTGCCGCGCTGCGGTTCGAGCTGCGGCGCGCCGACGCCGCGTGGCGCTGCCACGGCGCGCTGCTGTTCGACGCACCGGATGCGCTGGCCGTGTTCTTCGCGGCCGCGCCGGCCGCGCCCGCCGACGCGCGCGCGGCCTATGCGAGCCTGCCCGTGCCGCTCGTGTTCGAGATCGGCCGTACCGAGCTGACGACGGCCGAGCTGGCCGATGTCGTCGGCGGCGACATCATCGCGATCGAGCGCTGGCAGGCGCACGAGCAGAACCTGCTGTGCGTCGCGCGTCTGCCGGCCGCGCCGGCGTGGGAGATCACCGGACTGCCGTCGGGCAACCGGCTGACCGTCGAACGAATCAGGGAGATGCCTTTGGAACCGACCCGCACCGACTCGCCGCCGACGACGCACGACGCGCCGGCCGCCGACGCGCCGCGCTCGCTCGACGGCCTCGCCGTCGATCTGCGCTTCGAGCTGCCGCCCACGTCGATGCCGCTCGGCGAACTGAGCGCGCTGCAGCCGGGCGCCGTGATCGAGCTGCAGCAAGGGATCAACCAGAGCGTGATCCATCTCGTCGCGAACGGGATGCTGATCGGCACCGGCCATCTGATCGCGGTCGGCCAGAAGCTCGGCGTACGCGTCGTCACGCTGACGCAACCCGCGCCGCGCGAGCGCTGAACGATGGGCAATCTGCCGAATCCGGTCGCGCTGATCGCGGTGATCGCCGCGCTCGGCATCGCGCCGTTCGCGGCGCTGATGGTGACGAGCTACACGAAGCTGGTGGTCGTGCTCGGCCTGCTGCGCTCCGCGCTCGGGATCCAGCAGGTGCCGCCGAACCTCGTGCTGAACGGCATCGCGCTGATCCTGTCGCTGTTCATCATGGCGCCCGTCGGGATGTCGATCCGCGACGCGCTGCAGGCGCGCCACTTCGATGCGTCGGGGCAATTGTCGACCTCGGACATCGGCGCGCTCGCCGATGCGGCGCTGCCGCCGATCAAGGATTTCCTGATATCGCATACGCGGCAGCGCGACCGCGAATTCTTCGTGCGCACCGCGACGTCGGTCTGGCCGAAGAACCGTGCGGACGGCATCAAGGACGACGACCTGCTCGTGCTGGTGCCGAGCTTCACGCTCGCCGAGCTGACGAAGGCGTTCCAGATCGGCTTCGTGATCTACATCGTGTTCATCGTCGTCGATCTGCTGGTCGCGAACATCCTGCTGGCGCTCGGGATGCAGATGATCTCGCCGACGACGATCTCGGTGCCGTTCAAGCTGCTGCTGTTCGTCGCGCTCGACGGCTGGTCGCTGCTCGTGCACGGGCTCGTGCTGTCGTACCGCGTCGCGGGGGCGGGATGAACGCGCGCCGCCTGCGGACCGCCGCCGCCTGCCTGTGCGCGCTGGCCATGCTCGCGCTCGCGTGCCTGCCGGCGCGCGTCGCGCAGGCGGCCGGCGGCGGCGCCGGTTTCGCGCAACTGGCGCGCGCCTGCGCGCCGAACGTCGATCCCGCGACGCTCGCCGCGCTCGTGCGCACCGAGTCGGGTTTCAATCCGTACGCGATCGGCGTGGTCGGCGGGCACCTGACACGCCAGCCCGCCTCGCTCGACGAGGCGCGCGCGACCGCGCGCGAGCTGTCGTCGCGCGGCTTCAGCTACAGCGTGGGCCTCGCGCAGGTGAACGAACGCAATTTCGCGAAATACGGGCTCGACGAAGCGACGATGTTCGAGCCGTGCCGCAACCTGCAGGCCGGCGGCGCGATCCTGACCGAATGCTTCGCGCGCTCGTCGGGCACCGGCCGCGCCACGCAGGCCGCGTTGCGCGCGGCGCTGTCGTGCTACTACAGCGGCAACTTCACGACCGGTTTTTCGAGCGGCTACGTGAGCCGCGTCGTCGCGAGCGCGCAGCGCAATGCGCGCGAAGGCGGCATCGAGCCGATTCCCGTCGTGACCGACACGCCGCCGCCCGCGCGCCAGCGGCGCATGGCCGCGGCCGCCGCGACGCCGCCCGAACGCGCGCGCCGCCTGCCGTCGGCCGCCGCATCCGCGGATGCGCCGTCGTGCCATGCGCGCCCGGTTCTGATGATGTGCCGCGGGCTGCCGGCAAACCAGGCGAAGCGGCTCTGCGTGCGGTGTCTCGATCAGTGACGACCTGCGGCGCTGGCCGCCGTGCGCTGATCGAACGCCGCGCCGTGCGCGCCTCGTAGCACGCGTTGCGCACGCCTCCCGAGCGCGCCGCCACGCTACGAAACAGCGGCATGCCAGCCGCGAGGCGTCTCCTTACACTTGAAAGCTGACGGCGCGACGTACCGTGCGCCGGGTGCTCCGCGCATCGCGCGGCTCAACGGAGACGAGCATGCTGTTGATCGACGGACTGGGACTGGGCGTCAACTGGCAGCGCTTCCTGTCGGAAACGCTGAATCCTGTCGTTGCTCCTCCTCCACCGCCGCCACCGAAACAGGACGATCCGGCAGCCGGCCCGGCGAACCCGGTCACCGCCCCGCCGATTCCCGTCAATGCGTCGTTGGCCACCGACCCGTCGAAGCCGACCAACGCGGAGATCGCCGACGCGACGTCGCTGATGCAGCGCATGGCCGCGCAATACACGGCGCCGCCGCCCGACATCACCGTCGAGAACAAGACGACGCAAGCGGTACGGCAGGCCATCCAGGACGCGCAGACGAAATACGACGACGCGTCTAAATCGCTGCAGGGCGCGCAGAACGTGCTGCACGTGGTCAACCGCGATCCCGAATCGACGCCGGAGGCCCGCAAGGCCGCGCAGGCCGATTATGCGAAAGCGCGCACGGCGGCCGACGCCGCCCAGCGCGAGCTGAACGTGACGACCGACGCCGGCTACACGATCCTGTATCGCGAACAGGCCGACGCCGACAAGCCGTCCGGCATCCAGATCGACGACGACGGCAAGGTGACGAACCCGGGCGACGCGCAGAATGCGGCCAACGACAAGCTCAAGGCGCTGCAGGCCGCTTTTCCCGACCACGCGAACGACCCGAACTGGATACCGAAGCCGGGCGACTGCAAGAACGCGGAGCAGTCGAAGCGCTACGACGACTGGAAAAACGCCGACGCGCAAGCGGCTGCCGGTACCGCGAAATACTTTTCCGATCTGTCGAACGCGTACCTCGCCCGTACGCAGCTCCGATCGTATCTCGTCGATCCCGACTACAAGGCGGCACTCGACGCCGGGATCGGCCGGCTGAACAGGGCGTTGGCGGATCAGGATCTGCAGGTGAACCTGCCGGAGGCGCCCGAATCGCCGGAAGCCGCGCAAAAGGACGTCACGGCCGCGGCAAAATCGGCGAACCTCACGAACGCGGCGCTCGCCGCGGCCAACGACGCCATCGCACTCGCGCAGGCACAGCAGAAATTCGACGTGGTCGCCGGCAAGCAGGGGACGGTGATCGTCGCGCCGAACTCGGCTTCGGACGCGAACGCCGCGCTCAAGCGCGCGCAGACGGCCGCGAACACGAGCGGCGGCTATCTGCAGATGCTGGCCGCGCAGCAACGGGTCGACGGCGCACAGGACGACTGTGCGCTCGCTCAGCAGGCGTCCGACAAGTGGCACAAGGACAACCCGCGGCCGCCGCATCTGCCGCCCGTCGACGCGAAGGTCGATCTCGATCTCACCGCCGCGTACGCGAAGCTCTACAAGGCGAAACAGCAGGCGAGCATCGCGCACGACGGCTTCGTCGCCGCGTACGGTGCGACGCTCGCGCAGCAGTACGACGATCAGGCGTCGAAGATCAGCGCGCAGGTGAAGGCGCAGCAGCCGCTGCTGAAGCCGTTTTTCCAGCAACCGCCGCAACTGACGTCGACCGCCGCACCGCCGGCGCCCTTTTCGTCGCTGTCGACGGCCGCGGGTGCCGCGCCGGGCGCGAGCCCGTCGCTGCCCACGGCCTTCGCGGCGCCCGTACCGACCGGCAGGCATGCCGCATCGTCAGCGCCGATCCTGTCGCTGACCGACCCGTCGCGATCGACGATGCCGCTGCCGGCTGCGGCGAACGGCCCGACGCAGATCGACGCCACACGCCTGCAGGTGGTCGCCGGCGCGCTGAGGATGGCCAGCAACCGGCTGTCGGACGACGTCAATTCGCGTGCAGCCGACGTCGCACTGAGCAACGCGCAGGACGACGTCGATCAGGCAAAGCGTGCACTCGCCGCCAAGCAGAAGCAGTACGACGAATGGGCCGCCGCCAACCCGCCGCCGTTGCGGCTGCGCACGTTGCCGGACGGCGACGTGATGCCGGCGCCGTCGTATCGCCCGAACCCATACCAATCCGAGCTGAACGACGCGCGGGACGCCGTCACGAAGGCGGAGAACGCCCTTCCGCAACTGCAGTTGCTGCGCGACACGTCGCGCCAGCAGGTTCTGCTCGACCGGTTCGACGCGGGCCTCGAGGAGCGGCTGCGCTATGTCGACGAGAAATCCGACGCGGCCGACGACTACAAGAAGGCGATGCATGACTTCTACGAAGCGCATCGCACCGAAATGTCGAATTCGATGCTCGACGCGGCCAGCCTGAGCACCGGGAACGGCGGCACGATCGCGTTCGGCTCGCTCGGCGAGAATCGGCAGCGCAACCTGATCGGCATCGCGCTCGGGCAACAGCCGGACGTGCCGGCCGATGCTTCGTCGCCATCCGTCTCGGCTGCCGAGGATTCGACTGCGCGCTTCGTCGACAAGGACAAGCTGTCGGTCATCGACGCCGTGCGCGACAAGCTGTTGTCGGTCGGCGGCGGCAAGGACACGCAGATCAGCGTGCTGCCGATGGTGTATGCCGCGAAGGAAACCGGGACGACGACGAGCGCGCTGTTCAAGGTAACGGGCAAGGACGGCAAAACGCACTACATCGACGAATCGGCCGGCAACTACGACAGCATCGACGATTATCTCGACAGCAATCAGCTGTCGTCGGACGGCACCGTCGACATCCTGACCGGCCACGACGAGAACGGCGCGCCGCAGCTCGTGTCGAAGGCCGCGCACAACGACAGTACGTTCGACTCCGTGCTGAATTTCTTCACGGGCACCGGCGTCAACATGGGGATGCTGCTCGGCGGGATGGCGCTCGAGGTGATCGGCACGGCGCTCGACGGCACGGTGATCGGCGCGGCGATCGGCGTGCCGCTGAACATCATCGGCGCGGGGATGACCTACACGGCGATCGGTTCCGCGATGACGAAGGCGGGCCTCGATCTCGCCAACCGTGTCCAGCACGACCAGAGCATCAGCCCATTCGACGCCGGCGCCCGCGCCGACTACATCAATCTCGTGCCGATGGCCGCCGGTGGCGCCGCGAAACTCGCGGGCACGAAGCTGTTCGAGCGCGCGGTCACGACGAAGGTCGCGTCGGTCATCGCCAAGGGTGCGGAACGGACGGCGTTCGCGACCGGTGTCGCCGGCGCCGGCGAGGCGTTCGTCGAATCCGGCGTCGACCTGTGGCAAGGCAATACGAAGGCAGCCGGCGAAGCGTTCGAATCCGGCGTCATCAACACCGCGCTGATGGGTGCGGGGGCGGCCAAGCAACGCGCGGTCACGGGCATCCGCACCCGCACCGGACGACCGATCGCCGCGCACACGACGGATGGCAACGTCGTCAAGATCGACGACCGGACGATCGGGCAAATCCTGAACAAGGACGGCGCCGCGTCGCTGTCGGCCGACCGCACACGTGCGACGCTCGACGGCGAGGCCGTGAAGGTCGCACCCGACGGCGTACTGATGGTCGGCGACAAAGTGCTGACCTACGAAGACCAGCCGATCCGCGTGCTCGACAAGACGTCGGCGAAGCGGTTGCCGCCCGGCAAGTCGGTGGTGCTCGGCCAGGACGGCACGCTGTCCGTCGTGTCGGCTTCACCGAAGGCCTGGACTCACGGCACGCGGGTCGACAGCGTCACGGACACCGGCGAACGCCTGACGTTCGGCCCGGACGGCGCCATCGGCACGACGTCGAACATCGTCGCGAAATCGCGGCTCGACAGGCTGGACGAGGTCATCGATCAGGGCAAGGACCTGCACCGCCAGTTGCGCGACGCCGCGGCAAGGGAGGCACGCCGCGTCCAGCAGGCCGCCGCCGAAGGTGAAAGCGCGAATGCGGCCCACGATGCCCACAGTACGCAGCGCACGAGCGAGGCGCGCGCGCAGGCCGACCGGCAGCACGACGACATCGACGCGGACCGCACGACGGCCACCCGTGGCGCCGCTGCACGCGCCGCCGAGAGCGACGAACCGGCCGGCGCCGGCACGCGCACGAAGCCGGACGGCACGCCGCCGCGCGTCGATGTACGGGTCGTCGACCTGACGGACGCAGCGCCCGCCACGCGGCCGGCGACGTCCGACCCGGCCGGCATCGCGGTGCCGCGCGGGCCGAGCGTCGAGCCGATGCAGGTCGGCGAGCGCACGGTCTATCTCGTGCGAAATGGCGCGAGCCGCGATCCGGGCACGCCCGCCCCGAGTCCGCAGGCACTCGACGAGCCCGTGATCGTCGTCGCCGGCGAGCACGACGCGGCACTCGCGCCCGAGCTGGCGAACCGCTGGCAGAAACCCGTCTATGCGGCCGCGCCCGACGCATTCGGCGCCGATGGCCAGTTGCGCGCCGATGCGCGGGTGCTGCGTTTCGACCCGGAACCGGAAGCGGTGGCGATGGAAAACGGCCCTTCCGGAGCCGCCGTGACTGAAGAAGCATCGCCGGCGCCGTCGCGCCCCGCGGCGCCCGACGAAACGCTGATCGTGCTCGCGGGCAAGCGCGGCCCGAACGAGCCGGCGATGCCGCGCGCGGTCGCCACGCCCGAACCCGTCACCGCGCACGACGGCATATTCAGCGCGCCGAACCGCGTGCTCGTGGTGGTCAAACCGGACCACCCCGCCATTGCCGAAGCAGCAGCCGAACCCGTGGCGGATCGCGGTACGGCCGCCGTCTCTGCGCGCGACGAGACGCCCGCCGAAGCCGCCGGCGGCAAGACCGTCCGCACGCAGGCCGGTGACGCACGCACGCCCCTGCCGACCGACGATCCGGCGCGCGCGGCGCCCGCGGAAACGCCCGGCACCGCGACACCCGATTACGCCACCCCGCATCCCGGCTGGATCACGCGGATGCAGATGCGGCTGGGCGGCGCACCGCTGCCGGAAGCCGTACAGGCGCTCGCGATGCAGTCGGGCACGCTTGCGACGCAGTTGCGCATGCTGCAGGACGCCGGCTGGCGCGTGACGATCGGCAAACGCGGCCGCGGCAGCCACGTCGATACGCGCAAGCGCCGCGTGACGATCGACGGCGGCCTCCGCGATGCGGGCAGCATCACGTACGTGCTCGCGCGCGAGTCGCGCAAGGCCGTCGAGGCGATGGCCGGCGTGCTGGACCACGACTCCGGGCAGCGCGGCGGCTTCACGCGCAAGGCGCTCGAGGCCGAGGCGCGCGCGCAGATCAGCGCGTTCGAGGCCCGCTACGAAATCAGGCTGGCCAGCGGCACCGACATTGCCGCGCACCTCGCTCACCCGGACCCGATCGCGCGCGAAGGCGCGAACTGGCGCGGGCGGTCGCACGACTACGCAGGCACGGTCGACCGACTGGCGAGCACGCTGGGCGACGTGCACACGTCGGGGGCGGACGGCGCGACCTATCGCGCGTTCTACAACGACGCGTGGTCGCGCCAGAAGGGGCGCGGCGGCATGCCGCGCCGGATGCCCGCGCCGCGGATGGACGAAACCGGCACCGCATCGCGCGGTGTCGCCCGCTTCGATGCGCGCGTCGCCTGGAGTCGCGCGCATGCCGAAATCGCGTCGCCGTACCGCGCGGGCGAGCGCCCCGATGCCGCCGAGCTGGCCGCCGCGCGCACGCGTCATTTCACGATCGACCCCGGGCGCCGCGTGGTCGTGCTGCACGCCGACACGCGCGCGGACGGCGCCTTGCTCGTCGACGGCCGGCCGGTCGGCGCGCACGAATACCTGCTCGAAATGGCGCCGCCGTTCGTGGTGCAGGAAGGTTATGCGATCGTGCTCGCCGCGAAGCACGACGGCGCCGCGCATGCGGCGCGGCTCGCGAACCTGTGGCAACGGCCCGTGTATGCCGCGCCCGCGGAAGCGGTTGGCGCGCACGGCGCGCTGCTCGATACCGGCACGTTCCATCGCGTCGATCCGGCGCCAGCCGCGCCGCACGATCTCGGCCCGCTGAACGCCGACCCGCTCGGCGTCTATGCGCACGGCGACCGCAACGCGCGTGTCGACGTCGCGCACGAAGCCGGCGAACTGCTCGGCGCCGGCGGCGAAAAAACCGTATTCGCGCTCGGCGACGACGCCGCGCTCGGCATCTACGATCGCCACACCCACCCGGAATCCGGTCACGTGCGTGCGGCGGTCGACGAACGGCTCGCACTCGACGATCTGCGTTCGTACGGATTGCAGACGGTCACGATGAGCGGCCCGTTCTCGGTGCTCGGCCGCGTCGGCGTGCTGTATCGCCCGCTCGGCGTCCTGCATACGCATACGATGGCCGCGACCGGCGCGCTGCCGCGCGTCGTCACGCGGGCCGCCCTGGAACACATCCGGAAGATTCGTGCGGTCGTCGAGCGCGAGGGCCTCGCGTTCGACCTTCAGGGCATCTTCACGCGTCAGGGCGACTTCCTGCTGAGCGATCCCGGCCCGGTCTCGCGCGACCCGATCGAACACCTGCGCACGCTCGAGAAACTCACCGAACTCGAACGGCTGCTCACGCACGGCCTCGAACAAGGCGACATCGCGATCGCGCGCCCGGTCATCGCCGACACGCTGCCGCCCGACGCGTTCGTTCAGAAGCCGTCCATCATCACGCGGATCCGGATGCGGTTCGGCGGCGCGCCGCTGTCGAAGGAAGCGCTCGCGCTCGTCGACCGCTCGACGCTGCTGAGCGGACAGCTCGCTCAGGCGCAGGCCGCCGGCTGGAAGGTCGTGGTCGGCCGGCCCGGGCGCGGCAGCCGGATCGATACGGACCGGCAGCGCATCGTGCTCGACGGCCGGATGCGCCACACCGGTACGCTCGTGTACGCGCTCGCGCACGAGGCGCAGCATGCGGTCGATGCGATCGCCGGACGCCTGCTGCTCGACGGCGCATCCGGCGACACGCTGGTCGATCGTGCGCTGATGGCCGAAGCGCGTGCGCAAGCGAACGCGTTCGCGGTACGCCGTGCACTCATCGACGACATGGGCATCGACATCTCGAAGGATGTCCTCCTGCCCGACGCGATCGCGCGCGAAGCCGACCGCGTGATGCCCGGCGACGAAGCCGGCCTGCGCCGGCTCGCGGACGCGTTCGGCGACGCCGAGCCGTCGGTGCCCGGCTACGCGACCTACCGCGACTACTACGCGAGCCAGATCGCGCACATGCAGGCCGGCGGCGTGCCGCGCGAAATGGCCGCGCCAGCCTCGCCGGCGCCTCGGCCGGCACGCGGGCTCGCCGCCCGCAAGGCCGCCAAGCGCGAACAGCGCGCGCTCGATCTGCTCGCGTCGCACGGCAAGCGCGACCTGTTGCGCGTCGACGGCGACCAGCTCGACAGCATCGACGCGATGAAGACGGCATTCGGCACCGACGCGCACGTGCTGATCGCGCTGCGCACCGACCGCCCCGCCGACCGGCGCGACGCGATCCATCCGCAGCCCGAATTCATCGCGAGCTTCCGGACCAACGCACAGGGCAAGTTCGTCGACAAGAACGCGGCATCGGCCGATATCGATCCGCACCTGTTGCAGGACGCGTTTCTCTCACTGAAGGACAAAGGCGCCGCGAGCCGCGGGAATTACGATTACTACGTGTCGCCCGTCACGCTCGCCGAGTTGCACAAGTTTGGCGGCGCCGCGCGCGTCGACGCGTATTTCGGCGAACGCCGCGCGTGGGATGTCGAGCCGTCCGACACGGGCGTCGACGCGGAGGTCGTCGCAAACGTGCACGAGCTCGACAGCGCGCCGCGCTTCATGCGGCCGAAACCGGCGGCGCGACACGATCCCGGTGCGGGGGCGACGGTCTATGCGGTCGAACGCAAGACCGGCAAGGTGCTCGGCTACGCGACGCGCGATGGCGCCGGGAAATGGACGTACGTCGAAAAGACGTCGCTCGGCGATGCCACGATCGAATCGCGCGAGCTCGCCGCCGCGTTCCGGCGCCGCTGCTGGGCGTTGCCCGACGGTCGCCGCGGCGTGCAGTTCGTCGTCGCGAAGGTCGCGCACGACGTCGTCGAAAGCTATGGCGGCTTCGCGCCGGCCAAGATGCGCCGCCCGATCGGCAAGCCGAAGGCGCCGCTGTCGAAGCCGGACGTGTCCGTGCAGCGCGCGCTCGGGAACATGCATCCGTCGCTGCGGCGCCAGAACCGCGCGGCAGCCGAGGCGGACCTGCCCGACATCCTCCCGACGACGGCGGACGGCGCGCTCGACTTCAACGCGCACCACGCCGACGAGCTGAAACGCGCGCTCGAGATGGGCAAGATTCCCGACGGGCACTACGTGTACGTGTACGACCACGAAGGCACGGTCACCGATGTGCTGACCGGGTCGCTGACCGGCCTCATCGCGGTCGAGAACGGCACGGTGCGCTGGTACGACGACGTCGGCCAGTTCCGCGACCCGGACAATCCCGGCCTGCCGCTGGAGCGGGCGACGATCGGCCGCGGGCCGTATGGCGGCAATCAGCATTTCCTGCTTTCCAGGCTCGCCCCCGACGTATTCGAGCCGCGCGCGGCCGCGCTCAAGGCGGCCGCGCTGCAAGCCGCGCAGCCGGCCGCAGCGGCGGCGCCCCCGCCCGCCGCGAGCCAACGCGGCACCGGCACGCAAGCGGGCAAACGCGGCAAGGCCGGCCGAAAAGGTCGCAAAGGCAAGCAGGCCGCGCGCGGCACCCAGCGAACGCAGCCGGCCGCCGTCGCGCCGGCCACGCCGCCCGCCGCGCCGCCCCCGAAACCGATCGCGCTCAAGCCGTTCCAGCCTGCGTACGTATCGGGCGCGATCGTCGAATCGGTCACGCGCTACGGCAACGCGAAGATCGCCGATTTCGCGTCGACGCTCGAGCGCCTCACCGAATGGGGCAAGCGCGACGTGGGGCGCAAGGAAGGCAACGGCCTCACGTTCACCGACGCGCCGAAGGCCATTCTCGCCGATGCCGTACTGGCGAAGAAGATCTTCGGGACGCTGCACATGTGGCGCGAGGCGTCGAGCCTGCACCCGCACGGCGCTTTCACCCGCGTCCCCGCCCGGCACAACCTGTTCATGCGGGGCGCGCACTGGATCGGCGCGGCGCGCAGCACGGACAGAAAGCTGATCAGGCAATACGTGAGGCTGGCCACGCAGGCCAGGCTGACCGATCTCGCCGACCGCTTCGTCCCGATGTCGCGCTCGTTCTCGCTGCGCGACGATCCCGAGCAGATGAAGCGCTACATCAAGCGGTATGGCGGCGCGCTGCCGGCCGTCGCGCTGCAGGTCGACCCGTATTCGCTCGCCGCCGCGATGGGCGCGCTGCAGGATCCGGGGTTCATCCAGCGCGCCAAACGCTTCGGCGATCCGTCCGGCGCGCGCTACGACGACGATACGGCGACGCTCACGCGCACGGACGCCAACGGCACGCAGCACACGCTCGAACTCGACGATCTCGCCCACTTGCACAAGTGGCTCACGGCGGCCTCGGAATACGGCTTCCTGCTGCGCATCGAAGCCGCACCGTCGCGGCCCCGCGTGTCGCTGGAAGACGGCCATGCGATGGCCGGCACGAACGACGGCTACGCGGAAATGCGGCGCATCGGCGAGGCGCTCGAAACATGGGCGGCGCAGAACGGCGGCAAGCCGTCGCCGCTCGTGCTGCTGACCTTCCACGGTTCGGACGCCGTGCTCGAACCGGTGCCGGGCGAAGGCCACGTCGCGTTGCTCGACGCGATCCTGAGCCGCAAGCAGCTCGACTGGGTGCATGTCGGCCTGTCATGGGGCACGCACGGCGACGACTTCATCGCGAATGCGGACCTGACACGCGCGCTGGCGGCGAAGATCGCCGACTACGGAAAAAACGCCCCTGAAAAATTCGCGAGACTGCATGGCGGCGATGCGCTGACGCGTGTGTTCGAACCGGTCGGCATGCAGGATTTCGCGAACCAGCAGCGATTCCTGTTCTCGGAAATCGAGCGCATCGCGAAAAAGACGCACAAGATGTCCGACGCCGAGATCGTGGCATTACGCGACGCGCTGTACGAAGGCAACACGTCGACACTGCTGAATCAGGCTCGCCGGGCGACGAACGAGACGTCACAAGCGCAATGGAACAGCAAGGCGCCCCACAACCGGCTCGCCAGGCTCGCCCACGAGGCCGGCAGGAAATGGCTCGACAGCCATGGCGGCGGCGTGGCCGGGCGACCGTCGCTCGCATCGGTATCGGCGGCCGACAGCCGCGTGTACTGGAACGACGTCACCGGCCAGAAAGCGCTGCAGTACGACGCGTCGCTGCCGATCGGCGACGCGCGCAAGGCCATCGCGCAGCCCGATATGCCGAGCGCCACGATGGACGAGGCCAGCGCACGGATCAACGCGCTGCGCGTGCACCGATTGTCGAAAGCCCGCTCGGACCTGCGGAACGCATGGCTCGCGGGCGGGGCCGTCGTCGGCCTGTCGACCGGAATCGGCCTCGGGTTCCATCAGCTCGATACGACCGGGCTGGGCAATGCGTCGTCGTCGCTTCTGCTGGTGTCGCGCGTCGGACGCGTGTTCCAGGTCATGCACCAAGGCGCCATCCGCAGCCTGCAGTCGGGCGACCCGAGGGCGGCGGTGGCAGCCATCACGAGCCTCGGCGCGACGCTCGAGCGCCAGTTCAACTCCACGACGCACGACTACGGTCCGCATCGACTCGCTCAACTGAAGTCCGCGGTACGCCATGCGCAGGCGAAGGCGGCGCAATACGTCGAGCAATACCAGCAGGGGACGATGAGCTTCGACGACGCGAAGACGAACATCACCGCGCTCGCCGAGGACGTGCTCACGCAAATGCAGGGGTTCGTCGGCGGCACGTCGCTGCAGCAACTGCACGCGGGCAATCCGCGCAGCGGGCTGGGCATCACGGCGCGCGCGGGCATGACGGTCGCGTCGGTTGCGACGGTCGCGACCGGCATCCTCAAGACCTTCTATCCCACGCACCCGCTCACGGGTTTCGACGTCACGCTGGGCTGGACTGCCATTGCCAGCGGCGTGATCGGCACCGCCTACGCCGGTACGTCGCTCCTGATGGTGTCGCGACGCGTGAACGCGGACAAACGCAGCCGCGTCGTGCGCCTGCTCGATTCGGCGGGCGACTTCGCGTCGGTCGCGCTCGGCGGACTCTCCACCGTGTCCCAATGGCAGCAGGGCGAGCACAGTGTCGCCATCGCGACCGGCACCATGACCTCGTTGCTGCTCGCCGGCCGGCTCAATACGCACTTCCCGAACGCGACGCCTTTCGTCAAGCGGATCCCGACTGCGGTGGTCATGATCCCGGTCGCCGCATTCGGCTACAAGTTCGCGGTCGGCATCGCGCCCGTGATCGGCGGGTTCTTCGACTGGCTTTTCGGCGGCGGATCATCGCAGTCGAACGTCGCGCCGGGCGCATCGTCGAGTGCTTCGCCGAGTGCGTCCCCGAGCGCGTCGCCATCGCCGTCGCCGAGCGCCACGCCGAGCGCCACGTCGTCCCAGCCGCAACCGTCGTCGGGCACGCCGTCGACCCCGCCGTCGCCGTCGAGCGCCGCGCAGCCCTATATCGTCGTCGACGGCGATTCGCTGTGGGTGATCGCGGACCGGCATCGCCAGTCGCTGCTCGACGCCGCGCACGTGTCGCGTGCCGACCAGCAGGCGATGACGCGCGGCGAACAGGATGCGCGTGCGCTCAACGAGATCCTGCAGCTCAATCCGTCGGCCGCGCGCGATCCCGCGCACCTGCCGATCGGCACGCCGCTGGTGGTCGGATGAGGGTCGGCCCGCCGCGCACCGCGTGCGGCGGGCGCGAGCCTGCCGTCACCCCGCGCGCTGCGCCTCCAGCCACGCCTGGAACATCAGCACCGTCCACAACGGGTGCTGCCAGTTCATCCGGCCCGTCTGGTGCTGGCGCCACAGCCGCTCGACCGCCGCCGCATCGAAGAAGCCTTCGTCGCGCAAGCGCGACGGATGCAGCAGCGCCTCGGCCCAGTCGCGCAGCGCGCCGCGCAGCCAGTGGTCGACGGGCGCGCAGAAGCCCTGCTTCGGCCGGTCGATCAGCGCGGACGGCACGTACCGGTCGAGCAGCCGGCGCAGCAGCGCCTTCGGCTGCCCCTCCGGCAAGCGCACCGATGCCGGCACGCGCCATGCGAATTCGACGACGTGATGATCGAGGAACGGCATGCGCGTCTCGAGGCTCACGGCCATCGCCGCGCGATCGACCTTCGCGAGAATGTCGGTCGGCAAGTACGTGAGCGTGTCGATCGCCATCGCCTGCTCGGCAAAGCTCAGATGCGCCGGCCACGCGGACACCGTGTCGAGCGGCGTCGGCGGCTCCTGCCCCGCCAACGCGATACGCTCGGGATGATGCACCGACGACATCAGCAGCCGGTACAGCCCGATGCGGCTCTCCGCCGTCATCACATGGCCGAGCTTGTGCAGGCGATCGCCGATGCGCGACGACGATTCGCGCGCCTCCACGCCGCCGCCCCACGCGCCCTGCGCGACGGCCGCGAGCTGGTCCGCGTGATCGGGCCGCAGCGCATGCAACGCGGCGGCGATCCGCGCGCGCACGACGGCCGGCACGCGATGCAGCTTGCGCCACAGGCGCGGCGTCAGGAAGTAGCGCGTATAGCCGCCGAACAGCTCGTCGCCGCCGTCGCCGGACAGGCTCACCGTCACGTGCCGGCGCGTCAGCTCGGAGACCAGAAAAGTCGGGATCTGCGACGCATCGGAGAACGGCTCGTCGTAGATCGACGGCAGCTTCGGCACGACGGCGAGCGCATGGTCGGCCGTCACGTAAAGCTCGGTATGGCGCGTGCCGAGATGGCGCGCGACGGCCTTCGCGTATCCGGCTTCGTCGTAGCCGGCCTCGTGAAAGCCGATCGTAAACGTATCGACCGGCGTCGCCGATTGCGCCTGCATCAGCGCGACGATCGTCGACGAATCGATGCCGCCCGACAGGAACGCGCCGAGCGGCACGTCCGCTTCCATCTGCCGCGCGACGGCCTGGCGCAGGACCGTGTCGAGCTCGCCGACGGCTTCGTCGGGGCTGCCCTCGAACGGCTGCGCGCGGCCCGCCTCGATCGTCTGTTCGAGCGTCCAGTACGCCCGCACGCGCGGCGTGTCGCGCGCATGCTCGAACTGGATGTACGTGCCGGGCGGCAGCTTGCGGATGCCGCGATAGATCGTGTAAGGCGCGGGCACGCTCGACTGACGCAGGTACAGGCACAGCGCGTCGCGGTCGACCGCGCCGTCGAAGCCCGGATAGCCGCGCAACGCCTTCAGCTCGGACGCGAACACGAGCGCGTCGCCGACCCGGCCGTAGTAGAGCGGCTTCTCGCCGATCCGGTCGCGCGCGAGCGTCAGCACCCGCGACGCGCGATTCCACAGCGCGAACGCGAACATGCCGGTCGCGCGGCGCAACGTGGCCTCGACGCCCCACGCGACGATCGCCGCGATCAGCACCTCGCTGTCGGAGTGGCCGCGCCACGCCGGTGCGCGCCCCGCGCGCTCGAGCTCCGCGCGCAGTTCGCGATGGTTGTAGATTTCGCCGTTGAAGACGAGGACGTAGCGGCCGCACGCGGAAGCCATCGGCTGCCGGCCGTGCACCGACAGGTCGACGATCGCGAGCCGCCGGTGGCCGAGCGCGATGCCGGCTTCCGGGTCGACCCAGATCCCCTGCCCGTCCGGCCCGCGATGCGCGAGGCTCGCCGTCATTCGCGCGAGCGTGCCGCGCGCTGTCTCCTCATCGAAGGCGACGCTATTCAGAAAGCCGTCGATTCCGCACATTGATTTGTCTGCCCCTGTTGACCTGTTCCGTCACGCGCGGCCCAACCTCGCGGCCCGCCGTCGAGCATGACGGTCGAGCCATATTACGAAGAAATAAATCAGCAATAATTCACCAGTGAATGTTGGCAGGGTGCGGAAAAAAATAGACGTCAAGCGCCGTGTGCGCATGGCGGCGCGACGGGGCCATATCGAATCGGCCAGTCGCTCGCAGCCGGTCGCCCGCAGCCGGTCGCCCGCAGCCGGTCGCCCGGTGACACCGGCAAATCGAAAAAAGGGCCGCATTCCGACAGCGATACCGCCCCCGCGTCAACCCGCGCCGGTCGCCCATTTCAGCAACTGCGCGACCTCGCGGAAATGCTGCGGCTGGATCGTGCCGTTCTCGGGCGTCGTCTCGTACAGCGCCTGCGCGAGCCCGACGTTCGCGAGTGTCGGGCGCAGCGCGTCGCGGGCCAGCCGCACGATCCGCTCGGCCGCGTCGCCCTCGCCGCGCGCGAGCACCCACGGCAGCGAGCCGATCCCGCCGTAGTAGAGCGCGACGGCGACACGCGGCGAATAGACGACCACCGACGCATAGCCGATCCGGTCGGGCAGCGACGCGAACTGCACTTCGCGCGCGAGCTGGCGGCGCTTCGCCTGGATGTGCGGATCGCCTTCGTCCTCCTTGTGCTCGCGCCGCACTTCGTCGATCGACATCTTCATCTTCTGGTTGAACTCGTGCCGCTGGTGCACGATGTCGATCAGCGCCATCACGATGTAGATCAGCGCCGCCCAGCCGAACAGCAGCATCAGCAGCTTCACGATCAGCGCGAGGATCGAGACCGGCCGCGTGAAGCCCGACTGCACGGACGGGTCGAGCGATTCGACGATCAGCCAGCCGAGCGTCGCGACGAGCAGCACCGTCTTCAGCAGCATCTTCGCGAGGTTGACGAGGTTGCGCAGCGACCACAGGTTCTTCATCCCCTCGGCCGGATTGAGCCGCGACAACTGCGGCACGAGGCGGCTCCACGCCATCACGCCGCCCACCTGCACGAAGCCCGCAAGCAATCCGGCCAGCAGGCCGGCGGCGACGATCTGCGCGGACAGCGTCGCCCAGTCGCGCGCGGCGCCGTCGATCAGCACCGCGAGCCGCGCGGACGGATCGGCCGCGCCGACCGCGTCGAACACGAGCCGGAACAGCGCCTGCAACCGCGCGAACAGCGACCCGATGCCCACCGCGAGCGCCACGCACACGCCGACGAAGAACGCGGACGACACCGTTTCCGCGCTCTTCGGCACGTCGCCTTTCTCGCGCGCTTCGCGCAAGCGTTTCGCGGTCGGCTTCTGATCCTTTTCGGCCATGTCGGCTCCGGCGCGCTCAGCCGCCGCCGTGCGCGGCGAACAGCGCGCGCAGCAACGCCATCAATCCGCTGTCGGGGCTCAGCAGCGAATGCAGCGACGCGTACACCACCGGCAGGAACAGGATCATCATCAGCACCGCGAGCGCGCTCTTCAGCGGCTGCGAGAACACGAAGATGTTGAGCTGCGGCACCGCGCGGCCGACCAGGCCGATGCCGAGCTCGACGAGCACCAGCACGATCGTGACCGGCGCGGCGAGCTTCACCATCCATTCGAAGATCGTGTCGGTCTGCCGCACGATGAAGGTCTGCAGCATCGACGAGAAATCGGGGCCGAGCGAGCCGATCGGCCACCATGCGTACGACTGCGCGAACAGTTGCACGAGCACCTGCAAGCCGCCCGCCGTGACGAACAGCGCGATCGCGACGAAATTCAGGAATCCAGAGGTCGGGCCGCCCTCGTGCCCGCCCATCGGATCGAAGAACGCGGCGCTGCCGCTGCCGGTCTGGAAGTCGATCAGGTAGCCGACGCCCTGGATCGCGAACAGCACCGCGCTGAACGCCCCCGCGAGCAGCATGCCGACCATCGCCTCCTTCGCGACGAGCAGGCACCACATCAGGAACGGCAGCGCGGCCACCTGCGCGGCATCGATCGTCGGCGCGACGAACGCGGCGATCACGACCGCGATCCCGTTGCGCACGAGGCCCGTGACGATCTGCTCGTTGAACACCGGCACGACGAACATGATCGGCAACAGGCGCGGCATCACGTAGAGCAGCGGCCGCAGCATGCCGGCGACGTCGTTGAAGCCCGCGGCCTGGTCTAGCATCGGCGCTCCGCGACGGCGGGCGGGGCGGATTCATCCGGCGCGGCGCCGGCGCCGGCGCCGGCGTCGGCGTCGGCGTCGGCTTCGGCGGCGAGATCGGCGCCCGTTTCCGTTTCGGTCATTGCCGCATCGAACGCGGCGGCGGCCTCCGACGGCGTGGACGCATGACCGGACGCGTCGCCCGCGCCGGCCACCCAGGTGCCGCCCGTCGCGAAGCGCCGCACCGCGTAGCCGTCCGCGACTTCGTCAGCGTCGCGCTCGACCCGCGCGGCGCGCGCGTGCAGCGCCTTCTCGCCGGCTTTCTCCAGCTTGTCCTCGGCGGCCTTCGCCTTGCGCGCGGCGCGCTGCAGGTCGGCGAGCGTCGCCTCGTGACCGCGATGCACGTGCGCGGCCTCGCTCACCGACGCGTTCGCGGTGCCGATATGGCGGTCGAACGTGCGCGTATCGGCCGCCGCGTTCTGCAATGCACGCGCCTCGCGCACGTCGTCGGCGAGCCGCGCCTGGATCGCCGCCTTCGCCGCGACCTGCTGCGCGAGCTGCGCCTGCGCGGCCGCCAACGCACGCCGGCTCTGCGCGGCGATGCCCTGCTGGCGCGCGGCGGCGACGCGCGCGATCTGGCTGCGCATCTCGCGCACGCGCTTGAGGCGGGCGAGCGTCGTGAGCACGAGGCGGTCGTCGGCTTCAGACATGATCGTTCGCCAGCTTCGTCAGCTTCGCGAGCAGCGCGTCGAAGCGCACGTCCTCGTCCGACGCCTGCGCGCAGAACGCGCCGATCGCGTCGCGTGCGCGCAGCGCGAGATCGCCGAGCCGGTCGCTGCCTTCGCGATACTCGCCGATCTGCACGAGCAGCTCGATTTCCTGGTACTTCGCGATCAGCTCGCGCACGCGCGCGGCCGCATGCTGGTGCGCGCGGCTCGCGACGAGCGGCATCACGCGCGACAGGCTCGCGAGCACGTCGATCGCCGGATAGCGGTTCGCGAGCGCGATCTTGCGCGACAGCACGATATGGCCGTCGAGGATCGAGCGCACTTCCTCGGCGATCGGGTCCGATTCCTCGTCGCCTTCGACGAGCACCGTATAGAGCGCGGTGATCGACCCGTGCGCGCCCTGCCCCGCGCGTTCGAGCAGGCGCGGCAGCACCGCGAACGTCGACGGCGGAAAGCTGCGCCGCGTCGGCGGCTCGCCGCTCGCGAGACCGACCTCGCGCTGCGCGCGTGCGAAACGCGTCAGCGAATCGACCAGCAGCAGCACGCGCTTGCCCGCATCGCGGAAGTGCTCGGCGATCGCGGTCGCGACCAGCGCGGATTTCACGCGCTCCATCGCCGGGCGATCCGACGTCGACACGACGACGATCGACCGCGCGCGCACCTCGGGCGACAGGCTGTGCTCGATGAATTCGCGCACCTCGCGGCCGCGTTCGCCGACCAGTGCAATCACGTTCACGTCGGCCTGCGCGCCGCGCGCGATCATCCCGAGCAGCGTGCTCTTGCCCACGCCCGACGGCGCGAAGATGCCGACGCGCTGCCCGATGCCGAGCGTCATCAAGCCGTCGATCACGCGCACGCCCGTCGGAAACGGCGTGTCGATCATCTTGCGCGCGAGCGGGTTCGGCGGGTCCTGCTGCGTCGACACCCACGCGGCGCCCGTCACCGGCCCGCGATCGTCGAGCGGCCGGCCGAGCCCGTCGAGCACGCGGCCGAACAGCCCTTCGCCCACCGGAAACACATGCTCGCGCCCGGACGGCACGACGGTCGTCTCCGGCGACAGCCCGGCGACATCGCCGAGCGGCGTGAGCAACGTCGTCTGCCGCGAGAAGCCGACCACCTCCGCGAGCAGCGTCGGCTGGTTCGGCGTGCGCAGCTCGCAGATTTCGCCGAGCCGCGCGCGAATGCCCGTCGCATTCAATATCTGCCCGACCGCGTGGTTGACGCGGCCCTGCACCGACACCGGCGAGAAAAACGCGAGCCCCGCGTCGAGCTCGCCGACGAGGCGGCCGCGATCGAACGGCACGCCGTCGTCGTCGCCGCTGCCGAACGGCTGCGTATCGTCGAGCGGCGCGTTCATCGCGCGGCGCCCTTCAGCGCGTCGCGGCGGATCGCCTGACGCAACGCGTCGATCTGCAGGTCGAGGCTCGCGTCGATGCGCCCGGACGGCGTCTCGACCGTGCATGCGTGGCGTTCGAGCTGCGCGTCCTCGACGATGCGGATCTTCTGCCGGTTCGACTGCCCCGCGAACGCGCCGTCGAGCGCGTCGCGCATCTCCTCCGTGCGGCCGGGCGCGACGCGCACGATCAGGAACGCCTCGTCGCGCACGAGCGGCGCGATCCGCGCGAGCGCGGCCTCGTACAGCTTCTGCGTGCTCATCTCGCCGACGATCGCGCGCACGGCTTTCACGACGATATCGGCCATCGCGTCCTTCATCGTCTCCATCGTGCGCGTGGCGGCGAGCGCCTGCGTGTACGCCTGCGCGGCCTGCTCGCGCTGCGCGCGGCGCATGCCTTCGTCGTAGCCGGCCGCCTGGCGCTTGTCGAATTCGCGCTGCGCGTCGGCGACGATGCGCGCCGCCTCTTCATGCGCGGTCGCGATCACCGCCGACGCGTCGAGCAACGCCGCGTATTCGCGCTCCTTGAGCACCTTGCGCTCCGACAGCAGCTGCAGGTTGTCGCTCGTGATCAGAAAAGCCAGTCCCATGACGCGAGCCTCTCGGGAATCAGAAACAGGAACATCAGTTCGCCGAACTGGTCGCGCTGCGCGCGGTTCAGCCAGTACGGCGCTTCGTCGTCGATCGCGCGGTTGAATTTCAGGCGCACGCGCCGCGCCACCGCGTCGCCGGCCACGCCGATGAAATCCGCGAGCAGCCGGCCGCCGCGCGCGCGGATCACGGCCGGCAGCGCGGCGGGATCGGCGCGCCACGGTTCGAGCGTTTCGGCGAGCGCGCCGAATTCCGGCGCGCGTTCGAGCGCGAGTTCGAGCGCATCGCCGCCGAGCCGCGCCGCGACTTCCGCGCGGATGCGCCGCCCGGCCAGCGCGTCGCGCAGCCATGCGCGGTGCAGCAGCAACCCCGCATACGCGGCCAGTTGCTCGAGCGCCGCGCCCGGCAGCAGCGCGAGCCGCGCGCACGGATTCGCCACGGCGAAGTCGTGCCGGTCGGCCACGCCGTGGACGTCGAGCAGATGCCGCGCGAGCAGCTTGCGGCCCGCCGCGCCGAACGCGTCCGGCGAACGGTAGCGCGCGGGCCACTCGGCCGGCACGCGCGTCACGTGCAGATAGCGGTCGGGCCGCAGGTTGAAGTCGCAGACCAGCGCATGAAACGCGGCAGCACGCGCGGCGGGCGGCGGCGCAAGCGGCTGCAGCCACGGCAGCAGCGCCGCCTCGGCCGCATCGCCCGCCGCCAGCGCGTGCGGATCGCTCATGCGCCGTCGCGCGCGCCGTCCGGCGTACGCAGCCCGCCGCCTGCCTGCTGCGCGGCCGCGCCGCCCCCGTTCGCGCCGCGCGGCGCGCCGAGCAGGCCCGCGAGCCGCGCGCCGAACATCCCGCGCCGGGCCGCCGACAGCGCGATCACCGCGCAGGTCAGCAGGATCAGCGCGAACACGAGCCAGCCGAGCGGCGAGCGCAATCGCAGGATGTCCGACACCGCGCTGCCGATGCCGTCCACGCGCGTCGCGCGCGCGGCGGCCGGCTGCAGGAACAGCGACACGTTGTCGTACTGCAGCCCCTCGATGCTGTGCGCGACGAGATCCTTGACCATCGGCGCCATCGCGCGCAGGTCGACGCCCTGCCGGTATCGGATGTACACCGCGGCCGACGACGGCTTGATCTTGTCCGCGAGCGGATCGTTCTCCGGAATCACGACCTGCACGCGCGCGACCACCACGCCCTCGATGTCCTGCAGCGTGCGCGACAGATCCTGCGACACGCCGTACAGGTAGCGCACGCGCTCCTCGGCCGGCGTCGATACGAGGCCCTGCTTCTGGAACAGCTCGCCGAGGCTCGCATAGCTCGGCTTCGGCAACCCGTTCGCCTGCAGCACCGTGAGCGCCGCCTGCATGTCGCCGTCCGCGACGCTCACGAGCCACGCGTTGCGGTCCGACGTGTCGCGCGCATCGTTGTCCTTCGACGCGCTGATGCCCGCGTCGCCGAGCACCGCGACCATCTGGTTCGCGTCGCGCTCCGACAGGCCCGAGTACAGCTCCTTCTGGCACCCGGCCAACAGCACGAGCAGCCCCGCGAGCAGCGCGCGCGCCGCCCGGCTGCGCCACGCATGCGTGCGCGGCGTCGAATCGATCGTCGTCATCGTTTGTCCGCTTCAGGGCGCGTGAGGCCGCTTGCGGCCCGCACGAGCGCCATCACTCCTGCGTCTTCAGCACCGTGTGCGTGAAGCCGTTCGCCGCCTGCGCAACCGACAGGCTCAACTGGTATTCCGAAATCGTGGTGGTTGCCGTCCACTGGAAATCCATCGCCTTCACCATCGTCATCAGCGGGTCGCTGCGGCTGTCCGCCATCGACGTCAGCATCTCGCTGCGGTGCTTGTCGATGTTCGCGTACCGCGCATCGAGATCGTTGCCGTACGTGCGCAACCGCTCGACGAGCGACGACTGGTTCGCCTGCGCGGGCGTCATCTGCACGGCCGGCGCCGCATCCGCCGGCGCGCGCGACATCGCGACGCCCGACGAAGACGGCGGAGCGGCCGGCGACGCGCCCGGCTGCATCAGCGCATCGAACTGGCGCACCTGCGCCGGATCGGACGTCGCGCCCGTTTGCTGCGCGGCGCTCGCGAGCGCGGCTGCGCCCGGCGGCGCCGCGCCTACGCCTGTTACCGACATGATCGTGTCCTCCTTGACCGGCAGAGCCGGAAACGGGCCGGCCGGCACGCACCCACGCCGCACCGGGCACCCGTCACGGGCGGCCCCGGCATCCGGCGTCGCGCGGCACGGCCGGCGACCGGCGTCACGCGCGGCCGGCGGAACTCAGGTGTTGCGCAACCTGGGCATTCGCCGTCCCCTCCTGCGCGGTCACTGCGTTGCTGGTTTCGAACGTCGCAGTCGATTGCTGAACCTGGAAGTTGATCTTGGTCAGTTCGAGCTGCGTCTTGGTCAGGTCGTCGGCCTGTTGCTGGACCTGCTTCGTGTCGGTGGCGCTACCTGCGGCGGCAGTCATGTTTCGCTCCTTTACGTCAAGTTCACTTGCGTTGCCGGCGGCAGCCCCATGCCCCGCCGATGACGTGACGCGCCGCCTGCCGGCGACGTGTCGCGTAATGCGCGCACCGCGAAACGCGTTGCGCCTGATCCGTCGCGGCGCTAATGCGCCGCCTCCTTCGTCGATGCAGTCGATGCACCGGCCGCGGGCGCACCCGGCAACAGCGTCGGCCCCGGCACCGGTTGCGCGACGCCCGCCGCCGCGCCGCTCGCGAGCGGCGGGACGGGCGGCGCCGGCGCCTGCTCGGGCGCGCTCGCCGACGCACCGCCGAGCGGCATCGTGATGCGCTGGCCGTTGCGTTCGAACACCACGGCGTCCGGCCCGATCGACACGACGGTCGCGCCCTCCTTCAACCGCGCGCCTTCGAAATAGCGGCTGCCGTCAATCGTCTCGATGTAGCGCTGGTCGCCGTCGCCGGCGAACACGGTCGTGATCTCCGGAATGCCGGCCGTGCCGCCGAGCGTCGTCGCCGTACGCGGCGCGGCCGCATCGGTATCGCGCACGTGATCGACCACCTCGAGCGCCGGGCGGGCGTCCTTCATGTAGTTGCGGATGCGCGGCTCGATCTGCGCACGCGCGGCCGTGCCCGTCAGCTCGATCCGCCCGCGCCCGAGATACGTGACCGTCAGCGCCGTGTCGCTGAAATAGGTCTGCGCGGTCGCGACGAGATCGCTGACCACGTAGATGTTGCCCAGCGCCGCGTTGTCGACGCCCGCGACGATCTGCGCGACGCGCTCGCGCGCGGCCGGGTCGCTCACGTAGCCCGACACGATCACGCCGTCGTCGCGCGGCGCGACGGCCAGCTCCGGATACGCGTGCAGCAACTGCTGCAGCCGGTGCGTGCGCGCGAGCACCGATTCGTGCTGCCACGGCAGCCGCCCCGACCACGCGACGAAGCCGTAGCCGAGCGCGCCGAGCAGCACGCCCAGCCACAGCGCGACCAGCGCGATCACGAGCCGCCGGCTGCCGAGGCGGCGCAGCCCGCCCGTGAGCCAGCCGAGCCACGCGGCCTCGCGCGCGGCGTCCGGCGCATCGGTTTCGTCGGGCACCGCGACGCTCGCCTGCGCATGCCGCGCGATGCCGAGCCGGATCGAGCCGACCGTCACGACGTCGTTCGGCGTCAACGAGCGGCGCCCGCTGCCCAGCGGCTCGTCGTTGAACAGCACCGGCGCGCCGGTGTCGCCGCCATGGTTCTGCACCGTCACCGCGAGCGCGCCGACCTGCAGGCACACCTGTTTCGCGCCGATCTCGCGATCGGGCAGGATCACTTCGCAATCGGCCGCCGTGCCGACCCAGTTCGCGCCGCGCGCGAGCGACATCGTGCGGCCGTACATCGGCCCGCTCAGGAAGCACAGGTTCCACGGCGACGCGAGCGCGGCCGAACCGGCCCCTGCGCCTCCCGCGCCGCCGGGCAATGCACCTTCGCCGTGCGGATCAATGATGCTCGTCGACATGCGTGACCACTCCTGCGGTCGTCGCCGGCTGCGCCGCCGCATCCGGCGGCGGCGGCAACGCGGGCGGACCGAACTTCGTGCCGGGCAGCGGCTTCGGCGTCAGCGGGACGGCGATGTCGTTGTCCGGCGGGCGATACATCGACATCCCTTCCTGGTTCGCCGGACCGTCGACGCCGGGGTTCACGGGCGCGCCGTCGGGTGCATACATCGACGCGGTCGTCACCACGCGCGGCGTCAGCAGATAGAACCGCTCCATGTGGTTGCCCGACTTGTCGGTGTACTTGAACAGGTTGCCGATCAGCGGGATGTCGGACAGCCAGGGCACGCCGCTCTTGTTCAGCCGCACCTCGTCGTCGTTGAAACCGGCGATCAGGAGGCTCTTGCCTTCGTCGATCATCGTCTTGGTGACGATGTTGCGCTGCTGGATCACCGGCACGTTCGACACCGCCTGTCCCGGCACGATATTGCCGTCCTGGATGTCGATCGACATCATCACGCTCTGCGGATTGCCCGAGACGGCCGCCGCATTGCGGATCGCCTCGTCGACGATCATCGGCGTCACCTTGATGCTCGTGCCGGTCGTCACGCTGTACAGCGACGAATCCTGGTAGCCCGGCACCTGCACGTAGAACTGCGTGAGGTTCTCGAGGATCGCCTCGGTGTTGTCGAGCGCGAGCACCTTCGGCTTCGAACGCAGCTGCGCCTGGCCCTTCTGCGCGAGCGCGTTCACGCGCGTGAGCAGGTAATTGCGCAGCGAGCCGCCGATCGATGCGGTCAGCGCGATGCCGGTCGGCATGAAGGTGCCGGTCGACCCGGTTTCGGACGCGCCGACGCCGAACGTGAGCGGCGGATTGCCGGCGCCGTTGTACTGCGTGTTGCCGTTCAGCGGGTTCGCGCCGTTGCCGATCTGCACGTCGCCGTGCGTCGTGTGCAGGCGCCAGTCGATCCCGAGGCTGTCGAGCGAATCCTCGTTGATGTCGATGATCGTCACGTTGATCTCGACGATGCGCGGCCGCTCGTCGAGCTGGCCGATCAGCGACTGGTAGCGGTACATGTTCTCCGGCAGGTCGCGCACGATCACCGCGTTGATCGCCGGATCGGCGACGATCTGCGGCAGCGTGTCGCCGCCGTTGTTCGAGAACGGCGAGAATCCGCCGCCCAGGCTGCTGTCCGCCCCGCCATAACCGCCCTGCCGTGGGCCGCCGGAAATATCGGGGAAATCGAGCCGCGGCACCGCGATCGTCAGCCCCGAGCCGAGCTTCACCTGCCGCGCGGCCTGCCCGAGCGGCGTGCTCGACGGCGCCGCGGTCGTGCCGCCGCCCTTGCCGAACAGCTTGCGCAGGATCGTCGCGACGCCCGGCACCGTCACTTCCTTGCCCGAGCGGTTGATCGTGAAGTCCGACGCCCAGCCGTATTTCAGCCGGAACGCGCGGATGTCCGCATGCGCGCCGTTCGCCGACGGATCGCCGACCGAGCCGACCGCCTGTCGCACCAGCTCGACATAGCGGCGCGGGCCGGCCACGTACACGCTGTTCGCACGGTCGTTGATCACCAGCGTGTAGCGCTTGTCCGGAATCTGCATCGCCTGCAGCGCGCGGCCGATTTCGCCGGATGCGTTCGGCGGGATCGGGATCATCTGCGTCTGCGACTGGTCGGCCGGATCGACGTACAGGAACGAGCCGTCGTAGTACCACGTGAGCCCGTAGGTCGAGCAGATCGTGTCGAGCGTCTGCTGCGGCGTGCCGGAGAAGCGGCCGCTGATCACACCGTCGACCTTCGGGTCGACCACCGCCGTCACCCCCTGCGACGACGCGAGCTCGCGGATGAAGTCGCCGATCTTCTTGCCGTTCGCGACGATCGTGAACGGCTTGTTGCGCCAGCGCAGGTCCGCGGCGCGCGCATGCTGCGCGGGCGCCATGCACAGCGACGCCGTGAGCAGCGCGGTCGCGCACACGGCGAGCGCGGCCCGTTGCAGGCTGCGCGGTTGAAACCGGATCGAGGCGACGCGTCGACGCATCAAAGGACTCCTGTGGAAGAAACGAACATGCGTTCCAGCGCCTGCTGCGCGAAGCGCAGCACTTCGCCGCCGAGCCAGCCCGACAACAGCACGAGCGCGACCATCACGGCGATCAGCCGCACCGCGATGCCGATATTGGCGTCCTGCACCTGCGTGACGGCCTGCAGGATCGCGACGACGAGGCCCGTGACGGTCGCGATCAGCACGATCGGCAGCGACAGCAGCAGCACCAGCATCAGCGCCTGGCGCGTCAGGTCGAGGATCGTCGAGCTCGTCATTGCACGGCTCCCGGCGCGCGCACGTCGGCGCCCGCGCCGACCGTGCCGTCGTCCGGCGGGTTCTTCACCCAGCCGACCGTGTGCAACTGAACGTCCTCCTCGACTTCCTGGTACGACAGCACCGCGAGTTCGGGCAGCACCGGCTGCAGGATCGTCTTCACGTAGCGGCGCGCGCCGAGCGCGACCATCACCGCGAGCCGCGCGGCGCCCGGCGCGTTGCCGTGGCCGCCGGAGCCGGCCGCCTGCGCGGCCTGCACGATCGCGCGCACCTGCTCGCCGATGTCCTGCTTGACCGCGCTCGACAGCGCGAGGAAATTGCCCTGCTTGGTGCGCATCACCGCGCTTTCGATCCGCTCCTGCAGGTTCTGCTCGAACAGCACGACCCGCAACTGGCGCGCCGTGCCCGCGTGACGATCGGTGATCATCCGGCGCAGGTCGACGCGCACGAGTTCGACCAGCGCGATCACGTCGTCGGGCTCGTTCGGCGCCCACGTGATCAGGCTCTCGAAAATCACGCGCAAATTGCGGATCGGCACCTGCTCGGCGAGCAGCCGGCGCAGCACTTCGGTCACGCGCTGCAGCGGCACGAGCCGCGTCAGTTCGCCCACGAGTTCCGGATGATCGCGGCGCACCAGATGCACGAGCGCCTGCGTCTCCTGGATGCCGAGCAATTCGTCCGCATGCTGGCGCACGATCTGCTCGACGTGCGCGGCCAGCGCGCCCTCGCTCGACAGCCATTTGCCGTCCGGCGCCGCGCCGTCCGGCTTGATCCACAGCGCGGTCGCGAACGGGCCGAACGCCTCGGCCGGCTGGCGCTCCGCGCGCTCGGGCAGCGGCGCGACGCCGTCCCACAGCAGCCAGCCCGGCTTCAGCGCGCCGTGCGCGACGAGCACGTCCTGCAGGTAGATCCGGTACGTGCCGGCCGGCGCGCCGTCGTCGTCGTTCAGCGTGATGCGCGGAAACACCGTGCCGATATCCGCGTCGACGCGTGCCTTCGCGCTCGACAGCGCCGCCTGCAGTTGCGCGAGATTCAGGCCCGTGCGCAGGTCGTCGGACAGCGACACCGCGATCAGCGACGTGACGCCCGCCGCATGCGACACCTTCGCGGGCTGGCCGTCGTCGGCCGCGCCGACGCGCCCCGCCACATGAATCAGGTTGAAGCTCGGCGCGGACGTCTTGCGCTTGAGCTGCGAGAACGCGAAGGCGCCGAGGCCGAGCGCGATCAGCGCGAACGACCATTTCGGAAAGCCGGGCACGACGAGAAAACCGGTCAGCACGAACGCGGCGATCAGCAGCGCACGCGGGTGCGCGCCCAATTGCTCGCCGAGCTGTTCGCCGAGCTGGCGCTGCCGCGCATCGCGCGTCGCGACGCGCGTCGTCACGATGCCGGCCGCGATCGACACGAGCAGCGACGGAATCTGCGACGCCATCCCGTCGCCGACCGTCAGGATCGCGTAACGCTGCAGCGCCTCGCCGATGTCCATCCCGTGCATCAGCGTGCCGACCGCGATCCCCGCGACGATGTTGATGAACGCGATCACGAGGCCCGCGATCGCGTCGCCCTTCACGAACTTCATCGCGCCGTCCATCGCGCCGTGCATCTGCGATTCCTGCTCCAGCTTCTCGCGGCGCTCGCGCGCTTCGTCGGCGCTGATGATGCCCGCGCGCAGGTCGGCGTCGATGCTCATCTGCTTGCCCGGCATCGCGTCGAGCGAGAAGCGTGCGCCGACTTCGGCCACTCGCTCCGACCCTTTCGCGATCACGATGAACTGCACGACCGCGATCACGAGGAACACCACGCCGCCCACCACCACGTTGTTGCCGACCACCAGCCGCCCGAATGCGTCGATCACGTGGCCGGCGTTCGCATGCAGCAGGATCAGCTTGCACGACGCGATGTTCAGCGCGAGCCGGAACAACGTCGTAAACAGCAGCAGCGCGGGAAACGACGAGAAGCTGACCGCGGACGGCACGTAGGTCGACACCGTCAGCAACACGACGCTCGCGGCGAGATTCAGCGAGATCATCCCGTCGAGCGCGGCCTGCGGCAGCGGCAGGATGAACAGCGCGACGACCGCGACGATGAAGGTCGCGAGAAACAGGTCGGCGCGCGGCGACGCGCCCCCGAGGCGCCGTCCGGACACGCCGCGGCCGGCGGAAAACCACCGCTGCCAGTCGCGGGAGAGCGCCTTCGGTTCAGCCATCGTGCCGTTGTCCTGTCGTTGTCGCCGGCTGGCACGGGCAACCCTTCCCCGTGCTGCGCGGACCGTTGAATGGGACGAGTGTAGCGACGGGAAACGGCGGAAAAAGAAGCGCGCCTCGTAGCGCGAAAGCGCGTTTTCCTCAGACGATCGAATCGGACTACGAAACCCGGCGGCCCGTTCGGGCACGTGCCGCCGGAACCGCTTCCATCGCGCGCCGGAGGCCGGCGCGGGCCTGCGACGGACGTCGGATCAGGACGGCAGCCGCCGTGCGGCGAGGTACGCGAGCTGCGCGCGGTTCTGCACGTTGAAGAGCTTTTCCAGCGAGCGAATGTGGTGCCCGACCTTGTGCAGCGACGTACGCAGCGCGCTCGCGATCTCCTGGTCGGACAGCCCGTGCACGAGCCGGTCGAGCACCTGCTGCTGCTCGTCGCCGAGCGCGAAGCCGCGCATGCGCGCGACCCGCGCCTCGAGGAACGGCAGCGCGACGCGATGCACGGCAAGACTGACCGACAGCGCGCCGCCGATCACGCGATCGTCGATCCAGTCGGTGCCGTGCGTTTCCGACGTCACGTTCACCGCGACGCGCAGGTCGAGGCGCGGCGCCGACAGGCCGAAGATCACGCCGCTGTTCATCGCATGCGCGCGCAGATGGCCGGCGAGCGCGAGCACCTTGCGGTCGCCGCTGCCCTGCGCGGCCGCCTCGATCTCGTCGAGCCGCCACGCGACCGGGAAGCCGCTCTGCCGCACCTGTGCGAAGCGCGGATCGCTTTCGTACAGCATTCCTTCGATGAACGGCTGCATGAACGTCGCCGGCGCGAGGTCGCGCAGCAGATGCGCGCGCAGAATGCGCCGCCCGATCATTTCGTACGCGCCGTAACCGAGCGTACTGAATCCGATTTGCCGCAATCGCGCATGGCATTGCGCGAAATCGAATGACGGAAGGTCGCTTTTACCGGACGTTATTTGAATACCGGTAAAAACGTCACGTTCGATTGCATGATATTCGTTCGAATAAGCGGCAGCGGCCGCTATATCGGCTTGTGAGAACCACTCGACGCGTGGTGCGCCGTCAGCATATGTCATGAGGAGCCCGCCCTTTCCCAATATGTGAAACTGCGCCCCGTCACGATCTGGTCTTTTCTTTATGATTTTCTGGTCGTCGCCATATGCGTGCGAATATGAACCTTTCGCCGCCATTCGTATTACGGCATATTACGCACACACCGGCATTTTTGTACAATGCCCCCGCGTTTCGTCAGGGATGACGATCGGCGCATATCACAACGATGCTCGGTCGCACCGCCGCGAATGCCGTACACGATACGGCCGCCGCCAGGCGATGCGCGTCGATTCCGAGGGATGGCTCATGTCCGATATTGCATTGCATGAAGAAGCGGTCGCCCCAACCACCTCGTCCCGCTCGCCGCGCGGATCGAACGCAGGCGCGGACGCGCTGCGCGAGCGCACCGTGCAGGTCGTCTGGTGCGACGACGTGAAACGCGGCGACGTCGCGCAGCCGCACGCGCCGAAGCTCGGCGTCGCCGATACGCTCGCGCACGCGCAGAGCACGGCCGAGCGCAACCGCATCGTCGCGAGCCTGCTGCATCTGACGGGCTTCTCGACGTTCGCGTACTTCGCGCTCGAATTCGCGCGCGAGCGCGTCGAAAGTCTTTACCTGCACGAAGCGTTCACGCCGGCCACCTATCGCGGCGACTACGTCCGGCACAACCATCACGACGTCGATCCGCGCACACTCGGCGCGCGCGTGTGCAACATGCCGATCGTGTGGGACCTGCAGCAATTGCGCCGCGAATACCGCGAGCGCGACGACGCGCCGTGCGTGAGCCCGGCCGCGCTCGACGGCTTCCTGCAGACGATGCAGGACGACGGGATGTGCAGCGGCATCATGTATTCGATGGCCGTGCCGGGCACGCGGCTGCACGCGTTCATGAGCTTCACCGCGCCGCGCCGCACGCGCGAATGGATCACGCCGGCGACGATCGAGCAGGCGCTGTCGATCGGGCTGTCGGTACACAAGTTCGCGTCGCCGCAACTGATCTCGACGTCGCGCGAGCGCGCGGTCAACGGGCTCACGCCGTTCGAGCAGGAGTTGCTGCTCGGCATCGCCGAAGGCGCGTCCGACAAGGAAATCGGCCGGCGCCTCGACACCAGCGCGCACAACGTCGACTATCACCTGCGCAAGCTGCGCAAGCGCTTCGGCGTCGCGAACCGGATCCAGCTCACGTACCTGACGTCGAAGCTCGAGCTGATCTGAGCACGGGCGCGGTGCGCGCGCCGCTTGCCGAAACCGGGCGCGCAAACGCGCATGCCGGCCTCGCGGGCCGGCATGCATGGGTTGCGACGCGGCGCCGGGCTCGGCGCCGCGTCCTGTCGGACGGGCTGCATTACTTCAGCAACGTCATCTGAACGACCTTCACGATCACGAGACCGACCGCGATCACCAGATAGCCGCGCAGCACGGCCATCCAGATCCGCGTCGCGAGCGTCATGTTCTGCGGCTCGAGCGTGTCGAGCGGCGGCATGCGCCACGTGTCGCGCAGCGAACGATCGACGGCCGGCTCGACGACGCGCTTGTGGCGGCGAATCAGCACCGTCGCGAGATAACCGGCGATCGCGAGCACGGTGCCGCCCACCAGCACGTCGACGATCGCTTCCCCGCTGATGTCCGGATACATCACCGACGCGGTCAGGATGATCGACAGCAGCACCAGCACCCAGATCACCGCGCCCGTGAACACGTTGAGCTTCGTCGAGTTGACCCAGGGCCCCAGCACCTGGCGGTCGTTGCACAACACCAGCAGGAACACCGTCGCGCTCGGCAGCAACACGCCGGCCAGCGTCTGCACGGCTTCGGTCAGCAGCCCGAGCGGGCTGCCCGGGATCAGCACGAGCGTGGCCGCGGCCGCGACGATGCCGAAATAGACGAGATAGAAGCCCTTCGCGTCGGTCACGCCGCGGTGCAGCGAGTGCCGGATCTTGAACACGTCGCCGATCGCGTACGCGGTCGACAGCGACACGGCCGCCGCGCCGATGATGCACGCGTCGAGCAAGGCGACCGCGAACAGCGTCGCGCTCGTGCGGCCCGCATACTTCTCGAGGCCCGCGATGACGCCGCCCGCGTCGGTGAAGTTGCCGGCTTCCGGATGGCCGCCGAACAACGCCGAGCTGAAGCCGATCATCGCGACCGCGCCCACCAGCACGAACGCGATGCCGATCCACAGGTCGGCCTTTTCGTATTTCATGAAGCGCGGCGTGATGCGCTTGTCGATCACGTAACTCTGCTGGAAGAACAATTGCCATGGCGCGACCGTCGTGCCGACGATGCCGATCACGAGCAGCATCACGTCGGACAGCTTCGCGTGCGCGGGCCAGTTCGGCACGAAGAAATCGCGCGTCATCTGCGCGACGGGCGGATGGATCGAGACGAGCACCGGCACGAGCAGCAGGCTCAGCACGCACAGCCCGATCGCGAACCGCTCGAAGCGCCGGAAATCGCCGGTACTGACCGCGGCCATCGTCAGCGCGGCGGCGACACACACGCCGGCCACCTTCGGCAATCCGAAGAAATCCAACACGAACGTGATGCCGATGAACTCGGTGACGATGGTCAGCGCATTGAGCAGGAACAGGTCGATCACGCTGAACGCGCCCCAGAACTTGCCGAAGCGCTCGAAGATCAGGCGCGCATGGCCGACGCCCGTGACCGCGCCGAGGCGCAGCACCATTTCCTGGTTCACGTACAGCACGGGCACGAGCAGCAGCAGGGTCCACAGCAGCGTCGTGCCGTAGTTCTGGCCGGCCTGCGTATAGGTGCCGAATGCGCCGGCGTCGTTGTCGCCGACCATCACGATCAGGCCCGGGCCGATGATCGCGAGCAGCGTGCGCAGGCGCGCCCACCACGTGCCGCGCGCGCCGGTGTCGTGGTGCGCGATCGTGCCGAGCGCACCGCGGATGTCGCCCAGATGGGCTTCGTCGAGCACGGCGCTGCGATCGACCGCGATCGGTGGAGAGACGTTGGAGGGCGTGGACATGATCTATTCCGTACGGCTAAGGGTTGTTCGATGAGCGTGTGACCTTGGCATGCACACGCGGCGCCGGCCCGCGGGCGGCCGCACGTGCGCATGCCGAGGCGCGCTCGGCGTTTCTTCTCAGTGGATCAACGATTTCAGCCGGTTCAGCAGGCGGGCGAACACCCGCGGACGGGCATCGAGCGTCAACATCGCGTCGTAGTGGTGGCGCGATTCCGTGACATGCGGAAAGTTCGACAGCAGAAGGCCGAAGTTCATGGTCTGGCTCCGTGCGGCGACGGCAGGCGTGCCGGCCGCGTCGTGGGCGCGGGGCCAGTCCGGGGCCTGAACGACGTGTCAGGCTAGTCGGCCGGATTGCCCCCGCGACCCGGGTTCAAAAGGGTCTGCGTATGCAACGGGCATAAGGGACAACTGTCACTGTCGTTCATGGCGGCTCCTGTGCGATGTTCCGGAGAACACGGTTGACCGCCGACCGGCTTGCGGGCCGGCATTCGCGCGCCCGGAGAACGGATGCGCGAACGCGGCCGCCTGCCGGGCGGCGGTGAAACCGGGCAACGCATGCGAAAACGCATCACGCTAACCGGCGCGAATCAGGGTGCACGTAGGGAGTAACTGCGGAATACTGCTGCGCGCACCGTTTGCCCGGGAGACAAACGGCGGCTTCGATGAGGCGCGGACGTCGGTCGCTCAGGCGGAAATTTCGTTCGAAGATCGACTACTGCAGGCGTCCAAGGCGGCGGCCCCAAGAGTGAAGATGGCGGATTCTATGGACCGCCCGAAAGTGAAGTCAACCCCTCGAAACCCCATTTCTCGAAATAAATTTCCCGCCCGCCGCGACTGAAAGATTTCGCCTCGAAATAACGTTCCGAAACCTTTCAGCGCCGTCATGAGGCGGCCACGCGGCGATGCGTGCGAGCAACGGCCCGGCGCCCCGCCGCGCATCCTTTTCGCCATCGGCGGGCGGCCGCGTGGCGCCCCTGCTGCGCTGCGACGCGCACACCACACAGCGCATCTTTGATGCGTTTTTTACTTGCGCCGCAGCAAAAGTCGCGACTACAATCCGCCCCAATTCATCACGGGAGTCCCACCGTGGACACATGCTCTAGTTGTAGTTCGATGCCGGTCCAGACCGGCCAAGCCATCGCGAGATAGCAGCCAGACGCATGTCTTTTGCCGCTAGCTCGCACTCGCCGGGTTAGCGCGCCTCTACCCGTGCCGGCCATCGCCGGTTCGTCAGTCGCACGCTCCGCCATGTTCCATCCTCCGATCGCAGGCCGCGTCACGCACCCGCGCTCGATCACGTCGTCCGGCGTTGGCCGGACGGAACGGAGGCAGCGTCATGTTCTTTCAATCGTTCGCGCTCAGACTCAAGCGCATCGTGCACGTCACGTGCAACCGCTCGTTTTCCGGCCGCTCGCCGCTCGCCCGGGCATTCGGCCGCTGGCGCGGCCTGGCGCTCGCCCCTGCGCCGGCGGCGCCGCGCCCGCTCGACTGCCTGCTGATCGCCGCGACGGCGGCCGCCGTCGCGCTCGCCGCGCTGCTGTGCTCGGTCGCGCCCCGCGTCGGCTTCGCGCAGGTGTGGCGCGTCGGCGGCTGGCTGCCGTAAGCCCCTGCTCCGCGCGGGCCGTGTCGTCATGCGCCCCGCGTCCCGTTCCCGTTTCCTCAGCTTAACTAATCGAACTACCAACGGAACCCAAATGAAGAACTTGCTCTCGTCCGTCCCGCGCAAGCGCCGCGCCGATGCGCTCGCCACGCTGCTGCTGTCGCTCGCCGCCACCTCCGCGTTCGCACAAGCATCGTCCGCCGCCGAACCGGCGGCCGGCGCGAGCGATGCCGCCCCCGCGCAACAGGCTGCGGATGCTGCCGCGCCTGCTCCCACGGGCCTCTGGGAACGCTCGAACCTGCTCGGCAACATGGGCGGCCTGCGTGACGTGCTCGACGAGCACGGCGTCACGCTGAGCCTGCAGGAAACCAGCGAGTACCTGTACAACACGTCGGGCGGCACGGGTCGCGGCGGCGCGTACCAGGGGCTCACGCAATTCGGTTTCAACGTCGATACCGGTAAGGCGATCGGCCTGCCGGGCGGCACGTTCAACGTGTCGGGGCTGCAGATCCACGGCACCAACCTCACGCAGCGCTACCTGCAGACGTTGCAGACCGCGACCGGCATCGAGGCCAATTCGACCACCCGCCTGTGGGAACTCTGGTACCAGCAGTCGCTGCTCGACGGCAAGGTCGACGTGAAAGTCGGCCAGCAGAGCGTCGACCAGGAATTCATGGTGAGCCAGAACGCGGCGACGTTCATGAACGCGACGTTCGGCTGGCCCGTGCTGCCGTCCACCGACCTGCCGTCCGGCGGCCCCGCGTATCCGCTGTCGTCGCTCGGCGTGCGGCTGCGCGTGAAGCCGGCCGACGCGTGGACCGCGATGGTCGGCCTGTTCGACGGCAACCCGGCCGGCCGCGCCGACGGCGACGCGCAGGTGCTGAACGCGCATGGCACCAACTTCAACCTGCGCAGCGGCGCGTTCGTGATCGGCGAAGTGCAGTACGCGCTGAACGCGCCGCCCGCCGATCCGAAGGCCCCGCAGCCTGCCGGCCTGCCCGGCACGTACAAACTCGGCTTCTGGTATCACTCGCAGCACGCGAACGATCCGCGCTACGGCACCGACGGGTTGTCGCTCGCCGATCCGGCAAGCAACGGCACCCCCGCCACGCATCGCGGCAACTACGGCTTTTATGCGGTCGCGGATCAGATGGTGTGGCGGCCGTCCGCCGACAGCCCGCGCTCGGTCGGCGTGTTCGCGCGCGTGATGGGCTCGCCGGGCGATCGCAATGTCGTCGATTTCGCCGCCAACGCCGGCGTGACGCTGAAGGCGCCGTTCGCCGGACGCGACAACGACGTCGCCGGCATCGCGATCGGCTACGCGAAGATCGGCTCGCATGCGCGCGGCCTCGACGGCGACACCGGCGCGTACACGACGCCCGGCTATCCGGTGCGCCGCGCGGAGACGGTCGTCGAAGCGACCTATCAGTACCAGGTCGCGCCATGGTGGCAGGTGCAGGCCGACCTGCAGCACTTCTTCCGCCCGGGCGGCGGCATCCCGAACCCGAACGCGGCCGGCGCGCGCATCGGCGACGAAACGGTGGTCGGCGTGCGCACGACGATCACGTTCTGACGCCCGCCGCATGAACACACGGGCCGGACGGCCGCTTGCGCGACGGTCCGGCCCGTGCGGGTGCTTGCCGTGCGGACGGGCACACGGCCCGCCCCGCGGCTTACTCGCGGTGCATTACTCGCCGTACAGCCCCAGCAGCTTCAGCGTGACGCCGTTGGTCCAGCCGAAGCCGTCCTGCAACGGATATTCGCCGCCCCCGCCGCCCCCCGTGCCGGTGCCCTCGACCACGTATTTCTCGACGAGCTTGCCTTCGGTCGCGTACACGTGCTTCACGTCGGACAGGAAACGCGTGCCGATGTCCTTCGCGAGCGCCGGATCGCCGTAACGGCGCAGCCCGTCGATCGCGATCCACTGCAGCGGCGCCCAGCCATTCGGCGCATCCCACTGCTGGCCCGTGTTCTCGGTCGTCGTCGCGAGGCCGCCCGGCTGCAGCAGCGTCTTGCGCACTTCGCGCGCGGTCGCCTTCGCGCGCTCCGGCCACGCGACGCCCGCGAACAGCGGATACAGCGCGGCGGCCGTCACACCGTCGCGCGGCTTGCGCAATTGCCAGTCATAGTCGCCGTAATAGCCGCGACGGTTCCACAGGTAGTGATTGATCGCGGCCGCACGCCGCGCCGCGCGCCCCGAAAAATCGGCCACGCAGGCGATATCGCGCGTGATCGCGCAGCCCTTCACGATCGTCGTCTCGAGATGGAACATCAGGCTGTTCAGGTCGACCGGCACGATCGAGGTCGTGCGGATCGTCGCGAGCGTCTTGCCGTCGCCGAACCAACGCGAGCTGTAGTCCCAGCCGCTTTCGGCGCCCGCGCGCAGGTCGCGGTACACCTCGTTCGCCGGACGGGACGGCACCGATTTCGCGGTGGTCACGTCCTCGAGATACGACTCGTCGCGCGGCGTGTCGCTCGCATCCCAGTAGCGGTTCAGCACGGCGCCGTCGGGCATCGCGACCACGTTGCGCGTCGCCTGCCCGCGCGGCGTCGTGGTTTCGCCCTGCATCCAGTACGCATGTTCCTTGCGCAGCGCCGGCAGGTATTTCTGGTAGACCTTGTCGCCTTCGGCCTGCGCGGCGAGCGTGACCATATACGCGAAGAACGGCGGCTGCGAGCGGCTCGCGTAGTACGTGCGGTTGCCGTTCGGGATGTGCCCGATCGTATCGATCAGGTATGCGAAGTTGTCGAGCATGTCGTCGACGAGATCCTCGCGCCCCGATACCTGCAGCCCGAGCATCGTGAAATAGGTATCCCAGTAGTAGCCTTCGCGGAAGCGGCCACCCGGCACGACGTACGGCTTCGGCATCGGAATCAGCGAACTGTACGGGGGCGCCGTGACGCTCGTGCGCGTGAGCTGCGGCCACAGCCAGTCGATATGCTGGCGCAGCGTCTGATTCGGCGGCGGCGTCACGCCACCTTCCGGGGGCGGCGTGAAATGCTGGTCGACGAACGCCTTCAGCGAGAAGCCCGGCTGCGATTTCTGTTGCTGATACAACTGCACGATCGTCGCGGGATCGGTATCGGGCGTGGCGTCGACGAAGGTCTTCTGGTCGGGATAGAGCTGCGCGGTCTGCACCGCGACGAACAGCTCGCCGTAGAGTTGGCTCGGCGGCGGCAGCAGCGTGCCCGACGCGGGAGCGGCTGCGGCTGCGGTGGCGGCAGGCGTCGCGGACTGGCTGGCCGCTTGCGCGGCGGCCTGGTTCGCACTGTCGGCCTGCGCGGCGCAACCGGCGACGGCGAGATAGGCGATGGCCAGTGCGGCGGCCCAGCGCAGACGCGGCGCGGGCGGTGACTGGCGCGACGGAAAACGAGATGCAAGCGGTGCGGCACGACGTGACGTCATGGCGTGTCCCCTCCTTTCGATGTTGAGTGGATCGGCACGAGGTCTCGTTCGCGCGCGCGTTCGTCTCGATGGCCTTCGATCGATACGCGTCATGTTGTGAGGCGAATGCGTGCGACTGTCGCACGAAACATGCATGTCAAGCAAGTTTCGATTCGCGCGATTCCCGGAGATAGCCGCGCACCGCCCGCCACGCACGCGCTTCGAGCGCATCCGCATCGGTCTCGCCGCGCGCGCCCGCCGCATCGACGATGCCTTTCACGATCGCGAGCAGGTCGTGCGCGACGACGTCGGGTGCGGCGACGCGCGGCGCATCCCGCAACCCGAGCGCATGCAGCAACGTCGCGTGGATGCGGTCCGCGATGCGCGCGGTGCGCGCGCCGAGCGGCAACCGCGCTTCCTCGAAATCGATCAGCCGCGCGAGCGCCGGCCGGCGCATCTGGTGCGCGACGGCCCCACGCACCAGCGTGCGCAGCACGTCGTCGCAGGACGACAGCGCGGCCGCCCGGTCGACGTCGTCGAGCAGATGCGCGCTCTCGCGCTCGACGAGCGCAGCGGTCAGCGCGTCGCGGTTCGAGAAATACTGGTAGAGCGAGCCGATGCTCACGCCGGCCAGCGCGGCGACCGCATTCGTCGTGTAACCGTCGAAGCCGTCGCGCTCGAGAATGCGAGCGGCGGCCTCGACGATCGCATCGACGGTGGCCACCGAGCGGCGCTGGCGCGGCGCCTTGCGCGGCGAAAGCGGAATGCGCGACGACGATTCGGACATGGCGGAAGGCAAGCTTGAATATGAGCGATCGCTCACATTTTAAGAACGCACGGCCGCTCCGTCAAAAGGCATCGATCCGAACGGTCGACGTCGATCCGCTCGTCGCATTCGAGCTCGAATGCGCGTTCGACGCGCCGTGCGAAACACCGTTCGGCGATCGCTGCATCGGTCTCCAGCCCGGCATCGAAAACACATCCACGCCCCGCTGCGGCGACGCTGCGTTGTCCACGCCGCGCCGCGCATGCGGCATGCACCGGCACCGCATCGCTCGCCCATGCGCAGTCGTCCTTTGTCCGCCATCCTCCGGAAAAGACGACTGTTGCAACATGCGGAACAACTGTTGTCGCACGTGACGCAGCGGTCACATTGTGGGCATAATGACACCTTTACCGCGCGCCCAGCCCATGTCGCCCGTCTTTCTAGCACCGCTCATCGTTGCCTGTGCGTTGTTCATGGAAAGCGTCGACGCGAACATCATCGTCACCGCACTGCCTGCGATGGCGAGGGACTTCGGGCACAACCCCGTCACGCTGAACATTGCGATCACGGCCTACGTGGTCGGTCTCGGCGTGTTCATTCCGATCTGCGGCTGGCTCGCCGACCGCTTCAGCGCGCGCGCCGTGTTCCGCACCGCGATCGGCATCTTCGTCGTCGGCTCGCTGATGTGCGCGGCGTCCAACTCCCTCGGCGTGCTCACGTTCGCACGCTTCATACAGGGCGTCGGCGGCGCGATGATGGTGCCGGTCGGCCGCATCATCATCTTCCGCGCGGTGCCGCGCTCCGATCTCGTGCGCGCGATGAACTACCTCGCGATTCCCGCGCTGTTCGGGCCCACGGTCGGGCCGCTCGTCGGCGGCTTCATCACGACCTACCTGCACTGGCGGATGATCTTCTTCATCAACGTGCCGATCGGTCTCTACGGGATCTACCTCGCGAGCAAGCACATCGCGAACACGCACGAGCCCGACCCGGGCCCGCTCGACTGGTTCGGCTTCCTGCTGTCCGCGAGCGGCGCCGCGCTGCTGCTGATGGGCCTCACGCTGATCGACGGTTCGCTCACGTCGCGCTCGAACGCCCTCGTCATGTGCGCGGCCGGCGCCGCGATGCTCGCGTTGTACGTGCCGTACGCGCGCCGCAAGGAGCGCCCGGTGCTCGACCTCAGTTTCCTGAAGATCCCGACGTATCACGCGAGCGTCGTGGGCGGCTCGCTGTTCCGCATCGGGCTCGGCGCGGTGCCGTTCCTGCTGCCGCTCGCGCTGCAGGAAGGGCTCGGCATGAGTGCGTTCCACTCGGGGCTGATCACGTGCGCGTCCGCGCTCGGCGGCGCGGTCAGCCGCTCGACGGCCACGCATACGCTGCGCCGCTTCGGTTTTCGCACGGTGCTGATCTACAACGCGGCATTCGCGGGCCTGGCGATCGCCGCGTACGGCGTGTTCCATCCCGGCATGGCGACCTGGGCGATCTGGCTGATCGTGCTCGTCGGCGGCATCTTCCCCGCGCTGCAGTTCACGAGCCTGAATTCGATGATCTACGCGGACATCTCTCCGCGCGACGCAGGCCGCGCGACGAGCCTCGGCAGCGTCGTGCAGCAGATGTCGCTCGGCCTCGGCGTGACGGTGGCCGGCCTCGTGCTGCACGTGTCGCACTGGCTCCAGGGCCATCAGGCGATGGTGTGGTCGGATTTCTGGCCCGCGTTCCTGGTGGTCGGGCTGTGCTCGTTCGCGTCGATTCCGATCACGCGGCGGCTGCCGCCCGGCGCCGGCGACGAAGTCGCGCGCGGCAAGCGGCAATAGGTGGCAATAGGCGGCATTAAGCGGCGGCCGATGCGGCCAATGACCTGTCGCGCGGCAACGGACGACGAACCGGAAAAACAAAAAAATCAGCGGACATCCACACGGGGCCGGTGCACAGCCGCATGGATGTCCGCTCAGGGCTCCGGGTCTCCCGATGGGGGTTGGGAATCCCGGATTCGCTTCCTGCGTGCCATGGACATATGTGCGTCGGAAGCGGAATCGTCGCGCGCACTTGTCGCCGCGCCATGAACTGCACTATAGGGAAACTTGCAAAACGTATCTGTCAACCATTGTCAGACGCGTTGCGGCCGCGCATCGCACGCGCGCGCCGCTTTCGCGCTAAAGTGGTTCCCGATCGCCACCCTCGACCGTCCTCCCGATGCTCACGCTCTCGCCCGCCGCCGCCCGCGCACTGCATCTCGCCGCCCAGGGCCTGCTCACGCCGCCGCGCCGCAAGGCGACCAAGTCCGACGTGCTCGACACGATCCGCCGGATGGCGCAGTTGCAGATCGACACCATCCACGTCGTCGCGCGCAGCCCGTATCTCGTGCTGTTCAGCCGTCTCGGCGATTTCTCGCCGCAGTGGCTCGACGAACATCTTGCCGAGGCGCGCCTGTTCGAATACTGGTCGCACGAAGCGTGTTTCCTGCCGATCGAGCAGTTCGGGCTGATGCGTTACAAGATGCTCGATCCGTCGGGGATGGGCTGGAAATATGCGGCCGAATGGCATGAGCAGAATCGTCCGGAGATCGAACGGCTGCTTGCGCGGATTCGCGAAGCAGGCCCCGTACGGTCGGCCGATTTCGCGCGCGAGGACGGCGCGAAGGGCAACGGCTGGTGGGATCGCAAGCCCGAGAAGCGTCACCTGGAAGTGCTGTTCACGACGGGCGAGCTGATGGTGTCGGAGCGCCGCAATTTCCAGCGCGTGTACGACGTGCGCGAACGCGTGCTGCCCGACTGGGACGATGCGCGCGACCTGCCGCCGCGCGATGCCGTGCTGCCCGCGCTGCTCGACTACACGTGTCGCGCGCTCGGCGTCGTGCGCGCGGACTGGGTGGCCGACTACTATCGGCTGCCGCGCCGTTCGTACCGCGCGGAGCTGGAGCGGCTCGCCGACGCCGGCGACCTGATTCCGGTGCAGATCGACGGCTGGAAGGAACCGGCCTACGTGCATCGCTCGCTCGACGCGCTGCTGCCGGCGGCCGCTGCCGACACGCTGCGCTCGACGGTCACGACGCTGCTGTCGCCGTTCGACCCGGTCGTGTGGGACCGGCGGCGCGCGTCGACGCTGTTCGGTTTCGACTACACGATCGAGTGCTATACGCCCGCGCACAAGCGGCGCTACGGCTATTTCTGCCTGCCCGTGCTGCATCGCGGCCGGCTGGTCGGCCGCGTCGATGCGAAAGCGCATCGCGCGCTCGGCACGTTCGAACTGAAGGCCGTGCACGTCGAGCCGGGCGTGCGGTTCGGCACCGGGCTCGCGGCCGACGTCGCGAAGGCCGTGAAGAAACTCGCGGCGTGGCACGGCACGCCGGAGGTGACGGTCAGGCACGCACCGCCGGAGCTGATGAAGGCGCTCGCCGATACGTAACGCGCGTACGCTCGCTCACGCAAGCGGCCCACCTTGCGGCGCACGCGCCGCCGGCCGCGGATCAGTCGCGCAGCTTGCGAAAACGCGGTGTGCCGTCTTCGAGGTTGCCGTTGAACATCGCTTCCGGCCGCACCCACAGCCCGCGCGCATGCGGCCACAGATGCTCGTAGACGACCACCGATTCCTCGGTTTCGGAGTGGCGCGCAACGCCGATGTAGCGGTACAGGCCGCCCTTGTAGTGGCGGTGCGTCGCGAGCTGTTCGGCTTCCTGTTCGGTCATGATGGCTTCTCTTCGGCAAAAACGGAAAGCGCGTATTGTATGCGCTGCGCCGCGCGTCAGCGTTTCGTGTAGAGGTCAGGCCGGCGGATCTCCATCAGCCGCTCGGGGTTCGCGGACGGACCGAAACCGACCGGCCGATAGAGTTCGTGCGCATCGGTCGTGACGAGCATGATGCGACGCAGCCGCTGCACCATCTCCTGCGCGAATATATGGTCGATCAGTGCGCGGCCGTAGCCGTTGCCGCGTTCGGCCGGCAGCACGAACACGTCGCACAGATACGCGAACGTCGCGTGATCGGTGACGAGCCGCGCAAACCCGACGAGCCGGTCGCCGACATACGCGCCGAAGCACAGCGAGCCCTCGATCGCCCGCTCGACCACGTCGCGCGGAATGCCCTGCGACCAATAGGCGTCGCGATGCAGGAAGTCGAAGATCGCGTCGACGTCGAGTTCGCGTTTGTCGGTGGAAAATCTCAGCGTGGCGGAAGTGGCAGCGGGCACGTCTGTTCTCCAGTTCGAGGGGCAGAAGGCGGAGCGTCGACGATACCGCGCCGTGGGGTGCGGAACAAGGGGCACCAGGGTCTGCCGTAGATGAACAGCCGCACTGCCCATCCTCGATTCGGCGACAATGGCATCCGCCGATAAACCGAGACGCCGCCTCATGACCTACCGCCTCATCGCCTTCGACTTCGACGGCACGCTCGCCGATTCGCTCGACAGTTTTCTCGCGGCGCTGTCGGAAGCGTCGCGCCTGCACGGCTTTCGCGACGCCACGCCCGAACTGCGCCCAGCGCTGCGCGGCATGTCGGCGCGCGACATCGTCCGCGCGCTCGACGTGCCGATGTGGAAAGTGCCGCGCGTGACGATCGACATGCGCCGCCTGATGCGGCCGCGCATCGCGCACGTGCGGCTGTTCCCCGGCGTCGACGAAACGTTCGACGCGCTCGCCGCGCGCGGCATCCGCATCGCGATCGCCACGTCGAATACCGAGGAGATCGTGCGCGACCGGCTCGGCCCGCGCGCCGGCGCGCGCGTCGACCATTTCGCCTGCGGCATTCCGCTGTTCGGCAAGGCGCGCCGTCTGCGCGCGCTCGTTCGCGAGGCCGGCGTGCGCGCCGACGAAGTGCTGTACGTCGGCGACGAAATCCGCGACGCAGACGCGGCACGGCATGCGCGTATCGCCTTTCAGGGTGTCGCGTGGGGCTACACGGCGCCCGACGCGTTGCAGGCACATTGCGCGACGCCGTTGCTGCGGCGCCTCGATGCGCTGCTCGATCGCGTGTAACGCTGTCACCCACGCCCCGCACTCACGCCGCCCTCTCGCCCGCCGCGCGGCCACCGCGACGGCCGCGGCCGCGACGCCATCTCACCGACGAAATACAGATGACACGCACGTGCATCTCATCCATTGCATGCGCCACGCGCACGCAAAAATTGCCGCCGACGCATGCGCATCAGGTACGCACTACCGGGCTGCACGCGTGCCCATCGATTCGTCTTACCAACCGTTACACAAGCCACAGCACGGTTGCACCTGCTACCCGACCGCTCTCCTAGAATCGGTCGGGCCGGATTCGACCGGCGCCGCGGCAGAGCGGCGGTCGAATCCGGCCCGGGCGCGCCCGGTCTCTCGCACAGCGACGGATCGCACGATCCGTTTTTCAACCAGAGCCCCGATCGAAAGGAGGTCCCATGAACCGCTTTCCCCATATTTCGCGCCTCGCCTTGTCTGCCGCTGGCCTGCTTCTCGTCGCCGTGACCGCGACCGCGCAAACCGCGCAACCGGCGCCCGCCGCGTCCGCTGCACCGGCTGCAACCGCGACGCGCATTCACGAAGCCGACCAGGCCTTCATCACGGACGGCACGAAGACCGTGTCGACCCAGCACGACGCGGCACGCATCGCCGATTCGCGCACGTCGGACAGCCAGGTCAAGGCGTTCGCGCAACGCGTGTCGACCGACGATGCAAAGATCATCCAGGCGATGCGCGCGGCGAGCCCGCGCGGCGTCGACGTGCCGGCCAACGACCCGGACACGACCGTGCTGAACAGCATCAAGAGCCTGCGCGGCGCCGAGTTCGACAAGGCCTATATCGAACAGGTCGCGCTCGCCGGCCAGCAGAAGGCGATCTCGGCGTTCCAGGCCGAAATCGCGTCGGGCCGCGACACCAAGCTGAAGGAAGTCGCCCGCCAGTCGCTGCCGATCCTGCAGGCGCACTACGCGGACGCGCAGAAGCTCGCGCAGCGTCATCACCTCGCATCGGCGCAGTAACGCGATGCAGCGCCGCGCATCGTGCGCGGCGCACCGTTTCCCCCGCCGTCGCGCTGCCGCCTTCCCTGCCGGCGGCGCGACGCACGTCGATCGTCGCGCGTCCCGCGTCACCGGTTACGTCGCCAGCTTCGCCTCGAGTCGCGCACGCACTTCCGGCCATTCGTCGTCGATGATGCTGAAGCGCACCGAGTTGCGCTTGCGGCCATCCGGCATGATCCGTTCGTGGCGCACGATGCCCTCCTGTTTCGCACCGAGCCGCAGGATCGCCGCGCGCGATTTCTCGTTCAGCTCGTCCGTCGTGAACTGCACGCGCACGCAGTGCAGCGTGTCGAACGCATAAGCCAGCAGCAACCACTTCGCTTCGGTATTCGCGCGCGTACGCTGCGCCGATTCGCTCAGCCACGTATGACCGATCTCGAGCTTGCGGTTCTTGCGATCGATCTTCCAGAAGCGCGTACTGCCGATTGCACGGCCCGACGCGCGATCGACGATCACGAACGGCATCACGGTGCCGGCCGCTCTCCCCTGCAACGCCGTGTCGATGTAGGCGTCGACCGTCTGCGCGCCCGGCACGACCGTGACCGTCAGGTTCCACAACTCGCCGTCGGCCGCGGCGTCCAGCAGCGCCTGCCGGTCGGATACGTCGAGCGGGCGCAGGACGACACGTTCGCCGACGAGAGTCGGTTGTTCGAGGAAGGACGATGCGTCGGTCATGACGGGATTCCGGAAAATGAGGTCGATGGCGGCGAAACGCCCATCATACGGCGGTGCCGCTAGCCGAGGTGGGCGGCCAGCCGGCGGCGGATCGCCTTCGCTTCGCCCCGCAGCGCATCGACGAACGCGTCGACGAGCAGGTTCTTCGGCCGGTGCTCGGGCGCGATCACGCTGACCCGGTACGGAAACGAGCGCGTCAGCGGCCGCACGTGCAGGCCGCGGCCGACGAAATCGAGCGCCGTGAGCGGGTTGACGATCGCGGCCCCGAGCCCTTGCCGCACGAACGCACACACCGACACCGCCGACGGCGTGTCGACCACCGAACGCGGCGCGACGCCGAGCTGCGCGAACGCCTCGTCGATCAGGATGCGGTACGGATCGTTCAGCGACAGGCTCACGAACGGGCGGTCGGCGAGATCCGGCAGGTCGATCGCGTCCTGCGCGAGCAGCGGATGGCCGTCGGGCAACACGCACACCTCGTCGACTTCGAGCAGCGGCGTGAGCACGGTGCCGGCCGGCGCGACGTCGTGCTCGGTCAACCCGAGGTCGTAACGTTGGGCCGTGAGCCACTCCTCAAGCACCGGCGACTCCTGCGTCGCGACCGATACGCTCACGCCCGCATGCGCGTCGTGAAAGCGCCGGCACGCACCGGGCAGGATCGCGTGCGCGAACGCCGGCAACGCGATCACCGACAGCTGCCCGTCGCGAAACTCGCGCAGGCGCGCGGCCGTCGCCGCGACGCGTTCAAGCCCCACATACGCGAGCCGCACGTCGTCGAACAGCGTGAGCGCGGCCATCGTCGGGCGCAGCCGGCCGTGCGCGCGCTCGAACAGCGCAAAGCCGACGACCTGCTCCATCCGCGCCAGCTCGCGGCTGACGGTCGGCTGCGACGTGTACAGCATCTCGGCCGCGCGCGTCGTGCTGCCGGTGACCATCAGCGCACGAAAAACCTCGATATGACGGTGCGTCAGCATGATCGTATATATCAAAAATGAATCGAATATCGATAGATAGGCATTTTACCGTATAGCCAATCAGGCGCATCATCCGGTTGTCCGTTCATTCGATCCGATTCATCCGCCATGTCCCTCGATTCCCGCCAGCTCGCGACGCTCGCGCAGCAATACGGCACCCCGCTGTGGGTGTACGACGCCGACGTCATCCGCGACCGCATCGCCCAACTGCGCCAGTTCGACGTGATCCGCTATGCGCAGAAGGCGAATTCGAACGTCCATATCCTGAAGCTGATGCGCGAGGAAGGCGCGTGTGTCGACGCCGTGTCGCTCGGCGAGATCGAACGCAGCCTCGCGGCCGGTTTCAGCCCGGGCGGCGAGCCGGAAGGCGTCGTGTTCACGGCCGATCTGATCGATCGCCCGACGCTCGCGGCGGTGCTCAAGCATGGCGTGACCGTGAACGCCGGTTCGCTCGACATGCTCGCGCGCATCGGCGAGCATGCGCCCGGCCACCGCGTGTGGCTGCGCGTCAATCCCGGTTTCGGCCACGGCCACAGCAACAAGACCAACACCGGCGGCCCGCAGAGCAAGCACGGCATCTGGATCGACGACGTGCCGCGCGCGATCGAGATCGTGCGCCAGTACGGGCTGAAGCTGGTCGGCATCCACATGCACATCGGTTCGGGCGTCGACTACGGCCACCTGTCGCAGGTGTGCGACGCGATGGTCGATCTCGTCACGTCGCTCGGCCACGACATCGACGCGATCTCGGCCGGCGGCGGCCTGTCGATCCCGTATCGCGACGGCGAGCCGCGTGTCGACGTCGATCACTACTTCAGCCAGTGGGACGCCGCGCGCAAGCGGATCGAACGGCATCTCGGCCATCCGGTGCGCATCGAGATCGAACCGGGCCGCTTTCTCGTCGCCGAAGCCGGCACGCTCGTCACCGAAGTACAGGCCGTCAACCGTCGGCCGAAACACGATTTCGTGCTGATCGACGCGGGCTTCAACGACCTGATGCGCCCGTCGATGTACGGCAGCTATCACGCGGTATCGGTGCACGCGCACGACGGCGCGCTGCCCGCCGGCCGGCCGCTCGTCGACCTCGCGATCGCCGGCCCGCTGTGCGAATCGGGCGACGTGTTCACGCAGGATGCCGGCGGGGTGGTCACGCACCGCAAGCTCGCGCAGCCGCAGATCGGCGACCTGCTGTTCCTGCACGACGCGGGCGCGTATGGCGCGTCGATGTCCTCGAACTACAACAGCCGGCCGCTCGCGCCGGAAGTCCTGGTCGATCGCGGTACGCCGCGACTGATTCGTCGCCGGCAGACGATCGGCGAATTGCTCGCGCTGGAGACGTTCGAGTAACACGCGTACGGCGTGACGAACGCCAACGGCCAGGCTTGCCGCTAGCGGCAGCCTGGCCGTTTTGCTTCGGGCCGAGTTCACGCTCGCGATCGTGCGCATCGGCAGCCATCGCGTTGCCGCCGGCCTCGCATCGGGTCACGTCGGCCCGATGCACGGCACGTCGCGGCGCCTGCCTTACCCCGCGCGCTGCACGGGCGCCATCTTCGAGAAGTACTTCGCGCCCGCCACGCAGCCGACCACCACGACCGTCACGATGACCATCGACGGCGGCACCGTCTCGTGCAGCAGCCCGGCCGCGAGCAGCAGGCCGAAGAACGGTTGCAGCAGCTGCAACTGGCCGACGCCCGCGATCCCGCCGAGCGCAAGCCCGCGATACCAGAACACGAAGCCGATCAACATGCTGAACAGCGACACGTACGCGAGCCCCCACAGCGCGGCGGCGTCGACGCCGTCGAACGACGCGGGCCAAGTCAGCCACGCGAGCGGCAGCATCAGCGGCAGCGACAGCACGAGCGCCCACGAGATCACCTGCCAGCCGCCGAGCTGGCGCGACAGCCGCGCGCCTTCCGCATAACCGAGCCCGCACGCGATGATCGCCGCCAGCATCAGCGCATCGCCGAGCACCGACGCCTGCCCGCCGTTGCGCAGCGCGAACGCGGCCACCGCGCCGCTGCCGACGATCGAGAAGATCCAGAACGGCAGCCGCGGCCGTTCGCCGCCGCGCCACACACCGAACAGCGCGGTCGCGAGCGGCAGCAGCCCGACGAACACGATCGCATGCGCCGACGTCACGTGCTTCAGCGCAAGCGCCGTCAGCAACGGGAACCCGACCACGACACCGAGCGCGACGACGGCCAGCGACACGGCCTCGGCACGCGACGGCCGCTTCTGCTTCAGCACGACGAGCAGCAGCAGGCCGAGCGCACCGGCGATCGTCGCGCGCGCGAACGTGAGGAACAGCGGGTCGAGCCCTTGCACCGCGACACGCGTCGCGGGCAGCGAGCCACTGAAGATGATGACGCCCAGCATGCCGCTGAGCCATCCGTCGGTCGTCTTTTGCACGGTCAACCCTGAATGGAAGATGGATGACCGATGATCCGCCGCCGGCCAAAACGGCGTAAGCTACAGCCCAATACAATTCAGACAAACTGTACTGAACAACCGGCCGTACAGTTCATCGTTCGCCATGAGCCATTCCGCCCCGATTCCCGCTCCGCCCGCGCCGTCGCGCACGCGTGTGGAAACCGTCATGGATACCCTGCGCGCGCGGATCGCGAGCCGCGCGCTGATGCCCGGTGCGCGCGTGCCGTCGATCCGGATGATGGCCGACGCGCTCGGCGTGTCGAAATCGACGGTCGTCGATGCGTACGAGCGGCTCGCGAGCGAAGGCGTGCTCGTCGCACGGCGCGGTTCGGGCTTCTACGTGTCGGGCCACGCCCCGCCGCTCGCGCTCGCCGAGCTGGGCCCGCGCCTCGATCGCGAGCTCGATCCGCTGTGGCTGTCGCGCCAGTCGCTCGAAGCGGCGCCGACGTCGGTGAAGCCCGGCTGCGGATGGTTGCCGTCGTCGTGGCTGCCCGACGAAAGCCTGCGTCGCGCGCTGCGCGCCGTGTCGCGCGACGAATCCGATGCGCTGACCGACTATGCGACGCCGCTCGGCCTGCCCGCGCTGCGCCAGCAGCTTGCATGGCGGCTCGCGCAGCACGGCGTGCACGCGGAACCCGCGCAGATCATGCTGACGGACGGCGGCACGCACGCGCTCGACCTCGTGTGCCGCCTGCTGCTGGAACCCGGCGATACCGTCGTGCTCGACGATCCGTGCTACTTCAACTTCCAGGCGCTGCTGCGCGCGCACCGCGCACGGATCGTCAGCGTGCCGTTCACGCCGAACGGCCCCGATCTCGTGCGCTTCGAGCAAGTACTCGCCGAGCACCGGCCGCGCCTGTACATCACCAACGCGGCACTGCACAACCCCACCGGCGCGACGCTCGCGCCGCCCGTCGCGCACCGGCTGCTGACGCTCGCGGCCGAGCACGGGTTGCTGATCGTCGAGGACGACATCTTCGCGGATTTCGAGAGCACGCCCGCGCCGCGCCTCGCGGCGTTCGACGGACTGTCGCGCGTCGTGTCGATCGGCAGCTTCTCGAAGACGCTGTCGGCCGCGATCCGCTGCGGCTATATCGCCGCACGCCCGGAATGGATCGACGCGCTCGTCGACCTGAAACTCGCGACATCGTTCGGCAACGCGCAGATCGGCGCGAACGTCGTGCACCGGCTGCTGATCGACGGCACGTACCGACGCCATCTCGACAGCCTGCGCGCGCGTCTCGCGGATGCGATGGGCGAAACGATCCGGCGCCTCGCGCGAGCCGGCCTCGCGATCTGGACGGAGCCGCGCGGCGGGTTGTTCGTGTGGGCGCAATTGCCGGACGGGCTCGACGCCGCGCGCGTCGCACGCCACGCGCTGGACCACGACGTGGTGCTCGCACCCGGCAACGTGTTCAGCGCGTCGCGCAGCGCGACGTCGTACATGCGCTTCAACGTGTCGCGCTGCAAGGGGCCCGTCGTGTTCGATGCGCTTGCGCGGGCAATGGACGCGGCGCGTGGGGTAGAACGCGACGGCGCGCCGGCGGATGCCGGCGGCCGGGTGCTGGCCGGCAAGTGACGCGAGGCGGCCGTGCCGCGGCGGGATGCCCCGCCGCCTGCGTCACGCCTCCCCCGCGTGCGCCCTCGCCCGCACCTCGGCGAACGACGTATCGACGAGCAAACGCCCGGTGTCGAACACCGTCTCGAGCGCCTCGTCCCATTCGCCTTCCAGCGCACGATCGTCCCACGCGACCGGCAGCGTCACCGTCCGATACTCGCCGGTGCGGCGATTGCGCAGCAGCGTGAGCCGCCCCGGCTTCGAGCGCTTGCCCCGATCGGTGACCGGATCCTTGCGGACGTCGTGCCACACGCCGCCGCGCCGGACGGCCGAACACTTCATCGCAAAGCGCTGCGTATCGCGGTTCACGCGCTGCAACAACGCGCCGCCCATGCCGAATACGACGTTGCCGGCCGCGTAGCCCGCCTCGTCGAGCGCGACGAGAATCGCTTCGATCGACCGCTCGTCGACGCCGTCGCCCTGGATCACGCGCACGCGGTTCAGCACGCGCCGCCCCTTGCCGTTCACGGTCGACCCGAACGACGCATCGAGCGCCCGCACCGTCTGCAGCACGATCGTCACCGGGTCGCCGGAATCGGGGCGCACGACGAGCGTCGCGCCCGAATCGATCACCGCCTGCCGAAGTTCGCCGCCCCACAGATCGAGTGCGGCGAACAGATCGTAGGAGTCCGACACGACCGATACGATCGCGCCCGGCAATCCGAAGCGGCCGATCATGTTGCGATACGCATCGACCTCGCCTGCGCGCCCCCACGACGTGATCGTGCTGTGCTCGGCCGCCGGCACCGAATAGGCGGCCATCGGCTCGCGATAGAAGCGGTTCGCGGCCAGCACGCCGAGCACCGTGTCCGAACCCATGAAGCTCACGAGGTGCGCGGCGCCGCCGATCGCGGCCGATTCCGCGCTCGACACGCCGCGCGCGCCGAAGTCGTGCAGCTTGAACGGCAGTTGCGCGAGATCGTCGTCGGTCCTTTCGAGGAAGCGGCGAATCGTTTGGCGCAAATGCCAGCTGCGGGTCGCCACCGTCACCGGATACCAGATGCGCAACAGCATCGTCTCGAGATACGACGCGAGCCAGAACACCTGCGGATCCTCGCACTCGACCGTCATCAGCACGTTGTGCACCGGCACGATCGAACCCTCCGGCACCGCGCGGATCTTTACCGGCAGGTAGCCGTCGTAGTGCTCGACGAGATGGCGCCATCCTGCTTCGTCGAACGGCTCGCCGTGCACGGCGAAGAAATCGCGCGCATCGTCGATCATCGCGTGCGTGACCGGCTTGCACAGATATTCCTTCAGCAGCATCTGGAGGCCGAAGAACAGCGTGCGGTCGTAGCGGCCGCCGCGCGATTCCACGTACGAGAACATCGCCGATGCGTCCGGCGGATATTGCAGGAAGTGGGAAGCCTTGTACGAATCCGTATTGAGAATCGGATTGGAGAGAACCGCGGCAAAGCCGCCGGGATCGTTTTGCATGGCTAGAGCTCCTCTAGGCCGTTGAAGTGCCGCCGCGTCTGTCGCGGCGGACCGAATGCGGGGAATCAGCGTGTCACAGCTTCCCCAGGAAGTGATACGCGATGTCGAAGTGATCCTCGAACATCACGTTGCGCATCTGCGCGAATTCGTTGAGCGGAACCCAGCGCGCCTTGTCGGCATCGTCGCTACCCTTCACGCGCGGCAGCTCGCCGGTCGGAAAGTTGAACAGGCACGCATGCGTGATCGTGCGGCCACGCAGCGAACGCGTCGGGTGATCGAATACCTGGCGATCCTTGATCGAGCCGCGCAACACGGGCTCCGGCAGCTTGAGGCCGGTTTCCTCGCGCAGCTCGCGGATGCAGGCGGCATCGAGCCGCTCGTCCTGGTTCACGAATCCGCCCGGCAACGCCCACAGGCCGCGGCCCGGTTCGCTGCGGCGGCGCACGAGCAGGATATGCCCGGAGTGCACGACCACCGCGTCGACGGTCACGAACGTGACGGGATACGGCGCGGCGGCCCAGGCCTTGCGATACGCGGCGATGAATTCCGCTTCCGACTTCAGTTGCGCGAATTCCGGCTGCGTACGGAAACGCTCGAGCCAGCCGAACACCGGCTCCGGTACGGCCCACTGCACGAAGCTGTTGGTTCGTTCGGCGAAATACTGGTCGCGGATTTCGGTGGCGGAAATGTCTTCCGTCGCGTCGACGTCGACGAGTTCCCATTGCGGGAACATCCGCAGGTAATACGACGTGGCGTCCTTCTCGTGGCCGATCAGCCCGACCTTGCGCTGCGCGATATCGCCGAGCGCGGACGCGACGGCCTCCTGCACCCAGCGCACCCAGTCGCCGTCGTTGTAGGTCGAATCCTGCAGCGGCGCGATCGTCACGCGGTCGCGCTCGGACGTATCGAGCAGCGAAGCCAGCATCTGGCGGCGCTCGTCGAACGAGAATGGATCCTTGATGGTGCGGGGCTTGTCGGTCGACCCGATCAGCACGCACACGCGCTCGGCCCGGCTCAGTGCCGACTTCAGCACGTTCAGGTGACCACGATGCGGAGGCTGGAAACGACCGATGAAAACGAGCGCGTCGAAGCGCCGGTTCTGTTGCGTACTCATGAGGCTCCCTCAAGAGATTGAAACGCTCCGGGTCTGTCCCGAAGGGTTGAAATGAATCCTAGGGTAATTCCCGAGATGCGTCAATCGAGCGTATTCGAGCACACGCTCGACTTGACGAAGTCTGACGAAACACGTGTTTTTGGCGCGGTACACTCGATCGCATCCCAATCCGCGCCGCTGGCGCCCGCCCTCATGAGGATCTCAGTCAGCCGGACCGTCGGGGTCGATCGCAGGCGCCTGTTCACGTGGTCGCAGGATTACGGACGGCGGCTCGTGTGGGACAACTTCCTCGTCGATGCGTATCTGCTCGACGGAACGACCGCCGATGTCGGCGTCGACGCGTTCTGCCGCAGCCAGTCGGGCGCGACGATGGTGTCGCGCTACATCTCGTACCGTCCGCCGCAGGTCGCCGCCGTCGAAATGGTCGAAGGGCCGAAGGTGCTCGAACGCTTCAGCGGCAGTTGGAACTTCACCGAGCACACGCCCGGATCGACCGAGGTGAAGTTCACGTACCACTTCCGTGCGCAGCCGTCCTGGCTGCGCTGGCTGCTCGAACCGCTGATCGGCGCGTTCTATCTCGTGCAGACGCGCCGGCGTCTCGATTCGTTCAAGCGCTGGGCCGAGGCTGAAGCGCTGCCGCACTGAGCGGCGCGCGCCGCCGGCCGCAGGCTGCGCATGTGCCATCCCGACATGCGCACGCCATGCTCGCCACCCCGCGCGGCCGGCCCGAGCCTCGGCCTTCGGCCGGTGCGACAACTGCCGTTTCGTCACTGCAGCGCCACCGCCACCCGCTATAATCGCGCGACATTCCGACTGCATTGAGCAGGCCGACGGTGGCGCGCCGATCGACGCGCCGTACGCCCGCCTCGACAACAACAATGACGCATCGAACCCTCCGACGCCTTCGCCCGCTCGTACGCGCCGCCGCGCGCGTGCTCGCGTGCGCCCCGCTGCTCGGCGCACCGCCGGCGCTGCACGCGGCCGATACCGCCGGCACGCCCGTGACCGAGCCCGCGACCGGGCGCCATATCGTCGTCGACACCGGTCATACGCCGGCGCATCCGGGCTCCACCGGTGCGAGCGGCCGCGTCGAATACCTGTACAACCTCGAGCTGTCCGGCGCGGTCGCCGACAAACTCGCCGCGCATGGCGACCGCGTGCTGCGCACGTCGGCGGACGGCCGCGAGATCGCGCTCGATCAGCGCTCGACGCAGGCGCCCGATGCGAACCTGTTCGTGTCGATCCATCACGACTCGATGCAGCAGCAGTTCATCGACGCGGGCCGGCAACGCGAATTCCGCGGCTTCTCGGTGTTCGTGTCGGCGCGCAATCCGCACTATGCGCAGAGCCTGCGCTGCGCGAAGGCGATCGCCGAGCGGCTGGTCGCGGCCGGCGAACGGCCTTCGCTCTATCACGCACAGCCGATCCGCGGCGAGAACCGGCCGCTGATCGATCCGTCGCTCGGCATCCATCGCTTCGACGATCTCGTCGTGCTGCGTACCGCGCCGATTCCGGCCGTGCTCGTCGAAGCCGGCGTGATCGTCAATCCGGACGAAGAAGCGCGGCTCGCGCGGCGCGAGACGATCCAGCGCCTGTCCGCCGCGATCGCCGGCGGCATCGACGCATGTACGACACCCGAATAAACGACATCATCGCCCGTCGGATTCGACGGTTTTCACCCAGCCAGGAGCATCACCATGAAGAAGAAGAATCTGCTCGCCTCCTCCGCATTGCTCGCACTCGCCGTTCCGTTCGCCGCGCACGCGGCCGGCTGCGGGAAGCCGCGCAGCGCGTTCGACCAGGTGTATTGCACGAGCACGCAGTTCGCGCAGTCCGACCGCGATCTCAACGACGAATACGGCCGGCTGCGCAAGCAACTGAGCGGCGATCAACAGGCGACGCTGAAGGCCGGCCAGCTCGCGTGGCTGAAACAACGCGACGCGCAGTGCAGCGAGACGCGCGGCAGCAGCTACCTCGTCGATATCCAGTGCGCGAACGACATGACGCAGTCGCGGCTGTCGTTCCTGCGCGAGCGTGAGCGCGAATGCTCGAGCACCGGATGCGTGACGTCGAAGCTCGGCGAGTAAGGCCAGGCAGTCACACGGCATACCGCAACCGATCGCACGGGGCACGCATGACACCGAACACGACGACGATCGACATCCGCGCGGCCACATCCGCCGACGCGCCGACCATCGCCGACATCCACGTCGCGTCGTGGCAGGCCACCTACACGGGCATCATGCCGGCCCCGTTCCTCGCCGGTCTCTCGGTCGAAAAACGCACGACCTTGTGGCGCGGCGCGCTCGACGCCGGTCGCCCGCGTGTCGCGCTCGCGTTCACAGGCGACGACGCGGCAGGCTGGATCGCCTATGGCCCGACGCGCGACGCCGACAAGGATCGTGCGTGGGGCGAAATCGAAGCGATCTATCTGCACCCGTCGCATTGCGGGCGAGGCATCGGCGCGGCGCTCGTCGAGCACGCATGCCGATCGCTGCACGCCGCGGGCCACGCATGGGTATCGCTCTGGGTACTCGTCGAAAACCGTCGTGCAAGAGCATTCTATGAACGCGAAGGCTTCGTCTCCGAAGACGACATCAAGACCTTCGAGATCGACGGTACGCCGATCGAGGAAGTGCGCTACTGGCGCGCACTGCCTTGACCGGCTTCGTCGCCATGCGCGGCATTCACAGAAACCACCGATACTCCCGCGCCCCGATATCGTTGCGGAAATCCAGCTCCTCCTGCCGCTTGTTCTCGCAGTACACCATCACGAACTCGCTGCCGAGCCCGTCCTTCACGGCCGGATGATCCTGCATCGCGGCGACCGACGACAGCATCTCCTTCGGAAAATCGATGCCGCTGCCGCGATCCTCGTTGAGCGGTGCGATCGGCTCGAGCCGCGCATCGAGCCCGTACTCCATCCCGCTGAGGATCGCCGCAAGCACCAGGTACGGGTTCGCATCCGCGCTCGCGAGCCGGTGCTCGATCCGCAGATTGCGTGCATCCGACTCTGGAACCCGGATGCACGCGTCGCGATCCTCGAACCCCCAGCTCGCGCGGCTCGCCGCGTTCACCATCGACCCGTAGCGCCGGAACGCATTGTGATTCGGCGCGAACACGGGCATGCAATGCGGCAGCAGCGCGAGGCAGCCGGCCACCGCATGCCGCAGCGGCCGCTGTCCGTCCGCGGCAAGCAGGTTGCGCCCCGCCTCGTCGTACAGGCTCACGTGCACGTGCATCCCGCTGCCCGGCGCGTGCAAGTACGGCTTGCCCATGAAGCTCGCGCGATAGCCATGACGCAACGCGACGCCGCGCGTGCTGCGGCAGAACAGCGCCGACCAGTCGGCCGCGCGCAGCGCGTCGTCGGTATGCCCGAAATTGATCTCGAACTGACCGGGGCCGAGCTCCGCGGTGATCACCGTCGCATCGACGCCCTGCTCGCGCGCGGCGTCGACCATCTCGTGCAGCACGTCGGAAAAGCGCGACAGGCGTTCGATATGCATGTTCGGCTGATCGTCGCGGTCGTCGCTCAGGCGGTCGCGCGGATACTGCGGCATGCCTTGCTCGAGCTGCGCGGCAAACAGGTAGAACTCGAGCTCGAATGCGACGACCGGCCGGATGCCGCGCGCCGCGAACCGCCGCAGCACGCGCGCGAGCACCTCGCGCGGCTCGAATTCGATCGGGGAATCGGTGCCGTCGGAACTGATCAGCATCTGCGCGAGCGGCTGCCGCTCCCAGCGCACCGGCTTCAGCGTGCCGGGTATCAGGCGGCGCGGCGCATCGGGATCGCCGTCGTTGAAGCAGTAGTCGCCGATCTTGTAGAGGCCGCCCTGCGTGCCGAGCAGCACGCAGTTCTGCGGCAGCTTCAGCAGCGCGCCCGCCGCGATTTTCTCGAGCGCGTCGATCGGATAGCGCTTGCCGTAGAAATGCCCGGGGAGATCGAGGCAAATCAGGTCGACATAACGGATCTCGGGGTGCGCCTGCCGGAATGCGCGGACTTCACCGACCAGCGCGGGAACGACGTCAGCCATGTCTCATCCTTTCCATGTCTCGTATGGCGGCGCCGCAGCGCGGCGAACCGGATTGATGCGGCGCATGGTGCAACGCACGCCGCATGTCGATCAGTACTGCAAACAGGATGCGTGGCGCGGCGACCTCCGACACCACCGGCCACTCAGGTGAACACCCAGATCACGCGGGTCGGCGCGTCGGTCAGGTTCGCATACCGGAAGCGCTTGTGCGCGGGAAGCTGAAACGCATCGTTCGGGCCGAGCGTGACCGGCGTGTCGTCGCCGTCTATCCAGATCGTCAGTTCTCCTTCGAGTACGAAGCCGCCCTGCTCGTCGCTGTCGTCGACCGGCCGCTCGCCGCTGCTCGCGCCCGGCCCGAGATGACTTTCGAGGATCGAGAAGCGCGAACGCATGTTCGGCGACACGAGGATGTCGGTAATGCCGGCCGCGTAATACACGGTGCGGCGTTCGCCGGGCCGCGTGACCCACGGCACGCTGCGCGGCTTGCTCAGGCTGTAGAAATACGTGGTCGGCGCACCGAGCGCCTCGCCGATCGCGGTGAGATCCGCGACCGTCGGACGCGACAGCCCACGCTCGACCTGCGACAGAAAGCCGACCGAGCGGCCGATCCGTTCGGCGAGATCGCTCAGCGTGACCTTGCGATGCTTGCGCAGGTCGCGGATCAGGATCGCCAGACTTTCTATCTCTTCCTGTTCGTTCATGATGGATTCCGGTGCAATCAAACGGTATCGCGCAGACGGTACCAGGCCTTGCCGATCGCTTCGAGCGGTGCGGCCAGCCGGTCGCCTCCCGGAAAGCGCGGGTTGCGGATGCGCTGGTACTGCGCGAGCAGGCGGGCGTCACCGAGCACGGCGTCGGCCACCGCGCGCGCACCGGCGAGCGTCGGCAGCACGCCGTGCCCCGAAAAACCCTGCAGCCAGAAGCGCTGCCCGTGGCGGCCGATGTCCGGCGTGCGGCGCATGCTGATGTCGATGTGACCGCCCCACGCGTAGTCGAGCGGCACGCCGGCCAGTTGCGGGAATACGCGTTCGAGGTGCGGGCGCGTCGCCGCCGCGATATCGGCCGGGATGCCGCCGAGATACGTGCAGCCGCCGCCGAACAGCAGCCGGTTGTCGGGGCTCAGGCGGAAATAGTCGGGCACGAACTGGTTGTCGATCACGCAGCTGTTGCGCGGCAGCAGCGCACGCGCGACGTCGGGCGCGAGCGGCGCCGTCGCGACCTGGTACGTGCCGACCGGCAGCAGCCGGCGCGCGAGGTCGCGGTCGAGCCGGTCGACGTACGCATTGCAGGCGAGCACCAGCACGTCCGCACGTACTTCGCCGCACGCCGTGCGGGCGACATGGCCGCCCGCCGTCTCGCGACAGTCGAGCACGCGGCTCCGTTCGAAGATGCGGCCGCCCGCGCGCTCGATCGTCCGCGCGAGGCCGAGCGCGAGCTTCAGCGGGTTCAGGTGGCCGGCCTCCGGATCGTGGAGCGCGGCGAGATAGCGCGTGCCGCCGATCCACTCGGGCATCTCGTCACGCCCGATCAGGCGCAGCCGGTCGTAGCCCCACCGCTCGGCCGCCTCGTCGCGCGCTTGCGCCAACATCGCGACGCGCCGCGGCCGCACCGCGGCCCACAGGCTACCGGGCCGGTAGTCGATGTCGAAACCGTGCCGCGCCGGCAGTTCGCGCACCTCGGCCGCCGCCCAGCGCATGCTGTCCCACAGCAGGCGCGCGCCGTCGCGGCCGAGCGCCTCCTCGAGCGGCTGCATGTCGCACGACCAGCCGAGCAGCGCCTGCCCGCCGTTGCGGCCCGATGCGGCCCACGCGACGCGGCTGGCTTCGAGCATGACGACGCGCTTGCCGGCAAGCGCGAGCCGCAGTGCCGTATGCAGGCCGCTGAAGCCCGCGCCCACGACCAGCACGTCGGCGTCGATGCGTTCGTCCAGCGCCGGCCGATGCGGGATCGGCGCCGGATAGGTACCGGCGTAGTAGCTTGCGACGTGACGGTCGGACTGCACGAACATGCGGGCTCCCGTGAAAATTTCGCCTTGAAATTTCATGAAAAACTAGCATGACAATTTCATGCGGGCAAGCGGGGGACCGATGTTCGTGTCGTCAGGGAAATAGTCCGACGAACTACAGTTGCGCGCTGTTTATCCGGTTTCGGCGCGATTCGACAATTCGCGGGGCCAGGCGTGTGTCCACGCCGCGCGTACGTATCGCCGCCGTTGTCCAGCGCCGGAACGCGCGCGGCGGGGCTAAAACCGGTGAATGATGCCCGCGCCGAACGCGAACTGGCTCCCGGTCGACGACGGCGCGGAGTTGAACCCGTCACCCAGCGTCGCGGTCGCGTCGACGATGCTGCCCGCGCCGCTCGTGCCGAGCGTCTTGCCCTTCGCGTGCTGATACGCTTCAAGCAGGTACAGCCCCGTGCGCTTCGACAGCGAGTAGTACTGCGACAGGTTGAACTGGTGATACTGCGCGCTGTCCGTGATGCCGTTCGCTTCGGTCGCACGCGTGTACGCATAACCTGCGCCGACATCCCATACAGCCGACGGCTTCCAGTGCAGCACCGCACCGGCCGTGTTGAAAATCGCAGTGTTGACGAACTTCGACGCCGTGCCCGGGATGTATTGGGTGTTGGTGTACGTGGCCGTCGCATCCCACGCGTCGCTGAACCGGTAGCTCAGGCCCACCGCGAACCGCTGCTGCGCCTTCGCGGTCTGGTAGCCGTTCGTGAGCGCCGACACGCCCACCTGCGCGCCGCCGTTCGACGTCGTCGAATTCGCCCCCCACGTGCCGCCGGCCGTATTCGAATTGTTCACGCGCTCGAACGCGACGCCGACACCGAGCGGGCCGGCCGCGTACTGGATGCCGGTTGCCCATGTCGAACCAGCATTGGTGCTGCCGGCCACGCCGCCGAACGAATACGAGCCGCTCAGCGTCAGCCCGTACCATTTCGGCGACGTGTATTCGAGCGTGTTGTTCGCGCGGTAAATCGTGTCGAGCCCGTCGACGTCGCCCGGGTGCGCGCCGTAGTAGCCGGTGATCCACGTCGTCGGGCTGAACGCCGACATCGTCTGGTAGTACGACGCGTACTGCCGTCCCGCGCTCAGCGTACCGTAGGTCGCATGGGTCAGGCCGACCCACGCCTGCCGCCCGAACATCGCATCGGTGTACTGCGTCGCGCCGGTGCTCGAGTTGAAACCCGATTCGAGCGTGAAGATCGCCTTCGTGCCGCCGCCGAGATCCTCCGCACCCTTCAAGCCGAAACGGCTGCCGGCCCACACGCCCTGGTTCGTCCTGACCACCGACTTCCCGCCGCTCGTCGAGCCGAGCGCCGTCGCGTTGCTCTGGTAGCCGATCCCGTTGTCGACGATCCCGTACAGCGTGACGCTGCTCTGCGCGAACGCTGGTGCAGCCGCCGCCATCGCGATGGCGGTCAGCGCGACCCGTGATGCCTGCTTCTTCATCGATCCGTCTCCTTCCTTGCCTTGTTGAATGTATGAGTTGTCGTGATCGGCGTGTACCGCCGTCGGGTCACGGACGATACGCGTGCCAGCCGTTTCCGCCCTTGCAAACGAGTTGCGAACCCTGGGCCTGACATTGCGCTTCGTAACCCGGCGAGTACAACCATTCGCCGGCCCAGTGCAGATCGACGAACGGGTCGGCCTTCGGCGTATCGGCGACGAAGTTCGCCGCGTCGTCGGTGCTGCCCGTGCCCGTGTAGCGCGCGGTAGCCGGATACGGGAACACCGGACGCGTGCGCGTCGTATTACCGTTTCCGTCGACGATCGATGCGACGATCCGGCCCGGCGTCGCGCCCGTCTCGGTCCACGCCATCAGCGGCGACAGGATGTCGAACACGTTCGGCCCCTGCCCGCCGCCGCAGTGCGCAACGCCCGGGAACAGGTAGAAGCGCGCGAAGCGGTCGACTCTTGCGTCGCCCATGTAGCGCTTCATTGCTTCGTAGTACTCGATGCTCGATCGCGGCGAGATATGCTGGTCTTCCAGACCGTGCCACATCAGCAGCTTGCCGCCGCGCCCGGCGAACCGGCTCAGGTCAGGATCGGTCGCGGCCAGGTAGTTCGACACCGGTACCGTCTTCGCGAATCCGTCGAGCGTGAACTTCAAATCGCCGATCGCGGCGGACGGATACGATGCGTTGTAGTAGTCGAGATAGCGCAGGAACGGCAGCACGAAGCCGATCGTGCCACTCTGTGCGGTGGCAGTCGCCGGCACGAACAGCGTCCAGTTCAGCTCGGAGCCCCATTCGCGCGAGACGAGCGGCTCGAGCCGCGTGCCATCTGCGGTCGTCGCGCCGTCGTGAATCCGGCGGACGACGTCGGCTTCCTGCGGCGTCAGGCAGGTCGCGGTGGACTGGCCTTGCGCGCAGACGATCGTCGCGGGATCGAACCGACACGCGCGCGGGTTGTCGATCACGCCGTCGACCACGCCATCCAGCCCGTCGCACGCCTTCAGCACGGCCGCGTGCAGCATCGGCAGCTTGCCGGCGAGCAGGATCGCGTTGCCCGTCTTCGGGTCGGTGTTGACCGCGTTCGGCCATGCATGGTGGAACGTGTTCTGCACGATCAGGTCGTTCGCCGGCGCACCGGCGGCGATGCCATCGAAGTCGTCGGGGAAGCGCTGCGCCTCCATCAGCGCCTCGCGGCCACCGTCCGAGCAGCCGTCGAAGTACGCATAGCGCGCGGGCCGTGCATAGAACTTGCCGATGATCGCCTTCGCGACCTGAGCCGTTGCGTGTTCGGCGCGGTATGCGAAGTCGAGCTTCGCCTTCGGGTCGAGCGCCCAGGAGCCGTCGTTGCCGCCTTCGTGGCCCATGTCGGTCGCGGCCATTGCGATCGTCCCGTTCGTCACCGGCACGCACGTCGATGCCATCGGCGCGTTGACGGACAGGCTGCCGCACAGACCACCGCAACCGGTCTGCAGGTAACGCTGCGTCCAGCCCTGCGTCGGCAGCTGCAGTTCGAACAGCGACGCGCCCGGGCCGATCGTACCCTTCACGTCGCACACCGGCGCCGGCAATGTAGTGTTACCGACGACCGTGCCAGCCGGCAGCAGCACCGCCGACGTGATCGTGACGGTGCCGTCGGTCGCGCCGCTCAGGTCGAGCGCCGCGACCGACGGGCACGACATCGCGGGCATCACCGCGGGAAGATTCGCAAGTCCGGCGGCGCTTGCTGCATTCGCTGCACTCGGCCAGCCCGTCAACGCAGCACACAGCCATACGATGCCGATCGCCAGCGTCCTGGTCAGCGCATCGCACCTTACGCACGCCGCGCGACGCCATGCGCGCCCCATCCGCCCTGCCCTGCATTTCGTCTGCATGCTTGTCTCCTGTCTTTTGCTGGATATGCCGCTCGCCCGGGCCGGGCGGCACGGCGAGCTGTATTGATTCTTCGATGGATCGCGCGATCCGGATCGTCACTCACCACTTCATCAGCATAACTAACTCATCGCGGGAACCCGTTGCGAAGAACGGCGAATCCCATCCGATTCGTTTATCGATCCGGTCGTATCGGCGTCATGCAGGCTCCATCCCGTATTCCCGCTTGATGTGTGCGGCTTGCGGCGACGCCAGATACGCGACGAACCGCGCCGCGGCCGCGCGGTCGTGCGCGACGGCCAAGACTGCGGCGGCGAACACCGTCACCGCCTGCGCCGCGGCGGGCAGCGCGCCGACAACTTCGACACCCGGCACGTGCATCAGCTCGCTCATCTGCTGAAAGCCGATCTCGACGTCGCCGGATGCGATCAACGCGCCGACCGGCACGCCGGGCGAGACCTGTACGATGCGCGGCGCGATCGCGTCGGCGATGCCCCAGCGGGCGAACAGGCGCATCAGGTGCGTGCCGCTCGGCCCGGTCGAATAGCCGATCCGGCCGGCGCTCAGGATCGCATCGCGCAACGCAGCTTCGGTACCGATGTCCGGCCGCGGCGCGCCGCTCGCGACCGCGACCGCGATGCCCGATCGCGCGACGTCCACGCAGCTGCCCGGCTCGACGTGGCCATCCGCCGCGAGCCGCTCGATCGCATCGGTCGCGAGCACGACGACATCGAACGGCTCGCCGTCGCGCACGCGCCGGGCGGCGTCGACGCCGCCCACCGACGTGATCGCGACGCGTGTGCCCGTGTCGCGCTCGTAAGCGGCGGCGAGCCGCGCGAGCACCGGCCGCGTCGCCATCGACGAAATGCCCGTGACGGCCACAGCCGCTTCCGGTGTCTGCATCATCGCGTCCGCCCGCATCAGTCGATGTAGCGCAGGCCGGCCTGCCGCAACGGCTCGCGCATGTCGTACATGTCGAGGCCGAGCACGCCGGACGCGAGCTTCGCGCGCTTCGCCGCTTCGTTCGCTTCGCGGGCCGCCGCCTTCTCGAGCACCTGCGCCGCACGCGCGGCCGGCACCACGGCCACGCCGTCGTCGTCCGCGACGATCACGTCACCGGGGTGGACGAGCGCGCCCGCACATACGACGGGCACGTTCACCGAGCCGAGCGTCGCCTTGATCGTGCCTTTCGCCGAAATCGCCTTGCTCCAGACCGGGAACTGCATCGCCTCGAGCACCGCGACGTCGCGCACGCCGGCATCGATGATCAACGCGTGCGCGCCGCGCGCCTTGAAGCTCGTCGCGAGCAGGTCGCCGAAATAGCCGTCCGTGCAATCCGCGGTGATTGCCGCGACGACCACGTCGCCGGGCCGGATCTGTTCGGCTGCCACGTGCATCATCCAGTTGTCGCCCGGATGCAGCAGCACCGTGACGGCCGTACCGGACGCGTGCGCACGCGGATAGATCGGCCGCATGTAGGGCTTCATCAGCCCCGTGCGGCCCATCGCCTCGTGCACCGTCGCCGAGCCGAGCGCGCCGAGCCGCGCCGCCACATCCTGGTCCGCACGCTGGATCGTGCGGTACACCACGCCGAGTTCAGTCATGATCAAAGTCCCTTCGCCTTCAGTTGCGCATCGAGACGCGGATACACGCGCCGCGCATTGCCTTCGTAGATCTTGTGACGCGCTTGCGCATCGAGCGACGACGCGTCGATGTAGCGCTTCGTGTCGTCGTAGTAGTGACCGGTTTCCGGATCGATGCCGCGCACCGCGCCGATCATCTCGCTCGCGAACAGGATGTTGTCGACCGGAATCACGCCGGTCAGCAGATCGATGCCGGGCTGGTGATACACGCACGTATCGAAGAACACGTTGTTCAGCAGATGGTCTTTCAGCAGCGGCTTCTTCAGTTCCTGCGCGAGCCCGCGAAACCGTCCCCAGTGATACGGCACCGCGCCGCCGCCATGCGGGATCACGAAGCGCAGCGTCGGGAAATCGCGGAACAGGTCGGAGGTCAGGCACTGCATGAACGCGGTGGTGTCGGCGTTCAGATAGTGCGCGCCGGTCGTGTGGAAGCACGCGTTGCAGCTCGTGCTCACGTGGATCATCGCGGGAATGTCGTACTCGACCATCTTCTCGTAGATCGGGTACCAGTAGCGATCCGACAGCGGCGGGCTCGTCCAGTGGCCGCCGGACGGATCCGGATTCAGGTTGATCGCGACGTTGCCGTATTCCTCGACGCAGCGCACGAGCTCCGGAATGCAGGTCGCGATATCGACGCCCGGGCTTTGCGGCAGCATCGCGGCCGGCACGAAGTGATCGGGAAACAGGCGATGGACGCGATGGCACAGCTCGTTGCACACGGCCGCCCACGTGCTCGACACCGCGAAGTCGCCGATGTGATGCGCCATGAAGCTCGCGCGCGGGCTGAAGATCGTCAGGTCGAGGCCGCGCTCGCGCATCAGCCGCAGCTGGTTGTGCTCGATCGATTCGCGCAGTTCGTCGTCGCTGATGTTCAGCTCGGCCACCTTCGGTTGCTCCGACGGACTGCCGAGCGCCGCGATCTGGCGATTGCGCCACGCTTCCAGCGCCTTCGGCGCGGTGGTGTAGTGGCCGTGGATGTCGATGATCATTGATGCTCCTGCATTTGATGAGGTGTCCGGCACCCTGCCGACGACCGCGCCGGACGGCGGTGTGCGACGTGCGTCAGTGCGCCGGGTTTTCGAGTTCCTGCGGTTCGGGTGCGGCCGCACGCTGCGTCGTCATGATCGCGATGGCCGCCAGCACCGCCGGCACCGCGAGCATCGACAGGATCGCGTCGAACTTCCAGCCGAAACCGAGCAGCGCGCCGCCGATCGCCGAGCCGAAGATGCTGCCGAAGCGGCCCATTCCGAGCATCCAGCTCACGCCAGTTGCGCGTGCAACCGTCGGATAGCGACCGGGCGCATACGCGTTCAGCCCGGTCTGCGCGCCGCTCATGCAGAAGCCGGCCGCGAACACGAGCAGCGCGAGCGACGACGACAACGCACCGGCCCATGCGAGCAAGGCCACGCACAGCCCGCCGCCGAGATACGCGATACCGATCACCGGCGCCGGCCGTACGCGATCCATCAGCCAGCCCACCCCGATCGCGCCGATCGTGCCGCCAATCTGGAACATCGCCGTCACGTTCGCGGCCGTGCTGACGGACAGGCCCGCGTCCTTGATCAGCGTCGGCAGCCAGCCGGTCAGCAGATAGATCACCAGCAGACCCATGAAATAGGTGATCCACAACGACAGCGTCACGCGGCCGTAGCCTTGCGAGAACAGCACGCCGATCGGCTTGCGCGTCGGCAGCGGCGGCTCGTTCGACACGAACGTCTCGTCGCCGCTGAATCGACCGCCGCACACGCGGTTCAGCAGCGCGCCGATGCGCTGCGACGGCGCGCCGTGCACGGCCAGCAGCCGCGCCGATTCGGGCAGCAGCCACAACTGCAGCGGAATCAGCAGCAGCGGCAGCGCGCCGCCGAACAGCAGCACGGAGCGCCAGCCGTGCAGCGGAATCAGCCAGCCGGCAACGAAACCGATCAGCGCCGAGCCGAGGTTGAAGCCGGTAAACATCACGGTGATCATCAGCGCGCGCATCCGCTGCGGTGCGTACTCCGACAACAGCGTCGTCGTGTTCGGCATCGCCGCGCCAAGACCGATGCCGGTCAGCAGCCGCAGCATCGCCATCTCGAACGGCGAGTGCGCGTGCGCGGTCAAGATCGTGAACACGCCGAACAGGAACACCGACGCGATCAGCACGCGCTTGCGCCCGAACCGGTCGGCGCTCGGGCCGGCCAGCAGCGCGCCGATCACGAGTCCGATCGGCGCCGCGCTCATCACGAGGCCGAACTCCGGCCGCGAGATCGCCCAGTCGCGAATCACCGACGGCGCAACGAATCCCATGATCGCGACGTCCATCCCGTCGGCGATCACGACGAGGCAGCACAGCACGACCAGCAGCCACTGGTAACGCGACACCGGCCGCTCGTCGATGAACGACTTGATGTCGATTGTCTTTCCACTTGCCATCATGACTCTCCTGTCTCCTTGGCGACGATCGACCTATCGATTCGTCATCCTATTTATATGGTTTGGCACACTTCCGGCGTGTCGGCCTCCCGGTCCCGCAGGCGCCGCGATCCCGGGCGCCTTCGTCCTGCGTTACGTGTTGCCCGGCGTGTCCGCGCCGTCCCAGCCGAGCGGCCCGGCGCTCTTGCCAGCCACCGAGTACAGCGCGCCCGGCGCGTTGCGCGTGCGCTGGAAATCCTCCAGCGATTCGCCGCGCATTGCCGCGTAGATATGCAGGTTCGATACGCCCGTCACCGCGCCGAGCTTTTCGAGCAGGAAGAAGATCACGCCGTAGCGCAGCAGGCCGAGCCAGTCGCGCCGGCGGATCAGGTCGCGCTCCTCCGTGCTGAGGTCCGCCGCGGCAAAGCTCGCTTCGGGGTCGCTCACGAACTGCGCGCGATGCGCGGGCTCGATCATCCGGTGCAGATAGTCGTTGATCCGGTACGCACGCACGGCCCGCTCGATCGTGAACGGATAGGTGCCGGGCAGTTGCTCGACGCCGGCGAGTTCGGCCGCGATCCGTTGCCGGTGACGCTCGGCCGCCGCCTCGTCGACGTCGGTGTCCGCCGGCTCGTAGACGGCCGTCGCAATCCCCGTCATCGAGGGCAGGTAGTAGCCGCGGTGCCGGCACACGACGCCCGCCGGCAACGCGCCGCGCATCGTGAGCCACATCACGACCTCGGCGCCTTCGAAGCCGCCGAGCGCCGCGTATTCGCCGAGCGGCATGCCAGCCAGGCGCTCGGGGTCGCGCTCGAGCAGATCGAGGAAACGCGCGTCCCATTCGGGATTGTTGAAGCCCGAACGCTCGCCATGCACCTGATGCGACAGTCCTCCGGTCGCGACGATCGCGACGCGCAGGTCCTCCGGAAAGCTTTCGATCGCACGGCGCAGCGCCTGGCCGAGCCGGTAGAAGCGGCGCGCGGACGGCACCGGCAACTGCAGCACGCCCATCTGCAGCGGCACGAGTTGTACCGGCCAGTCGGGGCGGTGCGGACACAGCACCGACAGCGGCGAAAAGCAGCCATGGTCGAGCGGCTTGTTCTGGAAGAACGACATGTCGAACTCGTCGGCCATCAGCGACTGGCCGATATGCGCGGCGAGTGCAGGATGGCCGGCGACCGGCGGCAGGTCGCGCGCGCCGCCGCCTTCATCCGCCGGATGCCACTGCGGCCCGACGCCGAGCGAGAACGCCGAGTAGTGATCGAAGAAGAACGACGTCACGTGGTCGTTGTAGATGAACAGCAGCACGTCGGGACGCTTGTCGGCGAGCCACGCGGCCAGCGGCGCGAAGTTTTCGAAGATCGGCGCCCAGACCGGATCGTCGCGCTTGTTCTTGTCGAACGCGAACCCGATCGTGGGCGTGTGGGAGGCCGCGACGCCTCCGATAATCCGTGCCATGCCAATGCTCCTTCGTGATGCTCTGATGCGGTCCGGCCGTGCCGGCCGTTGCCGATTGAATGTGTGCGCGTTCGCTCGCTACGCGCGGCCGTCCGGCTGCATCGCAAGGCTGCGCTTGACGACCAGCGCGAGCGGAACGGCGAATACGAAATGCGACATGAACCCGCCGATGATCACGTTCGGGTCGAAATAGTCCGGATGATTGCTCGACGCGATCATGATCAGCGCGTGCATCACGATCCATGCGACGATCGCGAAGAACAGCGCGACGAACGTCGCCTCGAAGCCGCGCCGGCGGAACCACGGCCAGATCGCCGCGAACACGATGCCCCACGACAGCGCGAACACGAAATGGATCGCCGTGCCGATGAAGTATGCGCCGATGCCGAGCGCGTCCTGTGCGGCCTTGCCGAACACGAGCCCCGTCGCGTTGCGCGGGATGCCGGCGAGCGGCATCAGGTGCTGCGCGCCGACCCACACGAGCGCCTCGTAAACCCAGATCAGCACCGCGCCCGCGAAGCCGCCGCGAATGCCCGCGCGGATCGTGTCCGACAGCCGCGTGCTGCGCGCCGATGCGCCCGCCGATGCGCCGGCTCCAATGATGTGCTGTCGTCCCATTACGCTGCCTCGCTCGTAGTTGCAGGTGCCGCGCCGCACGCCAGCCCCTTTTCGTGATCGGACGAACAATGAATCAGATGGCGGTCCGATGTGCCGGCAACCGCGTGCTTGCGGCGCCCGGGATTGAAATTACTCAGGCGCAGGCGATGCAACACAGTCAGGGTAAACCCTTATATTTTGGGGAGGCCGCCTATCCGGCAGGCTTTCAACCTGCATGCGAACCGCGCCTCCGATGGCTCGGAAGCCCGCCGGATATGGCGCGCGCGCGTCGGCGTTCGGCGGCGCATGCGCCGCAACCGGTCGCCCGGCGATTCGCAGCCGATAAATAAAACAGATGGATCGACAAGCACGACGCAAGCTGCGCGGCCACCGTTCCGGTAAAGTCGTTCAACCCGCTGCATCGCCTGCGCGGGCCGTACGGCGGCACGCATGTCGCGCGTGCCGCCGCCGGCGACGCACACTGCCCGAACGCCCATGGACAACACCGAACTTCCGAATCTTGCCTGCCTGTACGCGGTGCGGCGCGTTGCCGAGACGGGCAGCGTGAGCCGCGCCGCCGCGACGCTCTTTCGCGCGCAGTCGGCCGTCACGCGCGCGGTGCAGGAACTCGAAACGGCCGTCGGCGCGGCGTTGTTCGATCGCAAGCCGTCCGGCATGCTCGCAACGCCGGTCGGTCGTGCGGTGCTCAAGCGCGGCGAGCGCGTGATCGCCGAACTTGGCGCGCTCGCGAACTGGTGTGCGCTGCGCCAGTCGCGCCGCCGCGCGTCACCCGACAGCGGTCTGCCCGCGTACCTGCTCAACACGCGGCGGCTCCAGCTGTTCTCGACGCTCGCACGGCACCGGCACATGCCGAGCGCCGCGCGTGCGCTCGGCGTCACGCAGCCGGCCGTCAGCAGCGCGATCAGGATTCTCGAGAGCGGCGCGGGTTTCGCGCTGTTCCATCGACATCCGCGCGGCCTGCTGCTGACGGCCGACGGCGAGACGTTCCTGCTGCACGTGCGGCGCGCGCTGAACGAACTGCGGCACGTCGCGGACGACGTCGCCGCGCTGCACGGCAGCATCCAGGGCATCGTGACCGTCGGTGCGCTGCCGCTCGGCCGCACGCTGATACTGCCCGAAGCGGTCGCGCGCGTCGTCACGCGCTTTCCGAAGGTGCGCGTGATCACCGACGAAAGCGCCTACGAGGCGCTCGTTGCCGGCGTGCGCGCGGGCGACGTCGACTTCATCCTCGGTGCGTTGCGCACGAGCGATCCGGCGAGCGACCTCGAAAACGAGCGGCTGATGTCCGAGAACCTCGTCGTGCTCGCGCGGCACGATCATCCGCTCGCCGGCGTCCGGAACCTCGGGCTCGCGAGCCTCGCCGGCGCGCAATGGATCCTGCCGCGCAGCCACTCGCCCGCGCGCGGGCTGTTCGAATCGCTGTTCCGGCGCATGAAACTCAAGCCGCCGATGCCGACGGTCGAAAGTGCCGATCTCGCGGTGATTCGCGGCCTGCTGCTGCATAGCGACATGCTCGCGGTGCTGTCCGCGCAGCAACTGCGCTACGAATGCGACGCGGGGTTGCTGGCCGTGCTCGACGTGCCGATGCGCGAAACGGCCCGCGACATTGGCCTGATGACACGCACCGGCAGCCCACCGTCGCCGGCGGCACGCGCGTTGATCGATGCGATCCGTGTGGTCGCGACCGAAGTCGCGCGCACGCCGCACGCTACGGCCGCTGCGCGATAACGAAAGCGCATGGCTGCCGCGCCGGATTCGCATCGCGCCCGCCACATGCGTTGCCGCACAATTCGATCGATATACCCTGCGGCTGCCGGCCGAAGCGCGACGCTGCCATCACGCGTCGCGATACCGGACGGCCAGCCCGCGCATCACCTTCATCAGGAGCGACACGCATGATCGACCCGACGATAGCGTTCATCGGCTTCGGCGAAGCGGGCAGCCTGCTCGGAGGCGCACTCGCCGCGCGCAACGTCCGCGTGACGATGTACGACCGGCAGCTCGACGATGCAAGGACCGCGAGCGCGATGCGCGACAAGGCTACGCGCGTGCATGTCGAAGCCGCGTCGACGGTTGCCGCCGCGATCCGCGACGCGCAATGGATCGTGTCGGCCGTGACGGCATCGTCCGACGCGGAAGTCGCCGCCGCGGTCGCCGCGCACATCCGGGCGGACCAGACGTTCATCGACCTCAACTCGGTATCGCCGGCACTGAAGCAGCACGGCCAGCAGCTGATCGAAGCCGCCGGCGGCCATTACGTCGAAGCGGCGGTGATGGCGCCCGTGCCGCCGCACGGCCTCGCAGTGCCGATGCTGCTGGCCGGTCCGTCGGCCGACGCGATCGCACGCGAGCTGACCACGCTCGGCTTCGCTGCACAGGCCGTGTCGACACGCGTCGGCGCCGCATCGGCCGCGAAAATGTGCCGCAGCGTGATGATCAAGGGGATCGAGGCGCTCACCGTCGAATGCCTGAGCGCGGCCCGCGCGTATGGTGCGGACGCGCTGGTGCTCGCGTCGCTGCGGCAGACCTTCGACACGTTCGCGACGCGGCCCGACCTGCCCGGCTACCTGATCAGCCGCGTCGCCGAGCATGGCCGCCGGCGCGCGGCCGAGATGCGCGAAGTGTGCGACACGCTGCGCGAAGGCGGCGTTGCGCCGGAGATGAGCGAAGCATGCGCTCGCGTGCAGGACGGATTCATCGACAAGATGGCCGCCCGCGGGCTCGACTACCACGCGCTGCTGCCGTTCGACTGGAAGGCGGTGCTCGACCGGCTGGGTAATCGGCCGGTGTCGGCGCCGACACCGCCCAGGTACGGCGCCGGTCGCGATGACTGACCGGCGGCAGCGTGGCATCGCTCGGGTTCAACGCGCTGGGGCAAGCCAACGGGACCCGGGTTACGCCCACCGCTGGCAGCGATTCGGCGCCGCCCGCATGATCCTGCCGCGCCCGGCGCACTAGCGTTCGCGCAACGCCTCGGCGGCCCGGTTCAGCGGCTTGACGAGGTAGTCGAACACGGTGCGGCGCCCGGTGCGGATCTCGGCGGTCGCGACCATGCCCGGCAGGATCGGATGCCGCTTGCCGTCGCGGGTTTCCAGATACGCATGCTGCGTGAGCACGTAGACGCGGTAGTAGTACACACGCCGGTCGACCTGGTCTTCGATCGTGTCGGGCGAAATCCGCTCGACCTTCGCCGGCAGCGAGCCGTAGATCGACGATTCGAACGCCGTGATCTTCACGGTCGCCTCCTGCCCCGGATGAACGAACGCGATGTCGCGAGGGCTGAGGCGCGCCTCGATCAGCAACTGGTCGTCGAGCGGCACGATTTCCATCAGCATGCCGCCCGGCGGAATCACGCCGCCGACCGTCGACACGCGGATGTCCTTCACGATGCCGCGCGCCGGCGCACGAATCACGGTTCGTCGCAATTGATCGGCACGGCCTTCGCGAACCTTGAGCAACGGTTCGAGATCGGCCATCGTCTTCGAGTAGTCGGCTTTCAGCGCGACGTAGTACTCGCTCTGCGCCGCCGCGAGCTTCGTCGAGAATTCGGCGGCCTTCTGACGCAGCCGGAGCACTTCCACCTCGTTGGTCGCGCCGGTTTTCAGCAGCGGCAACGCAATCCGAAGCTCGTCCTCGGCGAGGCGCAACTGTTCGCGCAGGTTGGCGACGTTTTCGCGAAACGCGCGCCGGTTCGCGACGAACAGCTGACGCTCGCGCGCGGTCACGGCCTTCTCGTTCGCGAGTTCCGCCGGGAAGTCGATGCCGGGCAGGTCGTTCATCTCCGCATACAGCCGCGCGGCGCGGCCCTGCAATGCGGTGATCCGCTCGAGCGTTTCCTCCATCGACGCGCGCGCGAGCACCGGATCGAGCGTCGCGAGCCGCTGGCCCGCGTCGACGACGTCGCCCTCGCGCACCGCCAGCTCCAGCAGGATGCCGCCTTCGAGACTCTGGATGACCTGCCCTTTCGATGCCGGCGTGACCTTGGCTTCGCCGACCGCGACTTCGTCGAGGTTCGCGAACACGGACCACACGAGGAAGATCGTCAGCGCGGCGACGATCAGCCACAGCATCCGCCGGGCGGGTGCCGCTTCGCGCACGCGGTGCGCCGACCACGGAAAATCGCTCATTGCGCCTCTCCCGCCATCTGCGCCGCCACCGGACGCGAGCCGCCGGCCGCCGGCGCCGGCGTGCCGGCGCCGCGCAACGCGGCCAGCACCTCGTCTTTCGGACCGTCGCGCACCACGCGTCCGCCATCGAGCACGATGATGCGATCGACGATCGACAGCACCGGATAACGATGCGTCGCCACGATCAACGTGCGATTGCCCAGCCATTGCTGCAGGCGCTCGACGATCGCCCGCTCGGTCGCCTCGTCGAGCGAGGCGGTCGGCTCGTCGAGCAGCAACACGTTCGGCGAGCGCAGAATCACGCGGGCCAGCATCAGCGCCTGCTTCTGGCCGCCGGACAGGCCAAGGCCGCTTTCGCGCAGCTTCATGTCGAGGCCGTGCGGCTGCCGCAGCAGCAACTGGTCCGCGCACGCGACCTTCATCGCGGCGAGCATCGCGTCGTCGCTGGCGAGCGGATTCGCGATCAGCAGGTTCTCTCGCAGCGTGCCGTAGAAGAGGCTCGATTCCTGCAGCAGCATCCCGACGTCGCGGCGGACATCGGCGACGTCGATCAGCGGCATCGGCGTGTCGTTGAACAGGATGCGCCCCTGCACCGGCGTCGCGAGCCCGCCGAACAGCCTCAGCAGCGTCGACTTTCCCGCGCCGACCCGGCCGAGAATCGCGACCCGCTCGCCGGGCTCGATCGACAGATTCGGAATACTGAGCACGGGTTTTTCCTGCGGATCGAAGCTGTATCCGACCTGCTCGAAGCGATATCGGCCGACGAGCGCCGGCTTGTGATACGCATCGACCGCCGGATCGTGGTCGACCGGCAGCGCGAGCAGGTTGTCGAGCCCCTTCTTGCCCGCCCGTACGTTCTGGATGCGCGACAGCACGGCAGGAATCTGCCCCAGCGGCGCGATCGTGCGGCTCGTCAGGATCGAACAGGCGAGCACGGCGCCGAACGACAGGCTCGAGTCCAGGATGCCGTACACGCCGGCAACCAGCACGCCGGCGTAGGCAAGCTGCTGCACCGTCTGCGCGAGATTGACCAGCAAGCCCGCCAGGCGGCGCTGCTGCAAGCCGATATCGGCATTCACGCGATTCGTATGCGCCCACAGCTGCCGGAATCGCGGCTCCGCCTGCAACGCCTTGATGTCTTCGGCGCGATAGATCGCTTCCATCAGGATCGCGTTGCGCAGCGCCGATTCCTCGAGCCCCCGGTTCGACAGCTTCGCCAGCGGGATCTGTGCAAGCACGCCCGGCAGGATCAGCAGCGGGATCGCCGCGAGCGGCACGAACGCGAGCGGCCCGCCGAGCAGCCAGATGATGAACAGGAACGTGACGACGAACGGGATGTCGATCAGCACGCCCATCGTGCTCGACGTCAACAGCTCGCGCAGCTGTTCGAGGTCCCGAAGCTGGGCGACCAGCGTGCCCGGCGAGCGCGGCCGCGCGTCGTTGCGGATGTCGAGCACGCGCGCGAAGAACATCGCGGACAGCTTGAGGTCCGCCTGCTTGCCGAAATGATCGGCAATCGACACGCGCGCGGTACGCAGCAGCAGTTCCAGCGCGAGCGCGAGCACGACACCCGACGCCAGCACCCACAGCGTATGCGTCGCCCGCGCCGGGACCACGCGGTCCCACACCTGCATCGCGAACAGCGACGTCGCGATCGCGAGCAGATTGCCGAACAGCGAGCCGGCGCCGAGATCGAGCAACACCTTCCATTGCGCCGAGAACAGATCGTGCAGCCAGGTGTCGGGTTTGACGGACAGGTAGCCGTCGACGCGCTCGTCACGCCGCGCGACCCGCTCATGGACGATCAGCACGCGGGCCGGCCACGCCGGCGGCGGCGCGTCCAGCTCGATCGCGCGTTCGAGCGGCTTGCCGTCGAAGACGAACTGAACGACCGCCCGCCCCGCCGCGACCGACACGATCACACCGACATGCGCATCGTCGAACACGGCGAGCGCCGGCAGCATCGCCGGCGTGAGCCGCGCCGGCGGCAATGCGACGAACTGCGCGGCCAGGCCTGCGGACGCGGCGACTTCGACGACGGCCGCGTCCGGGTCCGCGACGCTCGCCCACGATGCCGCGCCGCGCACCTGCTCCGGCGAAACGGCCAGGCCGAGATGCCGCGCCGCGAAAATCAGCGGGTCGGCCCAGCGTGCGACGTCGGCGCCGGCATCGCGGCCGGCGCGAAACGCATCATTCATGACGACTCCCCTCGTGTTCGCGCAGCAATTCGACGAACTTGCCGACTGCCACGTATGCCTTGATGCGCGCAATCGCGCCGTCGGCGAGTGCGTTGATCGACTCGACTTCCGATTCGAAGATGTCGCGCTCCGGATTCACGACATCGGTCAACGTACGCTTGTTCAGGATGTATTCCTGCCAGTACAGGTCGCGCGACGCCCGCGACAGCGCGGTCACCTTCTCGTAGCTGTTCAGGCGCGCCGCGGCGCCCGACGCTTCGATCTCCGCCGACTTGAGCGCGCTACGCGTGACGAGCCGCCGGTTCTCGAGGCTTTCGCGGTTCGCGCGCAGTTCGGCTTCGGCGGCCGCGATCTGGTGTTTCGCCAGGCCGCCCAGCGAGTAATTGCCGCTCACCGCGAAACCGATCCACGTGTCGTTGGTGGCGTTCGGCCGGCCGCTCGATATCGAACGGCTCGCGCCGATACCGATCGACGGGAAGCGCTCCGACTGCGCGACCCGCACGCGCGCATCGGCCGCATCGACGGCCGCCGCCGCGGCAAGCACCGACGGCGTGCGCTCGATGTCGCCGCCGGCATAGCCGAGATCGCCGACGAAATCCACCGTGCCGCCGAGATTCGCCACGCGCCGCGGGCGCGCGCCGATCAGTTCGGTGAGCTTCGCGGCGGCGACGTCGAAACGCGTGTTGGCCTTCAGCACTTCCGCCTGCGCATGCAGGATCGCCAGTTCGACCAGGTTGCGGTCCGACGAAACCGATAGTCCGGCCCGCACGCGATCGAGGATCTTCGTGCGCGTGTCGCTCAGCGCGACGACCTGGCGCCGCGCGGCGGCGACGACGTCCTGGCTGGCGGCCAGTTCGACGAACGTCGACGCCGTCTGGTACGCGACCGTCTCGATCGTGTCGGCCAGCTGATACTGCTTCTGGCTGCGCGTCGCGTCCGCCGCGGAAATCCGGCCCGACGTGCGGCCGAAGTCGTACAGCAACTGCGACACGCCGATCGATGCGCGCGTGCCGGTACGGTTGCCGTTGCTGCCGAAGCTGCCGCCATAGCCGGGACGCACGCCGTAGTCGATCTTCGGGTACCAGGCCGCCTTCGCGACCTCGACCTCCGATACGCTTTGCGCCACTTCCGCATGCGCGCGGCCGATGTCGGGATGGCGCGCGATCGCGACGCCGACCGCGTCGCGCAGCGTCAGACGATCGAGCGCGATGCGCAGCGTCTCGCCCGAGTCGCCGGCGGCATCCTCGGCATCCTCGACGCGGCCGGCAGCGGGGACATCGAACGCGTCCGGTCTGTCCGGCGTGATCGTCGTCACCCCTGCCGTCATCCCGTCATGCAGCGGCGAAACCGGCGCTTGCGGATCGATCGGCGCCATCGCGCGGGACAGGTTCGCGAGGACGATGCGCCGCGCCGGGTCCACGGGCGGCAACGGCGGCGCCACATGCCGGCGCGGTGCGGCAGCGGGCATGCCGGCCGGCAGCGGCACGAACGACGCCGTCGCCATCGCCGTCCGCACTGGCGCAGCGGCCGGCCTGGGCGGCGCGGGTGGCGCGGGTGGCGATGAATGCGCTGACGGCGCCGCGGCCGCATGGACCGTGTCGGCCGGTGCGCGCGCCGCGGTCTCGAACGAATCGGTCAACCGGCCGCTCGGCAGCGGCGACGACGACGCGAACGCCGCCGCTGCGGTGTCGAGCAACGCGATCGCGAACAACACATGGCCTGGATGGAAAACGGCACGCACCGCGCAAACGGCGCGACGCAAGGTGTAGCTGAAACGAGCGGTTGTCTTGAGCATCATCGGGACGCCGGCGGCGAGCCGTCCGGCAAAGCAGACCCCGCTTGCCGCGGGGATGGATATGCGTCGGGCAAGCCCGCGTCGCGATGCGACGGGGCTCGCCGTGTCGGAGAGGCAGGCCGGCCTCCCCGTTGCGCTGCGGTCAGACGATGATCTGCTGGTTCGCGAGCAGGGTCTCCAGGTTGGTCGTCACGTTGTTCAGCGTGACGAGGGTTTCGGAACCGAACGCCGTCCCGGCGCCGTCGCGGTCGATACTGATCACCGTATCGGCGCCGACGTTCGTCACCGACAGGAACTGCCCGATCGTGTCACCCGCATCGATCGTGGGCACGCCGTCCACGTAGTGCGCGGGGCCGTCCGCATCGGCCGTGTAACCGACCAGCAGCTTCGACAGATCGATCTTGTCGCCGCTCATATCGTTCGGGCCGCTGGCCAGCTGGAAGTCGGTGATGACGTCCTGGCCGTTGCCGCCGGTGTTGTCCGCGCCGACGACTTCCCACAGGAACACGTCGGTGCCGGCGCCGCCCGTCAGCGTGTCGTTACCGGCGCCGCCGATCAGGATGTCGTTGCCGTTGCCGCCGTTGAGCGTGTCGTTGCCGGCACCGCCGCGCAGCAGGTCGTTGCCGTCGCCGCCGTTCAGCACGTCGTCGCCGCCGTAGCCGTACAGGCGGTCGTTGCCGGACGTGCCGGTGACGGTGTCGCTGCCCGACGTACCCTCGATGATCGACGTCGACTGCGTCGAGCCGAGCAGGTTCGCATTCAGCAACTGACCGGCCGTGGCCGACGCCGACAGGCCCGTCTTGTCGGTCGCGGAGATCGTCACGCTGTCGAGCGCGCTGATACTGATCAGCCCGCCGTTCAGCGTGATCGAACCGAGAAACTCGTTGAGCTTCAGGTTGTCGATCGTGCCGCCGTCGGCCGCCGTGATCGTCAGGTCGGACGACGGCCCGATCAAGCCGAGGATCCCGGGGTTGTTGACGACGTTGAAGTGCAGCCCCAACTCGTTCGCCAGCGCCTGGTTCGCGTTGAACTGCAGCGCGCCGAGGCCGATCAATCCGCCGTAGTGCAGTGTCACGTGATCGAGGTTGTTGTTGTAGTCCGATGCGGAGAACGCCTGCTGCGTGCTGAAATCGATCAGGTTGAGCAGATTCGCGCCGATGATCCCGAGCAGGTTCCCCGACGACTGCGCCGACACGACCGGTGCGACATTCGGATCGATCGTGAAGAGCTGCGAGGTCGTCGGGCCGAGGTTGCCCGCCGCATCGACGACGCGCACCGTCGCCGTGTAGTCGGCCGCGGACAACACGCCCTGCGTATACCAGGTCCAGTTCGTGCCGCTGACGGTCGCGTTGGTCCAGTGTGCGCCGCCGTCGAGGCTGACCTGGACGACCTCGCCCGCGCCGAGCGCCGCGTTCAGCGTGCCGCCCAACGTTGGGGTCGTGTCGCCGGTGATCCAGTCGTTGGGCACGCCGGTGTTGTCGGTCAGGGTCGTGAGCGTGGCCGTCGCGGTCGGGGCGGTCGTATCGACCGTGACCGCGAACGACGCGCTCGGCGCGCTGACGTTGCCTGCCGTGTCCGTTGCTGTGACGGTCAGGCTGTGTGCGCCTTCACCTAGGCCGGTGGTCGGCGTGAACGTCCAGTTTCCGGACGGGTCTGCCGTCGTCGTGCCCAGCAGCAGCGTGCCGTCATAGACGCTCACCGTGCTGCCGGCTTCTGCCGTGCCGGCAAGCGTCGGGGTCGTGTCGTCCGTCGTAGCACCAGTCGTCAAGAGTCCGACGATCGAACCGACGTCGTCCGTGACGGTGGCGATGATCGGTGCAGCCGGTGCCGTCAGGTCTGCAACCGTGACCGATGCGGACGGGCCGGTGTTGCCTGCCGCGTCGGTCGCGGTCACGCCGATCACCGTGCCGATCGGCAGCGGGGTCGATGGCGTGTACGTCCATGCACCGCTCGGATCGGCCGTCACGGTGGCGTCCGGCGTGCCGTCGCCGTTCGTGTCGATGTTGACCGTTGCGCCCGCTTCGGCTGTACCCGACAGCGATGTACCGTCCGTCGCGTTCACCGTCGGAATCGCCGGCGCCGTCGTGTCCACCGTCAGGTTGAATGCCGTGCTCGGCGCGCTGACGTTGCCTGCGGTGTCCGTTGCGGTGACGCTCAGGCTGTGTGCACCTTCACCCAGTGCCGTGGTCGGCGTGAACGTCCAGTTTCCAGACGGATCCGCCGTCGTCGTGCCCAGCAGCGTCGTGCCGTCATAGACGCTCACCGTGCTGCCCGCTTCTGCCGTGCCAGCAAGAGTAGGCGTTGCGTCATCCGTACTGCCGCCGGAAACGATCGCGCCAACAACGGAACCCACATCGTCCGTGATGCTAACCACGATCGGTGCCGCAGGCGCCGTCGTGTCGCCCGTCACCGTCACCGATGCAGACGGACCCGTATTGCCTGCCGCGTCGGTGGCCGTCACGCCAATCACCGTGCCGACCGGCAGCGGGGTTGACGGGGTGTACGTCCACGCGCCGCTCGGGTCCGCCGTCACGGTTGCATCCGGCGTGCCGTCGCCGTTCGTATCGATATTGACCGTTGCGCCTGCTTCGGCCGTGCCCGACAGCGACGTTCCGTCCGTTGCGTTCACCGTCGGAATCGCCGGTGCTGTCGTATCGACTGTGATCGCGAACGATGCGCTCGGAGCACTCACGTTGCCTGCCGTATCCGTTGCAGTCACCGTGATCGCATGTGCACCCTCTCCCAAACCCGTGCTCGGCGTGAAGGTCCAGTTTCCGGAAGGGTCCGCTGTTGTGGTACCCAGCAGCGTCGTGCCGTCGTAGACACTCACCGTGCTGCCCGCTTCCGCCGTGCCAGCAAGCGTAGGCGTTGCGTCATCAATACTGGCGCCGGATACGATCGCACCAAGAACGGAACCCACATCGTCCGTCACAGTGCCGATGATCGGTGCCGCAGGCGCCGTCGTGTCGCCCGTCACCGTTACCGATGCGGACGGACCCGTATTGCCCGCTGCATCGGTGGCCGTCACGCCGATCACCGTGCCGACCGGCAGCGGGGTCGACGGCGTATACGTCCATGCGCCGCTCGGGTCGGCCGTCACGGTTGCATCCGGCGTGCCGTCGCCGTTCGTATCGATATTGACCGTTGCGCCCGCTTCCGCCGTGCCCGACAGCGACGTACCGTCCGTTGCGTTCACCGTCGGCAGTGCAGGAGCCGTCGTGTCGACCGTCAGGGTGAATGCCGTGCTCGGCGCGCTGACGTTGCCTGCAGTATCGGTTGCGGTGACGGTCAGACTATGGACGCCTTCACCCAGTGCCGTCGTCGGCGTGAAGGTCCAATTTCCGGAGGGGTCCGCTGTTGTGGTACCCAGCAGCGTCGTGCCGTCGTAGACGCTCACCGTGCTGCCGGCTTCTGCCGTACCGCTCAATGTCGGCGTCGCATCATCAGTGGTACCACCAGAGACGATCGCACCAACAACGGAACCCACATCGTCCGTCACGGTGCCGATGATCGGTGCCGCAGGCGCCGTCGTGTCGCCCGTCACCGTCACCGATGCAGACGGACCCGTATTGCCTGCCGCGTCAGTGGCCGTCACGCCGATCACCGTGCCAACCGGCAACGGAGTCGATGGCGTGTACGTCCACGCGCCGCTCGGATCGGCCGTCACCGTCGCGTCCGGCGTGCCGTCGCCATTCGTGTCGATGTTGACCGTTGCGCCTGCCTCGGCCGTGCCCGACAGCGACGTACCGTCCGTTGCGTTCACCGTCGGAATCGCCGGCGCCGTCGTGTCGACCGTCAGGTTGAATGCCGTGCTCGGCGCGCTGACGTTGCCTGCGGTGTCCGTTGCGGTGACGCTCAGGCTGTGCGCGCCTTCACCCAGCGCCGTGGTCGGCGTGAACGTCCAGTTTCCGGATGGGTCTGCCGTCGTGGTGCCCAGCAGCGTCGTGCCGTCATAGACGCTCACCGTGCTGCCGGCTTCTGCCGTACCGCTCAATGTCGGTGTCGCATCATCAGTAGCACCACCAGAAGTAATCGCACCAACAACGGAACCCACGTCGTCCGTGACACTAACGACGACCGGTGCCGCAGGCGCCGTCGTGTCGCCCGTCACCGTCACCGATGCAGACGGACCCGTATTGCCTGCTGCGTCGGTGACCGTCACACCAATCACCGTCCCAACCGGCAGCGGGGTCGACGGGGTGTACGTCCACGCGCCGCTCGGATCGGCCGTCACCGTCGCGTCCGGCGTGCCGTCGCCATTCGTGTCGATGTTGACCGTTGCGCCTGCCTCGGCCGTGCCCGACAGCGACGTACCATCTGTTGCGTTCACCGTCGGAATCGCCGGCGCCGTCGTGTCGACCGTCAGGTTGAATGCCGTGCTCGGCGCGCTGACGTTGCCTGCGGTGTCCGTTGCGGTGACGCTCAGGCTGTGTGCACCTTCACCCAGTGCCGTGCTCGGCGTGAACGTCCAGTTTCCGGATGGGTCTGCCGTCGTGGTGCCCAGCAATGTCGTGCCGTCGTACACATTGATCGTGCTACCCGCTTCTGCCGTGCCAGCGAGTGTCGGCGTCGTGTCGTCCGTCGTTGCGCCAGTCGTCAGCAGGCCGGCAACCGAACCCACGTCGTCCGTGACGCTAACAACGACTGGTGCAGCCGGTGCCGTCAGGTCTGCAACCGTTACCGATGCAGACGGACCCGTATTGCCTGCCGCATCTGTAACCGTCACCCCAATCACCGTGCCGACCGGCAGCGGGGTCGACGGCGTATACGTCCACGCGCCGCTCGGATCGGCCGTCACGGTGGCATCCGGTGTGCCGTCGCCATTCGTGTCGATGTTGACCGTTGCGCCCGCTTCCGCCGTGCCCGACAGCGACGTACCGTCCGTCGCGTTCACCGTCGGAATCGCCGGCGCCGTCGTATCGATCGTCAGGTCAAAGGTCGCACTCGGAGGGCTCACGTTGCCTGCCGTGTCCGTTGCAGTCACCGTGATTGCGTGTGCGCCCTCTCCCAAACCAGTGGTCGGCGTGAACGTCCAGTTTCCGGACGGATCTGCCGTCGTGGTACCCAGCAGTGTCGTGCCGTCATACACATTGATCGTGCTACCCGCTTCCGCGGTACCGCTCAATGTCGGTGTCGCATCATCCGTACTGCTTCCAGAAGCGATCGCGCCAACAACGGAACCTACGTCGTCCGTCACAGTGCCGATGACCGGGGCCGCAGGCGCCGTCGTATCCCCCGACACCGTTACCGAAGCCGACGGCCCCGTGTTGCCTGCCGCATCTGTAACCGTCACCCCAATCACCGTGCCGACCGGCAGCGGGGTCGACGGCGTATACGTCCACGCGCCGCTCGGATCGGCCGTCACCGTGGCATCCGGTGTACCGTCGCCGTTCGTGTCGATGTTGACCGTTGCGCCCGCCTCGGCAGTGCCCGACAGCGACGTACCGTCCGTCGCGTTCACTGTCGGAATCGCCGGCGCCGTCGTATCGATCGTCAAGTCAAAGGCCGCACTCGGCGCGCTCACGTTGCCTGCCGTATCCGTTGCAGTCACCGTGATTGCGTGTGCGCCCTCTCCCAAACCAGTAGTCGGCGTAAACGTCCAGTTTCCGGACGGATCTGCCGTCGTCGTGCCCAGCAGCGTCGTGCCGTCGTATACATTGATCGTACTACCCGCTTCTGCTGTTCCAGCGAGTGTCGGCGTCGTGTCGTCCGTCGTTGCGCCAGTCGTCAGCACGCCGGCGATCGAACCGACGTCGTCCGTGACGCTAACAACGACCGGTGCCGCAGGTGCCGTCACGTCACCCGTCACCGTTACCGATGCAGACGGACCCGTATTGCCTGCCGCATCTGTAACCGTCACCCCAATCACCGTGCCGACCGGCAGCGGGGTCGACGGCGTATACGTCCATGCACCGCTCGGATCGGCCGTCACAGTGGCGTCCGGCGTGCCGTCGCCATTCGTATCGATGTTGACCGTCGCGCCCGCTTCCGCCGTCCCCGACAGCGACGTACCGTCCGTCGCGTTCACCGTCGGCGCCGCCGGCGCCGTCGTATCGATCGTCAAGCCGAATGCCGCGCTCGGCGCGCTCACGTTGCCCGCCGTATCCGTTGCAGTCACCGTGATCGAGTGCGCGCCCTCTCCCAAACCCGTGCTCGGCGTGAACGTCCACTTCCCGGACGAATCCGCCGTCGTCGTCCCCAGCAGCGTCGTGCCGTCATAGACGCTCACCCTGCTACCCGCTTCCGCGGTACCGCTCAACGTCGGCGTCGTATCGTTCGTCGCACCGCCGATCGCAACCGGATGTTGCGCATCGTCGTTGACGGCCGTAATCGCAGGCGCTTCCGGCACGACCGTATCCACCACGATCCCGACCGTGCCCAGCTCGCTCGTATTGCCGCTACTGTCGGTCTGCGTCACGGTGATCTGATGGGCGCCGTCGGGCAACGTACCGGGCGTGTACGACCAGTGCCCGTTCGCGTCCGCGGTCACCGTACCGACCGTCTGACCATCGATCTGGATCGTCACCGTCGCGTTCGGCTGAGCACCCGAACCCGCGATCGTCGGCGACGCGCGCCCCGTGACGACATTGCCGTTGCCGCCAACCGACTGCCCATCGATCGAGTCGATCGTCGGTCGCGCCGGTCCGGTCGGCGTTCCGCCGCCGCTACCGCTACTGCCACCATCCCCGCCGCCGCTGGCCGCGGCCGCCGCAATGCCGCCGGCCGCGGCGACGCCGCCGAGTATTCCGAGCAGGGCACCGGTCGACAACCCGTCGCCGATCGGCGCATAGACGAGCGCCGAATCGACGATTCCGTCGCCGGTCGCCTGCAATCCGGGGCCGAACTGCACGAGAAACCGCCCGTCGTCCTGGACGAAGACGAGATTGTGATAATCCGCGCCGTTTTCGAAGAACGCCTGCACGCGCACCGTTCGGCCGTCCTTGAATTCGACGATCAGGTCGTTCCCGGAACGCGCGTAGTTGGCCACGTCCTCCTTGTGAGCCGCCAGCAGGAAATTGGCTGGACCACCGGGCGACGCGACGACCTGCGAACCATTGGCGACCGGAACATCGACGTGATTGCTCAATACCGACGAGGAAACCATTGCCCGACTCCTTGTAGATAGGGATGACAAACCTGGCCCGTCGCCGACGGGCAAACGTTCAACCAAACGGGCGCGACGGGGCACGACGCGATTTCGCGCCGCTGCGAATCGGGTATCCGGCTCGCGCGGGACGCAACGAGCCGCTAGCCCACCCGAGGCGGTCTATAACGGAAAAGGAAGAAAGGAGCCGGGGCTGCTATGGAATCAGGGGCGAGTCCAGACGGCCGGAACAGCCGTTCGCCCTACGTGCCAGGCAATGGCCCGACACGGCGCGCCACCCCGCCGGACGTAAGTGTCTGATGGCCCTCGTGCCGCGGATTTTCTCCGTACGGCGATTTTTTGTTTGATATTGGATCTGCATCTCTACCGCCCTCGCCATATTAGTTATTTCCTTTTATCGCGAATAGCCAACGATTCGCTTGATCAGAGCGAATTGTCGCGGTGCACCATTACTCTCTTTTATGTTACCGCTCGTGCCTGCATTTAGATTACACCGGTCTTTCACGTACATCATTGCACTCCGTTGGAGCTTTTACAAATATTTTCAGTCTTTCGCGCATATATTTTTCTCTCATCATAAAAAGATGAACAATTTGCAGGATTGATTCGACGAATTCGTTGCCAAGACAATGATTCATCGCGACAGGGTTATCTCGAAAAGCCCGGCCCGCTTGGGCCCGTGCCCACTTCAGCGGAATGAAAGAGCGAGCACATTCCGGTATGCAACTGCATTGAGACTGCGTATCCCGACGCATCGCATCCAGCTATAAACCTCGTCGGCAAAAAGGATTTTCCGGAAAACCCATAGACATCCACGGCGCCTCCGAACCCGACACCTGTTTCCGCCGAGAACCTGGTTTCAATTCGGCCTTCGCCGTAACGATATTCATTCACACCGAAAATAAGCCTCGCCGAACCACCTCAGCCGATCCAAAAAGGAAACAAATAATGAGGTTTTGGCGGAATTGAATCCTCGCTACAAATAATCGACGCGCATGCGGTCCGCGCACCGGCCATCGCCGGCATCGCGCCGACACGCGTGCGTGGACGGCGGTCCTGAATTACCATCGTGCATCCTCACGCGGCGGGCTTGGCCGTCGTCGGTTCAAGCCCGATATCCCGGATCAATCGATCGTGCTCGCTCTCGTCATCGTCGCCGGCCTGTGGGCCGGCCTCCAGAACGCGCTCGCGGGCGGCGGTTCGTTCGTCACGCTGCCCGCGTTGATCGTGTCGGGAATGTCGCCGCTCGCGGCCAACATCACGTCGACGGTCGCACTGTTCCCCGGCCAGGTCACGACGGGCTGGGCAAGCCGGAACATGGTGAGCGGCGTGGGCAAGCTGCCGTTTCGTGCACTGTTCGCGATCAGCGTGGCCGGCGGCGCGCTCGGCGGCCTGCTGCTGCTGAAAACGCCGTCGTCGATCTTCTCGCAGTTGGTGCCGTGGCTCGTGCTGTTCGCGACGATCGTGTTCGCATGGGGCAGTTTCTTCCGCAAACCGGACACTGGCGCGCAACATCTCGGCCCCGTCGCGACCGGGGTCGCGCAGTTCCTGATCGCGGTCTACGGCGGCTACTTCGGCGGCGGCGTCGGGTTCCTGATGATGGCCGCGCTGACGATGGCCGGCCTGCCGCCTCGCCGCGCGATGTCGACCAAGAACGCGCTGGCGGGCGTGATGAACGCGTCGGCGGTCGTGCTGTTCCTCACGTCGCCGCACCTGCACTGGCGCGCGGCGATCGCGCTCGGCGGCGGCGCGATCGTCGGCGGCCTGCTCGGCGCGTGGGCGCTGCATCGCGTGAACGAACGCGTGCTGCGGATCGCGATCGTCTGCATCGGCGCGCTGCTGACCGTCGGGTTGTTCGTCAAACCGATCTGAGCCCACACTCGTCCCTGCCGCGATCGCGGAAATTGATGAGCAAACCGCAAGACGTCTTTCGCATATCTCGTTTGCCGTCGCGACGGTGCCCGACCACAATCCGGGTTGTCGCGATCGTCGCCCTCTCGCGGGCGCCGACCGGCACACCGCGGCCGCCATTTCGATTCACCGCCGGCGGTCCGGCACATCGCGTCACCCCACGCTCCCTCGACATCGGCGCCCGTGCGGCAGAACGCTTGCCGACGCGCCGTCCGATACGTTCCCGGCCAACAATAACTAGAGGTAGGAGATGCAGCACAACTCGTTGAGGCAAAGCCTCAAGCAACGGCACATCACGATGATCGCGCTCGGTGGCGTGATCGGCGCGGGCCTGTTCGTCGGCTCCGGCGCGATCATCGCAACGGCCGGCCCCGCGGCGATCCTGTCGTACCTGATCGGCGGCGTGATCGTCACGCTGGTCATGTTCATGCTCGGCGAAATGGCGTCCCGCAATCCCGACAGCGGCTCGTTCTCCACGTACGCGAGCAGCTATCTCGGCGAATGGGCCGGCTTCGCGGTCGGCTGGCTGTACTGGTTCAAATCGATGATGACGATCACCGTCGAAGCGATCCTGCTCGGCGCGATCCTCCACGATTTCCTGCCGTGGCTGCCTGTGTGGGGCGGCGCGCTGTTCATGCTCGTCACGCTGATCGCGAGCAACGCCTACTCGGTGCGCTCGTTCGGCGAAGCCGAATACTGGCTGTCGTTCGCGAAGGTCGCGACGATCATCGTCTTCATGGCGCTCGGCGCATCGATCCTGCTCGGCTTCCAGCCGCGCATTCCCGCACCGGGGCTCGTGAACCTGACCGATCACGGCGGCTTCATGCCGAACGGCATCTCGCCCGTGCTCGCCGGCGTGATGGTGGTGATCTTCTCGCTCGGTGGCAGCGAGATCGCGGCCGTGGCCGCGGGCGAATCGGAAAACCCGCGCAGGAACGTGATCCGCGCGATCAAGAGCGTGATCGTGCGCGTGATGGTGTTCTACGTCGGCTCGGTGTCGATCCTGATCCTGTGCATGCCGTGGACCGACAAGGTCAACCTGAAATCGCCGTACGTGTCGCTGTTCGGCATGGCGGGCTTCACGGCGGCGGCCGTCGCGATGAAGATCGTGCTGTTCGTGTCGTTCATGTCCGTGATGAACTCGTTCCTGTTCTCGAACTCGCGCATGCTGTTCTCGCTGAGCCAGCGCGGCCACGCGCCGGCGATGTTCGGCCGCACCAACGCGAAGGGCGTGCCGATGAACGCGCTCGTGCTGTGCCTCGCCATCTGCGTGTCGATCCTCGGCATTCACTTCGTGAGCGGCGGCGATCTGTTCCTGATGCTCGCGAAGAGCAGCGGCGCGTTCGTGATGATCGTGTGGATCTTCATCGTCGTCGCGCACTTCGCGATGCGCCGGCAGACGCGGCACGAGCAACGCGACCCGACGGCGTTCCGCGCGTGGTTCTATCCGGTGTCGAACTGGGTCGCGCTGCTGGCGCTCGTCGCCGTGCTGGGGTCGCAGGCGTTCAATCCGGATTCGCGCTTCCAGTTCTGGTTCACGGTGCTGACGGCGCTCGCGATCGTCGCGGCGTACTTCTTGCGGCGCAAGCAGCCGTCATTCGGGCAGGCAGCCGGCGCGAAGAGCCGCTGACGAGCGGGACGCCGACCGGCGCGCGCGTTCCGTTCAGCCGAACGGCCGCACGCCGATCAGCGGGCCGTGCAGGAACAGCGCGAACACGGCCCAGGCGACGAGCCCGGCGGCAACAGCCGCGACGTCGCCGGCCAGTCGGCCGGCCGGATAGCGGACACCGTCGCGGCGATCCCGCGCACGCGACACGACAAAATCGACGATCGACCACACGAAGAACGCACCGAACAGCACGACCGCGTGCACGGTGCCGTTCACGAGCAGGTGCGCCACCGCCCAGACCATCACGCCGGCCAGCATCGGATGCCCGACGAGCGTCTTGATCCGGTTGCGCGGCACGTACGACGCGGCGATCAGCACGAACGCGACCGCGGTCAGCATGCCCGTCAGGTGGCGCACGCCGACCGGCGACACCCACAACAACGTCGCGCTCGTGCGGGCAATCCCGTACCCCCAGATGATCAGCGCGAAGCCGACGATCGACGCGATCGCGTAACCGCCCTTCCAGCCCCGCTCGCCGATCCGCTCGATCGTCGCGGACCGCCAGCCGTCGGCGAAGATCCGGATCGAATGCACACCGAGGAAGATCGCTAAACCGAGAATCAGGACGAGCATCGGCTGTCTCCGTCTGGAATGATGAGTGGGGAAGCGTTCCGCGCGGCGTCCGGTGCGCCGTTCGCGGGGCCGGCGGCGAGGCCGGCGCAGGTCGCGCGAGGCACGGGCGCAACCCGCGCCGATCATAAACGCCGGGGCCGTCGTTGTGAAGCCTGCACGATGTGCGGTGCGTCAAGCTCGGTGCATGCGTGCGCCGGGTCGTGCGGGTATGCCCGAAAGAAAGGAAAACGAAAAATCGCGCGGCTGTCGCGCCGCGCGGTCGGTACTACGTCTGCTTGCGCTTCGCCGCAGGCTTCGCGGCCTGCGCCCGTGACGATTTCAAGGCCGGTTCCGCTTTCCGCGCCGACGCCGGCTTCGATGCGGATTTCGCCGCTGGACCGGACACCTTTTTCGACGCCGGTTTCGATGCGGGCTTCGCTGCAGCTTTCGGCGCGGCTTTCGCTCCTGCCGCGGATACCGTCTTCGACGCCCCCCTCGCCTTGCGCTTCGGCGGCCCGGCCAGCAGCGCCGCGCGATATGCGCTGCGGCACCAGTCGAACAGCGCGCCCGCATCCTCGAGCACGTCGGCCGGCGTTTCGTAATAGCCCTCGAGCGCGACGGTGCGCGTGGGCCGCGCATACGAGAACGGCCCCATCCCCGCCGCGACGAACGCCGGGCGGTTCACATCGTCGACGCGCAGGAACAGCGACCCGCGCGACATGAAGCCGAACATCACGCCGTCGAGCCGCAAGGCCGCACCGCTGAAGAACCGTGCGACGGCGACCGTACCGAGCGGCGCAAGCTGATACGCGATTTCCTCGCCGTGCGCCTTCTCCGCCTGCCAGCTCATGCGGACGCCTCGCAGCGCTGCGTCCATGCATCGAGCTCGGCCGCGTCGAAACCGACGGCCGCCGCGCTCTCGCGGATCTGCCGCCACGTCGCGCGGTCGACCGGAATGCCGGCCGTGCCGCGTACGGCGCGGCTCGCCTCTTCCGGCTCGCCGGGCACCTGCACCGGTGCATCGCCGGCTCGCGGCGACGCCTTCGCCCACGCGACGAAGGCATCGGCTTCGCGTTCGGCGTCGGCCGCGTCGAACGCTTGCGGATCGATCAGCACCGACAGCATCCCGTTGACGATCGCGCTCGTCTTCTGCAGCGTATCGCCGTACGTCGTATGCCCGCCCACGAGTGCGCCGCCGAAGATCTCGCACATCGCCGCGAGCCCATACCCCTTGTGCAGCCCGAACGGGAGCAATGCGCCGAACGGCTGCTCGTGCATCACGGCCGGGTCGTCGGTCGGCTGGCCGCGATGGTCGATCAGCGCGCCGGCCGGCACGCGCTTACCTTGGTTGTAGGCGACACGCGTCTTGCCGTACGCGATCGCGCTCGTCGCGAAATCGAGCAACAGCGGCGGCTTGCCCGCCCGCGGATACGCGGCGCAGAACGGGTTCGTGCCGAAACGCGGATCGGTGCCGTGCAGCGGCGCGACCAGCAGGTCGCCCGGCACGTTGACGAAATGGAACGACACGAGCCCCGAGCGCGCGCATTGCTCGGCCCAGTGCCCGATGCGGCCGAGGTGATGGACGTCGCGCAGCCCGATCGCGCAAACGCCCATGCGCCGCGCGCGCTCGATTCCTTCGACCATCGCCTCGAACGCGATCACTTGGCCGAAGCCGCGGCCGCCGTCGATCGTCAGCACCGCGCCGCCGTCGCGGACGATCGACGCGTGCCCGTTCAGTTGCAACTGCCCTTCCCGCCACGACGCGACGTAGTTCGGGATCATCCCGACGCCGTGCGAATCGTGGCCCGCGAGATTCGCGCCGACCAGGTGATCGGCGACGAGCGTCGCCTCGCGCGAGTGACTGCCGGCCCGTTCCCAGAGCGCCGCGACGAACGCATGCAGCGGTTCGGCGCGCATGCGCAGCGGTTCGGTATCGGGCGTCGGCAGTGCGGTCATCGGCAACACTCCATCAAATCGGTTCGGGTCGGGCAATCGACACGTCGGATATCGCGACGATCAGCGCGCGGTCGCGATCACGTCGGCCACTGCCGCCGTGAGCTTCTTCGCGTACGGCACGTGCAGGAACTCGTTCGGGCCGTGCGCGTTCGACTTCGGGCCGAGCACGCCGCACACCATGAATTGCGCTGCGGGGAAGCCCTCCTGCAGCACGTTCATCAGCGGGATCGTGCCGCCCAGGCCCATGTACGCGCAGTCGGCGCCGAAGTGGCGGCGCGACGCGGCGTCGAGCGACGACGCGAGCCACGGCGCGAGATCCGGCGCGCTCCAGCCGGTCGCGGCGCCCGCGTCCGGCTTGAACGTGACCTTCGCGTTGTACGGCGGATCGAGTTCGAGCAATGCCTTCAGCTGCTGCACGGCCTGCGCGGCGTCGACGAGCGGCGGCAGCCGCAGCGACAGCTTGAACGCGGTGCGCGGGCGCAGCACGTTGCCCGCATCGGCGAGCGCCGGCATGCCGGCCGCCCCGGTCACCGACAGCGACGGGCGCCACGTCGAATTCAGCAGCGCCTCGCGCGGATCGGTCGTGGTCGGCAGCACGGGTTTGCCGTCCGCGCCGCACGCCCACGGCAGCCCCTTCCATACCGTATCGCCGAGAATCGCGGCGGCCGCTTCGGCTTCGCGCACGCGGCTCGACGGAATCTCGCAATGAAACGCGCCCGGCAGCAGGTTGCCGTTCTTCGCGTCTTCGAGACGTTCGAACAACTGGCGCATCACGCGGAAGCTCGACGGCGCGATGCCGCCGTAGACGCCCGAATGGACGCCTTCTTCCAGCACCTCGACCTGCAGGTCGCCGGACACGAGGCCGCGCAGCGACGTGGTCAGCCACATCTGGTCGTAGTTGCCGGCGCCCGAATCGAGGCACACGACGAGCGATACCTGGCCGAGCCGGTCGCGCAATGCGTCGACGTACGGCAGCAGGTCGTAGCTGCCCGACTCCTCGCAGGTCTCGATCAGACCGACGCAGCGCGGCCGCTCGATGCCCTGCTCGTCGAGCGCGCCGAGCGCCGCGAGGCTCGCGTAGATCGCATAGCCGTCGTCCGCGCCGCCGCGGCCGTACAGCTTGCCGTTCTCGAACTTCGGCGTCCACGGGCCGAGATCCGCGCGCCAGCCGTCGAATTCGGGCTGCTTGTCGAGGTGGCCGTACAGCAGGATCGTGTCGGTGCTGCCCGAACGCGTCGCGGGCGTCTCGAAGAAAATCACCGGCGTGCGGCCGGGCAAGCGCACGATCTCGAGCTTCAGGCCCTTCACGGGCTGCCGTTCGGCCCACTGCGCGGCATCGGTGACGACGCGCTCGAGATAACCGCGCTTCGCCCAGTCGGGGTCGAATGCGGGGCTCTTCGCCGGAATCGCGATGTAGTCGGTCAGGGCGTGGAGGATTTCATCGTTCCACTTGCGCTCGATGAAGGTCACGAGCTTGTCATGGTCGAGGACGGGGGTGGTGTCGACGGAGGTCATGGTGGGGATGCCTGGATAGGGCTGACGAAAATCCAGATCATACGCCGATGCTCCCCTGCCGGCGCCCCCTTCCGCGCCGTTCAGACCGCCTTCGGAAACGCGTCGCGCAGGCCGGCCGCGCAGGCGAGCGAACCGAGCCCGCCGGCTTCGCACACGGCAATCGCGCGGGCTCGACGAGCCGGCCATCGGCGCCTGGATCGACGACGAACGGGAAGGCGGCATCGGCCTCTTTTATCGGAATGCGTGTCCGTCGCCACCGGTTGCGCTTTTCATCGTCGCGCAGCAAGCGCGCCCGCCCGGCGCCTGCTACGTGCCGCCGCGGTCCATCCCGCGCCGGTACGCGGCCGGGCTCGTCGCCGCGACGCGCCGGAAATGCCGGCGCAGCGATTCCTCGGATCCGAACCCCGCGCGCGCCGCGACCTGCGCAAGCGGCAACGCGGGCTGCGCTTCGAGCATGTCCTTCGCGACGTTCACGCGTTCGCGGATCAGCCACGCGAGCGGCGACATCCCCGTCGCGTCCGCGAACCGACGCTGCAACGTGCGCGTGCTCATCGCGGCCTGCGCGGCGAGCGATGCCAGCGTGTGCGGCTCGGCCGCATGCGCGCGCATCCAGTCGATCAGCTTCGCGAGCCGGTCGGTGCCGCCCGGTGCGACCGGACGCGGCACGAACTGCGCCTGCCCGCCGTCGCGATGCGGCGGCAGCACGAGGCGCTGCGCGACGCGGTTCGCGATCGCACCGCCATGATCGCGGCGCACGAGATGCAGCAGCATGTCGAGCCCCGCCGCCGAGCCGGCCGACGTGACGATCTGCCCTTCGTCGACGTACAGCGCATCCGGATTCACGCGCAGCGCCGGATAACGCGCCTGCAGGCGTTCCGCATACCGCCAATGCGTCGTCACGGTGAGGCCGTCGAGCACGCCGGCCGCCGCCAGCACGAACACGCCCGAACAGATCGAGCAGAGCCGTGCGCCGCGCCGGTGCGCGGCCCGCAGCTTCTTCAGCAACGGCTCGGGCGGCAGCTCGTCCGGATCGCGCCAGCCCGGAATCACGATCGTATCCGCGCGATCGAGCGTCGCGAGCCGGTAGGGCGCGGCGACGGTAATGCCGCCCGCCGCGCGCACGGGCCCCGGCTCGCTCGCGCATACCGCGAAGCGATACCAGTCGACGCCCAGCTCGGGGCGCTCGAGCGCGAACAGTTCGACCACGCAGCCGAATTCGAACGTGCAGAGGCGATCGTAGGCGAGTGCGACGACGAGATGATTGTGCATGGCGCGATGTTACCGGAACTTGTCGATCGCGCCACTGCCGCGACGTGCGCCGAACCGCGATACTGCCCTCCATTGCGGCGCGTTCCGTGCCCGTTCAACCAGGAGAGCCTCACCATGTCCTACGTCACCGACGTCCCCGCCGCCGACAGTCTCGCCGCCCTCGCGCATTTCGAGGCATCGCTGCGCTTCGAGACCGATTGCTGGGACGTGCACGACGCACTGGCGTCCGGCGCGCCCGATTTCGTGCTGCTCGACGTGCGCGGCCCCGAGCAGTTCGCCGCCGGCCACGTGCCCGGCGCGCGCAACCTGCCGCACCGCAAGATCGTCGAAAGCAAGCTCGCCGGTTACCCGGCCGGCACGCTTTTCGTCGTCTATTGCGCGGGGCCGCACTGCAACGGCGCCGCACGTGCGGCGATCCGGCTCGCGCGCCTCGGCCGCCCGGTCAAGCTGATGATCGGCGGCGTGACGGGCTGGCTCGACGAAGGTTTCGCGCTGAGCAACGAAGTGCAGCCGACGGACGCCGAAGCCGCCTGATCGTCACCGAAAGCGCAACAATCAATTGCCGGCACATAAACGGAAAAAGCGCGACAATCAGCCTCATTGCAGTTCGGACGGAGCAGCACCATGCATGATGCAGTCCTGATTCAAGTGGCCGGTTCAGTCGCAGCGATCGCGCTCTATTTCCTGCCGGCCGTCATTGCGGACCGGCGCGCCCGGCACGACAAGCTGACGATCGCGATGTTCAACGCACTGTTCGGGTGGACGGGCATCGGCTGGCTGATGACGCTGTACTGGGCGTGCCAGCCGAACCCGCGCACCGACGTCGCGCAAACGATCCTCGCGAAGCGCCGCGGCGTCAGCATGCGGACCTTCTCGACCGGCCTCGTCGAACGCGTGCAACGCCGCGTCGCCGCCCAGGAGCAATGGGCGGAAAAGCAAGGTTGCCGTTGAGCCCTTCTTTCCCCTTCACCGTATCGCGTCGAACTTCGGCATCCTGACGTTGGTCGACGCGCGGTAATCCCACTTCAGTGCATCGCGCGGCGGCCAGCCGCCCGCGCGCAACCGCGCCGCGAACGCCCCCGCCGTCACCGCCCGTGCGATCCGCTCGCCCGGACACCCATGCGGCCCCGTGCCGAAGCCGAAATTCGGCCCCGTCGTGCGGCCGGGCATCAGCCGGTGCGGATCGCGATGCACGGCTGGATCGCGGTTCGCCGCCGCCAGCACGACGAGGATCGCATCGCCGGCCTCGACGCTCACGCCTTCGATCGTCGTGCGCGCCGCGACGAAGCGGCGCGTGTTCTGCACCGGCGAATCGAAACGCCCGACCTCGGCGACGAATGCGTCGAGCGCGGCGGCGTCCGGCATCGCGCCTGCTTCGCCGTTCCATGCCACGAGCGCATTGCCGAGCCATGCGGCGGTCGCTTCGCACGTCTGCGACAGCAATCCGACGAGATTCGCGACCCGCGCGCCGCTCGCCTGCCAGCCCGACGCCCGTGCCGCCTGCTGCACGGCGGCGACCAGCGTGCCGTCCTCCGCATGCGACTGCGCGACGCGTTCCGTCATCCGGTCGAGCAGTTGCCGCGCAGCGTCGCTCGCGCGCGCCAGCGCCGCAGCATCCGACAGCGGCGACAGCGCGGCGACGAACTCGACGACCCGCGCCGCGATGTCGTCGAGCTGCGTTTCGTCGAAGCCGAGCAGATCGGCGACCGCGCACACCGGCACCGTCATGCACCATGCGTTCAGCGCGTCGGCATCGCCGGGCGCCGGCAGTCGCCGCGCGGCAAGCGCCTCGGCGCGATCGCGCAGCGCATCCGTGTCGATCGGCACGAACGCCGCGCGCAACGCCTGCTTCGGCACATCGTGTCGCGACGCGCCGTCGTTCATGCGCACCAGCTCGCCGAACAACGCGCCGGCCGTCGTGCCGCGCAATGCGGGCGGCACCGGCGCGTCCAGCGGGCGCACACGGCAGGCCGGATCGCCGAGCACGGCCGTCACGGCCGCCGCGCGGCTCGCGACCCACAGGCCGAGCGTGGCGTCGAACGCGAGCGGCGGCCCGTCGACGAGCGCTGCGTAATAGGGATAGGGATCGCGGTGCGTGACCGCTGCAATGGGATCGATCGGGTTCATGCGTCCAGTATCGGCGCAGCGCGCCGTCGCATGTTTCGGGGTGACGTGAAATGTCGTCGCACGGACGCCGCGCGCCGCGGCATCGCAGCGGCCGGCCGGCGTCAGGCCGCCGACCGGTCGCGGTGCGACTGCATGCGCAGTCGTACCCGCCCGGCCGAAATCGCTCGCGGCTCGGGCACCACCGTGTCGTGATGGAACATTTCCTGCCGGAACTCGCCGCTTTCGTCGAACCACTGGCAGATCAACCAGTCGCCGTCGTCGAACACGACCGGCCCGGCATACGTGACGGTCATGCGCGGCCCGCCCGTTTTCAGCGTCACGACATCGCCCACGCGAAACCGGACGCGGTGATTTTCTCGGATCGTCATCGCTCTCTCAGCTTTTTATATATTGAATATATTGATATTCCCGGCGGCCCACTCACCGGCCATTGGAACGTGCCGCAGATTATCAATCAAATAATCATCCGGCAACTCCCGCGCACGGCAACGCGCTGAGCGGGAACCTGCAACAATGCGCGGGATCGTCGCGCATGACGACCCGCCGAGCGTCAGCGCCCGCGCGGCTTGCACGCCGATTGCGACCGATCGAACGGAATGCGGAGAATAGACGACGATTTTTGCGCCGTCACCGACGATTAATTCCGACGCGAAACCGGTTGATTATTGTCAATCAATGCTACGCCGTAAACGATTCCATTTTTTATTGGGGCTCATTCGTCGAACAAAATCGGCGAATTATCCGGTGCAGCAAACCAGCGGTTGATATCGCGCCCCGGTACGGCCGTCCGGGTAAAGGTGAACGTGCCGTCGCGCCTCATCTCCGTCGCCGCGCGCAGGAATGCGCCGAGCGCGGCCCGCGCCAGCGCGCCGCCGACGCTGACGCGCTTCACGCCGAGCGCCGCCAGCTCGTCGACGCTCAGCAACCCGCCCTGCAGACCCATGACGACATTGACGGGCGCGCCGACCGCCCGGGTCACCGCCGCGATCTCGTCGGCGTCGGTGATGCCGGGCGCATACAGCACGTCGGCGCCGGCGTCGCGATAGGCGACGAGCCGCGCGATCGTGTCGTCGAGGTCGCGCCGCCCGTGCAGGTAGTTTTCGCAGCGCGCGGTCAACGTGAACGGAAACGGCAGCGCACGCGCCGCGTCGACGGCCGCCGCGATCCGCTCCACCGACGCGTCGCGCGCGTAGATCGGCGTATCGGCGCGGCCGGTCGCGTCCTCGATCGAGCCGCCGACCGCGCCCGCCTCGGCCGCCAGCCGGATCGTTTCGGCCACCGTGTCGGGTGCGTCGCCGAAGCCGTTCTCGAGATCGGCGCTCACGGGCAGGCCGCCCGCGGCGACGAGATCGGCGATGTGAGCGAGCATCGCGTCGCGGTCGATCGCGTTGTCGGGTCGCCCTTTCGAAAACGCGTAGCCGGCGCTCGTCGTGGCGAGCGCCTCGAAACCGGCCATCGCGAGCAGGCGCGCGGTGCCGGCGTCCCACGGGTTCGGGATGATGAACGCGCCGGGGCGCGTGTGCAGCGCGCGGAAGGCTTCGGCGTGGCGGGCTTGCAGGTCGGAACGGGTCATCGCGAACTCCGGGGGAAGGTATTGACGAGTGAGCATACGCCGGTCGTGCACGCGACGTTTCAGCGTTCGCCGAAATGTCGTCGCGCAACAGGATAAACGCGCCGATGCCGAATGCAGGCCGCCACGCACGGCCGCCCGCGTCGGTTCACGTCGATGCGGACAGCCCGACGTCGACGCCGAGCAACACGTCGGTGACCGCCTCGGAGAATCGCATCGCGCGACCGTCGATCAGCACGCCATCCGGATTCGACGGATCGCGCACCGCCGGCGGCACGCCGTGCGCGACCAGCACGCGCGCGCACGCTTCCCAGTCGGGATCGCCGACGCCCTCCGGCTCGTTGACGGACGCCCAGGACAACGTACCGAGCGCATCGCTGCCGAAGCCGTGCAGGTCGCGCCAGCTTGCGCCGTGCGCGAGCAGGAACGCCAGCAGTTCGGCATCGCCGCGGAACACCGCGTGGTTCAGCGCACTCGCGTCCCAGTCGCCGCCGCGCGCGGCGATCGGCCAGCCCAGTTCGACCATCACCTTCACCGCATCGCGCGAACCCCACGCGGCGGCGTCCGGCAGCAGCCGCAGCCGGTCCTCGGACAGCGCACCGGGCAGCTCGCGATGACGCGCCTGGATGCGCCGCGCTTCGTCGGCATCGGCGCGCGCGCAGGCCGCCACGAACGCGTCGTGTGCGTCGAGCGCCTCCTCCGCGCCGGCCGCGCGCAACAGCGCCGCGACGTCGGACAACCCGGTCTGCATCGCGAGCCGGTACGCGCTCACGCCCGCGGCAGTCCGCGCGCGGGGATCGGCGCCGGCCGCCAGCAGCGCGGCGACATGGCGCGCCGTGCAACGCACGGCGATCGCGCGCAGCAACGGCGCACCCCACATCTTCGTCGGCCCGTCGCCGGCCGGCTCGTTCGGGTCGCCGCCATGCGCGAGCAGGCACTCGAGCGCGGCAGCGTCCGGCACGTCGAGCGCCCGCCGCAACGCATTCGTCCCGCTCACCCGTGCGCCGTGCTCGAGCAGCAGGCGCGTGCATGCCGGGTTCTCCACCGAGTGATACAGCGATTCGCCGTCGTTCGGATCGGCGCCGGCTTCCAGCAGCATCGCGGTGAGCGCCGGATCTCGATTGACGCCGGCGGCGCCATACAGCGCCGACAGCGGCGCCGACTCGTCGGGCTCCGCAAGCGAGGCCGGCGGCGTCCGGTTGCCGATCCGCTGGTTCGGATCGGCGCCCGCGTCGAGCAGATAGCGCGCGCACGCACGCAGCCGGGCCGCGAATTCGGGAAGCTGGCCGAGCTGCGAATGCGTGACGGCGACGAGCGGCGGCAACTTCAGCGCACCGCCGGCGCGCGCGATCCAGCCGGGATCGGCGGCCAGCGCCGCCTTCACCGCGTCGAGATCGCCCGACGCGCACGCGACCGCCGGGTCCGCCGATACGAGATCGGGACGATCGCGCAGCAATTGCGCGGCGACGCGCGGCCGGGCCGCGTCGGAGCCGCCGGTCACGTCGGCGCCGTACGCGAGGTCGAGCCAGCGGCGAATCAACGACGACCGCGGTTGCCGCGCGAGCGCATGCGTTTCGACGAACACGCCGAGATCGGCCCATGAAGCAAAACCGTACTCGCGCGCGATGCAGGACTGCGCGTCGTGCAGGCGGAGCCCGAGCGCGAGCGCCTCGTCATGCGTGCGATTCGCGGCCGCCGGCAGGGACCGGACGAAGCGCGCGACGGCCTCGGCGTCGCCCTGCCGGTACAGGCGCAACAATGCCTTGGCCTGCTTTTTCAGATGATCGGGATGGGCGTTGGAAGGCAGCTTTTTCATGCGGATCCTCGTGCGTGGATGGCCGAAGGTCCGCAATACCGCCAGCACAAAGGATGGGGGAAGACTGGATTTGCAGCGACAGGTGGGTTGAACCCTTTCCGCGGACCCGGAAGCGACCTGCATCGCTGGCCGGTATCGTAGGCGACGGCCGCCGGCGTCGTCAATCGTGCGGCGCGGCGCCGCTCAGCCCGCGAGTTTCTTCGTCAGAAAGATGCGGGTGTGCCCGACCGGGTAATCGTGGAGCTCGCCGAAGCGGACATAGCCGCGCTTCTCGTAGAACGGCCGCGCCTGGAAGTCGAACGTGTCGAGCCACGCACCGTGGCAGCCGCGCGCGACGGCCTCCTGTTCGGCCAGATCCATGATGCGCGTGCCGGCGCCTTGGCCGCGCGCGGCTTCGGGCACCACGAGCAGGTCGACATGCAGCCAGCCGAACGCCGTGCCGCCCCACAGGCCGCCGACCACCGCGCCGGTCTCGTCGGTCACGATCACGGCCAGCGGCCGGGAGTCGACCGGGCCGGCCTGGCTTTCGTTGAAGCGGATGAGCGGCGCGACGATCTGCTTGCGCACCTCCGGGTCGCCCGCATCGGTCACGGCATAGGTCAACGTCATCGGTTGCGTGGGGTCGTGGATGAAAGTGGGCGGAAACCGTGCATGCCACGCCCGTCAAACGACGTACGCGCCCTTCGCGTGCAGTTCCGCTTCGGTCCGCTCGAGCGCCGCGATCGCATCGCTGCCTTCGAGCGCCAGCAACTGCGCGACCAGCGCCTCGGCCATCGCATGCGCGGCCACCAGCGACGGAAAGAACGACGGGCTGTCGTGCGTGAAGATCAGTTGCGCGTCCGCGTGCAGCGCGATCGGCGACACCGCGCTGTCGGTAATCGCGACGATCCGGCTGCCCTGCGCCTTCGCGGCCTGCGCGACGCGCGTCGCTTCGGCCGAATACGGTGCGAAGCTGACGATCACGGTCACGTTCTGCTTCGCGATCGTGCGCAACTCCATTTCGAGGGAACCGGCGACGCCGTTGAGCAACGACACGGTCGGACGAAACAGCCGGTAGCCATAGACGAAACCGAACGCGACCGGGTAGCACGAGCGAAAACCCGCCACGTGCACGTGCGACGCCTTGCGGATCAGCCTCGCCGCATCCGCAAGCGCGTGCTCGTTCTGCGCGGCGGTCGCCGACAGGTTGTGCTGCTGCGCGGCGAGCAGATCGTGCGCGAGCGACGCCTTCGCGTCGGGCCGCACGAGCGAGCGCGCACGCTGCGTGAGCGGTTCGGGACGCGTGCGCACGCGCGCGACGCACAGGTCGCGCAGCTCGTTCCAGCCGGGAAAGCCGAATTGCTGCGCGAGCCGCACGAGCGACGCAGGCTGCACCTGCGCGCGCTGCGCGACCTTGCGCATCGACGACGTGGCGACTTCGTCGGGATGATCGAGCAGGAAGGCGGCGCCCGCCTGGAATTGCGGGCTCAGCTCGGAAAATTGCGCCCGGATCCGGGACGCGAGTTCGTCGAAATTGGCGGCCATCTTGGTGGGAACGGAAACCGGTCGCCCATGGTATCACCGGCCCCGCGCCCACCGTCAGCGCAGCACTTCGACGTGATCGGCGTCGACCTTCACGCGGCCCGACCATTTGCGCTCGAATTCGCCGGTCAGCTTCACTTCGTTCTTGTCGCTGACGGGCTGGCCCGCGGCCCACAGCTTGGGGTCGATCTCGACGCGGATCGTGCCGGTCGCGTCGGCGAACTCGTAATCCTCGCCGCCGACGTGCTTGACGATGCGCCCCTGCAACTGCACGTGCTGGTCGTCGCGGCCGTTGGCGAGCAGCGCCTTCACGGTCGTCGTGGTCAGCGCGGACGGCCCCGTGTATTGCGCGTAGACGGCGGCAGGCAGCGCGACGAGCGCGACCGCCAGGATTCTGGCCAGGTGTTTCATGATCTCGGTCCTCTTCTTCGATGTGGCGCCGCGCTCCGTTGAACGCGACGGCGCCAGCTTACGGATCGTAAGATTAAGCAAACCTGAAGGGCATCCCGGAGCGACACGGTGCCGCATTTGGACTAGTACGAACGCGGGCCGCGCACCGCGCGCATTTAAGCTCGGCCTAAGACGCGTGCGCTTATCATGAGAACCCCGGGCGCCGCGGCGCCCCCGTTGGAGAGACACGAATCCATGCGCGTACTGCTCGTCGAGGACGATCCGCTGATCGGCAGCGGGCTCGAACAGGGCCTCAAACAGGAAGGCTTCGCGGTCGACTGGGTGAAGGACGGCGACGCCGCGTCGCTCGCGCTGCGTGCGACCGGCTACGGGCTGCTGCTGCTCGATCTCGGGCTGCCGAACCGCGACGGCCTGTCGGTGCTCGCGGCGCTGCGCCGCCGCGACGAAAACCTGCCCGCGATCATCATCACCGCGCGCGACGGCGTGCCCGACCGCATCGCGGGCCTCGACAGCGGCGCGGACGACTATCTCGTCAAGCCGTTCGCGCTCGACGAGCTGCTCGCCCGCATTCGCGCGGTCAGCCGCCGCCATGCAGGCCGCGCGCAGACGACGCTCGCGATCGGCCCGCTGCGGCTCGATCCCGTCAAGCACCTCGTCTGGCTCGACGACGACGAAGTGCCGCTGTCGCCGAAGGAATTCGTGCTGCTGCACGAGCTGATGCGCGAACCGGGCGCGGTGATTTCGCGCGAACAGTTCGAGGAACGGCTGTACAGCTGGGGCGAGGAAATCGAGAGCAACGCGGTGCAGGTGCATATCCACAACCTGCGCAAGAAACTCGGTCACGACATGATCCGCACGGTGCGCGGCGTCGGCTACCGGATCGGTGACGGCACGTGACGCGCATGCAACGCACGGTCGCGCGCTGGCGCAACGCGTCGTTGCGGCGGCGCCTGCTGACGTGGCTGCTGCCGGCCGCGTGCGTAATCGGCCTGGTCGCGAGCGCCGGCACCTACTGGGGCGCGCTGCGCGAACTCGACGATCTGCTCGACGACCAGATGCGCAGCATGTCGAAACAGATCGTCGTCGGCCCGAACGGCGAGCTGTCGTTCAGCAACCACGCCACCGGCAAGCACGGCTTCGAAGCGAGCGACCCCGATGCGGTGCTGTTGCAGGTATGGCGCAACGGCGCGCTCGTGTATTCGACCGACCGCGACTCGAAGCTGCCGCCGCCCGCGCAGCAAGGCATCGCGAGCGTCGACGTCGGCGGCCAGCCGTGGCGCACCTATGTGACCGAGCGCGGCGGCACGACGATCCGGCTCGCGCAGGCGCGGCATGCGCGCTGGGAGGCGATCGCGGGCATCGCCGTCCACCTGCTGTGGCCCGTGTTCTCGATGCTGCCGCTGCTCGCGCTCGGCCTGTGGTTCGGCATCGGCGCGGGGTTGCGGCCGTTGCGGGCAATCGCGTCCGGCCTGAAACGCAGGAATGCGAACAACCTCGAGCCGGTCGACGTCGCATCGATGCCGAACGAGGTCCGCCCGCTTGCCGAGGCCATCAACGACCTGCTCGCCCGCCTCGACCGCTCGTTCACGTTGCAGCGGCACTTCATCGCCGATGCCGCGCACGAGCTGCGCACGCCGATCATGGGGCTGTCGATCCAGTCGCAATTGCTGCAACGTGCGGCGACTGCCGAGGAACGCGAGCACATCCTCGCGCAGATCCATGCGGGCACGACGCGCCTCGGCCACCTCGCCGAACAGTTGCTGACGCTCGCACGCCTCGAGCCCGACGCGCAGGCGGCTGCCGACGCGTCGGCGCCGGTCGATCTCGCCGCGCTGTGCCGCTCGGTGGTGTCGGACCGCGCGCGCGTCGCCGACGCGCACCGGATCGATCTCGGTGCGATCGTCGGTGCACCCGTGACGACGGCGGGCAATGCCGACACGTTGCGCGTGCTGCTGAACAATCTCGTCGACAACGCGATCCGCTATGCGGGCGAAGGCGCGCGCGTCGACGTGTCGGCGCGCATGGACGGCGCGACGCCCATACTCGAAGTCGCCGACGACGGCCCCGGCATCCCGGAGGCCGAACGCGCGGACGTGTGGGAACGCTTCTATCGCGGCGAAGGCGCGCAAGCCGCCACGTCGTCGGGCAGCGGGCTCGGGTTGTCGATCGTCAAGCGGATTGCCGAACAGCATCGCGCGACCGTCGCGCTCGGGACTACGCACGGCGGGCGCGGGCTGACCGTCACGGTGCGCTTCCCGCAGCCGAGCTGATACGCGGGCGGCTTGTCCACAGATTATGTTGGCAAGCGTGTGGACAACCTTTCAGCAACGGCAGCAAGCCCTTGATCGGTAAGGGTTTGTCGTGCGTGCGCGGCAAATGCGCCGGACCGGGGCAAGCGCGCGCCCGCGTTGGTTGTCGTCGCCGTCTGGCAAGCCGACGCGGAATTCATGAAGCGTCATCTCGACGCAGCTTCATCGCGCGCTCGGCAAAAGCCCGACCTACCTGAACTACGCGGTCCGGGATTCGACGCGAAGCCGTCGGCCTGTCCGTCGTCCGCCGTCGCCTGCCCGCGCCTGTTCCAGAAGGTCGGCGTGGCCGGTATCTCCGCAGCGTGAGCCGGCGTGCGAAGCGTGGCAGCGCGTGGCATCGGCCGAATCGCGAATGCGGACTTCTCCACAGAAAATGTTGGCAAGCTTGTGGATATCCTGCGCACCGCGGCGCTAAACCCTTGATCCGATGGACTTTGGCACGCGTGATGCAGACAAGGCCCGGACAATGGCCATCGCCTTCACCGCTTCGCCGCACATCGCATCACGATGCCACGACGATGTCCGTCCCGATGTACGTCAGATGGGCGTCGACACCCCCGCACGCATGCCGGACCGGCGCTGCGCCACTTACCCACAAATTTTGTTGGCAAGCTTGTGGATATCCTGCGCAAGCCTGCGCTAACCCGTTGATCGGCCTGCGATTCGTGCCGCGCGTCACGGTTTCGGCAACGCGCGGCATCGGCATGCGCGAACAAGGACGATCGGGCGCCCGCGCAGCGCCCTGCCGATGCCTTGACGCCCGTGCCCGCCGCGCATCAAGATCACGCAAGCCGCACGCGGGCCGCGCATCGTCGGCCATGCGCGTCGGCGCCCCGGGCCGGTCGTGCCGCCGGCACCGTATCGCGACACCTCACTCCGAGGAAGACCATGGAACACTTCGCCGCGTGGCAATTGCTCGTCTCGCTCGTGCTCGTCGCCATCGTCGTCTATCCGTACGTCCGCATCGTGCGGCGCACCGAGCATTCGGGCTGGTGGATCCTGACGATGTTCGTCCCGGTGCTGAACTTCATCATGTTGTGGGTGTTCGCGTTCGCGCGCTGGCCCGCCGTCGACGATCGGCAGCCCTGAGCGTTACGGTCGCGGCCGCGCGCGAGCTTGTCCACAGATTGTGTTGGCAAGCATGTGGATAGCCTGCGCATACCGCGATCAAGCACTTGATCCGAAAGACTTTGTCCGCGCCGCCTCGAAAACGGCACGACGACACCCGATCGCTCGTTGCAGGCCGCGCCGGCACGTGACGCGCCGGCTGCCGTGCTTGTCCACAGATTGTGTTGGCAAGCGTGTGGATAGCCTGCGCATACCGCGACCAAGCGCTTGATCCGAAAGACTTTGTTCGCGTCGCTTCAAATGCGGCACGACGGCGCGCGTCGCGCCGGGCGCCGCGGCGCGCGGGCTTGTCCACAATTTTTGTTGGCAAGCATGTGGATATCCTGAGCATGCGCGACCTAAGTCGTTGATCCCACAACGTTTGATTGCGCGGGTCACGACTGCGGCACGGCGCGCCCGCGGCCCTCGCCACGCGCGCCGTGCCACGCCGCTCAACCGAACGTCCGCGCGACGATGCGCGCGACCGACGCGATCACGTCGTCCTTCGCCCGTGCATCGGCTCGCGTCTGCGTGTAGTACACGGCCAGCACGATCGGCGCGCGCGACGTCGGCCAGATGACGCCCGCATCGTTGGTCGTCCCGTAATCGCCGGTACCGGTCTTGTCGCCGACCGTCCATCCGGCGGGCACGCCCGCGCGAATTCGCTTGTCGCCGACCTTGTTGCCGCGCAGCCACGCGACGAGCTGCGCACGCTGCGCCGCCGGCAGTGCGTCGCCGAGCGTCAGCACGCGCATGCTGGCGGCCATCGCGGCGGGCGTCGTCGTGTCGCGCGGGTCGCCCGGCAGCGCGGTATTCAGTTCGGTCTCCCATCGATCGAGACGGAACATGTCGTCGCCGATCGAACGCGCGTAGGCCGTTACCGCCGACGGGCCGCCGATCAGCTTCATCAGCAGGTTCGCGGCCGAGTTGTCGCTGTACTGGATCGCGGCCTCGCACAGCGCGGCGACCGTCATGCCCGCGCCGACATGCTTCTCCGACACCGGCGAATAATTGACGAGGTCGGCCTGGGTGTACGTCACGCGCTGTTGCAGCAGGCCCGGCCGCTCGACGCTCCGCGCGAGCACCGCCGCACTCAGCATCGCCTTGAACGTACTGCAGAACGGGAAGCGCTCGCCCGCGCGATGCTCGATGACGCGGCCGCTCGCCGTGTCGATCGCGCACACGCCGAGACGGCCGCCCGCGTCGCGCTCGAGATCGGCGAGCGTCGTCGCCGCCGCGACGGGCGCGATGGCGTCCGCAGCAGCCGCCGCTGCCGCCGCGGCTGGGTCCGGCGCCGCAGCCTGCCGCGACGCGCACGCGGTGACGGTGAGAACGAGCGGCGCCGTCGCGGCGGCCAGCAACAGGGTTCGACGTTTCGTTGAGTAGGTCATGTCGGTTGTCTCGTGGTGGAATGGCGGCAAAACGGTGTTGCGTGTCGAAAACGGCCGGCCGCCGAGACAGCACTATCGAGACTTTACGGTTGCCTGACAAGCAACGATAATTGAGCGCTGACAAAAGAAATACTTATGACAAAACTCCGCCCTCATCTCCCGCTCAATGCGTTGCGCGCGTTCGAATCGTCGGCGCGCCACCTGAATTTCACGCGCGCCGGCCTCGAGCTGAGCGTGACCCAGGCCGCGGTCAGCCAGCAGGTGCGCTCGCTGGAGGAGCGGCTCGGCTGCACGTTGTTCACGCGGCTGCCGCGCGGTCTCGGGCTGACCGACGAGGGGCGCGCATTGCTGCCGGTGCTGAGCGACGCGTTCAGCCGCATCGAGACGGTGCTCAAGCAGTTCGACGGCGGGCGCTTCCACGAGGTGCTGACGCTCGGCGTCGTCGGCACCTTTGCCCTAGGCTGGCTAATGCCGCGACTGAAGCAGTTCGGCGACACGCACCCGTTCGTCGAGCTGCGGCTGCGGACCAACAACAACGTCGTCGACCTCGCCGCCGAGGGCCTCGATTTCGCGATCCGCTTCGGCGTCGGCAATTGGCCGGCGACGCGCAACGAGCAACTGCTCGATGCGCCGCTCACCGCGCTCTGCACGCCGGACATTGCGCGGCGTCTCGCGCAGCCGGCCGACCTCGCGAACGAAACGCTGCTGCGCTCGTACCGCACCGACGAATGGCTCGGCTGGTTCGACGCCGCGCAGCTCGAGCCGTGGGCCGTCAACGGGCCGGTGTTCGACTCGTCACGGCTGATGGTCGAGGCCGCGATACAAGGTGCGGGCGTCGCGCTCGCGCCCGCCTGCATGTTCGCGCGCGAACTGCAACTCGGCCAGCTCGCGCGGCCGTTCGACATCGACGTGCGCGCGGGCGGCTACTGGCTCACGTCGCTGAAGTCGAAACCGCTGACGCCCGCGATGACGCTCTTTCGCGACTGGATCGTGGCGGAAGCGGCCGGCGCGGCACCCATCGAATAACGCGGCCGCGCTTGTCCACAGAATGTGTTGGCAAGGATGTGGATATCCTGGGTATCCGGGGCCTAAGCCTTTGATCGCGCACGCATTCGTGCGCCGATGCGCGGCGCGGGCAGCCTTTGCGCACGGGCTTCGCGCACCCGTCGCATTCCGGCCGGATCCTCAACGCCTGCGACGCAATCGATTGCGAGTTGTCCACAGATTTTGTTGGCAAGCCTGTGGATATCCGCCAGATCGGGCGCGTAACATCTTGATACAGAAGGGGATTCAGTTCACGGACCTTGGCCGGTCAATGGTGTGGCACCGCAAAGATTGTCGAACCGCACGCCGCGCACGCGCGGCGCACCCGGCCGATGGCCGGGCGGTTCTCCACAGATTGTGTTGGCAAGCTTGTGGATATCCTGCGTATCGGGCACCTAACTGATTGAGCGCACGGGGTTTTGTGCTGCGTCTGCCGAATCGGGCAGCGCCTGCGCCGCCCGTGCGTCAATGGCGGTCGAGGCCGCCGCGCAATTCGCTCGCCTTGTCGCGCAGCGCTTCGTAGCCCGAACGCGCATGCTCGGGCAGGTCGGGGTCGCCGATCAGTGCGCCGAGCGTTTCGATCAGGCTGAACAGGATGCCCTTCGCCGCGCCGACCGCGATGCTCTGCGATTCGATCGACTTGTGCAGGTGGTCGACCGCCGCTTCCAGATTCTCGAGCTTGTGCTCGCCGTCGTCGGGCCGATTGTCGGTCGTCATCGTCTACCTCCGCCATCGTTCAGGGGTCATGTCACGATTCTATGCCGCCGCGCGCGAACGTGGCGCGACATCGCGCAACGTTCGCGCGGCACGCCGCTACAGCACCGCGACCACCTTCACGCGGCCCGGCTGCTCGGCTGCGGCGACGACCTGGCCGTCGACGCGGCGGAACGTCAGCGACACGGTTTCGTCGCCGACGCGCAGCGCATCGATCCGCAGCCAGTCGACGCCTTCGGGCAATGCCGGACGCTCGACGCGCACCTCATGGCGCGACGCGTCGATGCTCACGCCGAGGCACGCCTGCAGCATCATGAACGGCGCGCCGGCCGCCCACGCCTGCGGCAGGCAGGCCACCGGATACGCGGTCGGCGGTTCGCCGCGCCGGCGCGGGAATCCGCAGAACAGTTCCGGCAAGCGCATCTCGAAGCTCACCGCCGCCTCGAACAGCGCGCGCAGCAGATTCACCGCCGCCGTCTTGTCGCCGTAGCGCGCGAGGCCGCGCGCGATGAGCGCATTGTCGTGCGGCCACACCGAGCCGTTGTGATAGGCCATCGGGTTGAAACGCGGCTGTCCGGCCGCGAGCGTGCGGATGCCCCACCCCGTCTGGAACAGCGCCGAGCCGAGCACGCCGGCGACCGCCGCACCGCGCTCGGCGTCGGGCAGCCCGAATGCAAGCAGATGGCCCGCGTTCGACGCGAACACACGGCACAGGTCGCCATGGCCGTCGAGCGCGATCCCGTAGAAATTGCCTTCCGGCATCCAGAACAGCGCGTCGACCTGCTCGCGCAGCGTCTTCGCGCGCAACGCGTAGCGCGTCGCGTCGGCCGCATGGCCGCGCCGGTGCGAGCACGCCGACATCGCGTCGAGCGCCGCGCATGCATAGGCCTGCACTTCGACGAGCGCGATCGGCCCGTCCGGGAAACGGCCGTCCGCGTGGAACACCGAATCGTGGCTGTCCTTCCAGCCCTGGTTCGCGAGGCCGCGCTCCGACGTGCGCTGATAATCGAGCAGTCCGTACGGATTGCGGTCGCACTTGTCGATCACCCATTGCGCGGCGCGCTCGAGCGCGGGCCACAGCTCGTCGATCAGCGCATCGTCGCCGGTGCGCTCGACATAGGCGCCGGCGAGCACGATGAACAGCGGGGTCGTATCGACGCCGCCGTAGTACAGCGCGAACGGCACCTCGCCCGTCGCGGCCATCTCGCTGCGGCGGAACTCGTGCATGATCTTGCCGGGCTCCGCGTCGCGGAACGCGGAGGTCTCGCGCGCCTGATGCTCGGCGAGAAAACGCAGCACGCCGCGTGCGAGCGACGGCTGCAGCCACAGCATCTGCAGCGACGTGATGATCGCGTCGCGGCCGAACGGCGTCGAGAACCACGGGATGCCCGCATACGGGTACGGCCCCGTGTCGAGCTGCGTGGTGAGCAGCCCGAGATCCGCGAGCGAACGATCGAGCCATGCGTCGAACAGCGGATTGCCGGTGTTCACGCGCGCCATCGACTCGCGCCGCGCCCGCATCTCGCGATGCACGCCGACGAGCGCCGTGCGCAGCGCGACGCGGCCGCATCCGGGCCCTTCGCCCTGCGCGGGCCCGAGCGTCGCGTCGACGGTCAGGTAGATCGACACGCACGCCTGCGCGGCGATCGTCAGCGTGTAGTCCGCGCGATCGACCGACAGCGCGTCGGGCGCCGGCGAGAAATGCACGGTCACGTTGCGCTCCACGCGGTCGAGGCCGTCGTAGCGCAGCCGCACCGCGCCCGCGTCGACGCGCGGCACGCCCACCGTGCCGCGCTTCGGCCGCTGCGTGCCGCGCACTTCGAACATGTCCTTGAAATCGGCCGCGAACGACAGCGACAGCGGCACCTCGGCTTCGCTCGCGCCGTAGTTCGTCAGCGTCAGCGCTTCGTACAGCACGTCGCCCGCCAGCACGCGCATCCGCTCGATGTGGATCACGCCCTCGGGTGTCTCGTGGCCGCCGAGCGGCGGCAGCGGGCGGTTCGTCAGGTGCGCGGTGAACGACGCGTTGTCGGCGCTGGTCGCGCCCGACAGCAGCGACGGCGCACGGCCGCCGAACGTCAGGCGCCAGGTCGACAGCACGCGCATGTCGTCGACGAACAGGCCGTCGTCATGCCCGCCGATGTCGCCGAGCGCGTCGCTGACCACGAACGCGTCGCCGGATTTCAGTACGTACTGGTTGTTGCGCGCGATCGCCTGCGGATCGGCTTCGGGCGCGATGAAAGCGGGACCCGACGCGGTGGTCGGGGCAATCGGCGCGACTTGCGGCGCCTGCGTCGTCGTGGCTTCGGCGTGATTCGGCATCGATGCTCCTGTGTCGAGGCGCAACGCGCGGCGCGCGTCGCGTGTTTCGCACAGGATAGGCCAGAACGGCGCACGTGCGCAGCGCCGAAACGGCCGCGACGGGATGCGACGAAGCAACGGCGCATGGCGTCGCGTACAGGCACATCGGTTGCCGGTCGGAATGGCCGCAGGATCTTGCCGAGGATCGCGTTGTTGCGCACGCCAGTGTCATACCGGCCGCCGTAACGCGAGGCCGAGCGTCAGGCGTTGCGTGACGTTCGCGTCGATGTCGGCTTCGAGCACCGCGCCGTCGCGAGCAATCGGCACGCCCGACAGCCGGAACGACGTGCCGCCGTCCGCGAACGTGAACGCCGACGACGGCCGCACGTTGCCGCACGCATGCCGCCAACCGACGGTGCCGCGCGCGGTGAACGTGCCGCTCGCGATCGAACCGAGCGGCGACGCCGCGCGCAGCCGGAGCGTCGAGACGCCGACGCGGGTCGTCTCGCCGCCGGCGCGCAGCACCCGCGCCCGTCCGTGCAATGGATGATGCCGGCCACGAGGGCCGGCAACAGGGAGACTGAAAGAATGTGAAGCCTGCACCGCGGCGCCCGACCGGCACCGCCCCGGCTCAATCGGCCGGGCACATCGCGAGCCGCCCCATCGCCTCGCCGGCGCCGCGCACCGCACAGGTGGCCGGCTCATCGGCGATCCGCGCGACCAGCCCGGTCTCGTCGTACAGCAGGCGTTCGAGCCCGGCGAGCAGCGCGCCGCCGCCGGTGAGCACCACACCGCGATTCGCGATATCGGTCACGAGTTCGGCCGGCGCGTTTTCCAGCACCGACTTCACCGCGCCGATCACCTGCTTGAGCGGCGCGGCCAGCGCGTCCGCGACGTCGTGATTGGACAGCTCGACCGAACGCGGCAGGCCGTCGCCGATGCCGCGGCCGACGGCGCGGGTCGACGTGCGCGGCACCGCGCTGGTGGCCGAGCCGATCGTCTTCTTCACGTGCTCCGCCGTCTGCTCGCCGAGCAGCACGCCATACAGGTTGCGGATATGGTTGACGATCGCCGCGTCGAACTGGTTGCCGCCGACGCGAATCGCCTCGCGGTACACGATGCCGCCGAGCGCGATGACGGCGACTTCGGTCGTCCCGCCGCCGATGTCGATGACCATCGAGCCGACCGCCTCGGTCACCGGCAAACCCGCGCCGAGCCCGGCCGCGAGCGATTCCTCGATCAGTTCGACCTCCGATACGCCGGCCGCGAACGCGGCCTCGCGGATCGCGCGGCGCTCGACGGCCGTCGCGTCGGACGGCACGCACAACGTGACCTCGACGCGACGGCCGAAGCGCGAGCGCGTGCGCGACATGTCGATGAAGCTGCGGATCATCTGTTCGGCCGCGTGCGCGTCCGCGATCACGCCGTGCCGCATGGGCCGCACGGATTCGAGATGCCCCGGTTCGCGGCCGAGCAATGCCTTCGCGAGCTCGCCGACGGCCTCGAGCGTCGGCCGCGCGTCGGTTGCGCCGCCCTTGCGGAAGCAGACGACCGACGGCTGGTTCAGCACCACGCCGCGTTCGTGCGTATAGATCCGCGTACTTGCCGTTCCCAGGTCGATCGCAACGGGTTGCGCAAACAACTTTCCGAACAGCGGAGTCGACATATTTCAAACCTTTGTGAGGGAACGGGCCGGGACAGCCGCGCCGCACGTTTTGCCGCGCGTCCATGCCGTCCCATCACGAGCTTAGCGGCAAATCGTTCCGATACTTTAGGCAATTCCCATGATTTTTTCGCGACGAAATTGCCGAATGTGGCGTTTCGGGTACGTCCGGCTACGCAACGGCCTCTCGCGTCGGGCCTGTAAAACACGGTAATCTCTCGGTCTTGCCTGCTCCCGGCAGGCCTCAGACGCACGATCACGCCAGGTATGTTCGCCATGACAGCGACCGTTTTCTTCCGCTGGGCGCCGGTGCGCCCGCTCTGCACGACGCTCGTTGCCTTCTGGTGCTGCACGGTCGCCGCGCAACCGCTGCCGGCCACCGAAGCCGCCGCTGCCCGGACCGCTGCCGCCGACGCGCCGGCCGCCGCACCTGCCGCACCTGCCGCGTCGGCGCACAGCTGCACGGCCGACGGCGGCCCGGCCGGCCGGCCGTCGATCGGCCTCGTGCTGTCCGGCGGCGGCGCGCGCGGCTACGCACACCTCGGTGTCCTGAAAGTGCTGGCGGACAACCGGATTCCGATCGACTGCATCGCGGGCACCAGCATGGGCGCCGTGGTCGGCGGCCTGTACGCGAGCGGGATGGCGGCCGACGAGATGCAGAAGCGGCTGTCGGAGGTCAATCTGGCGGATATCGCGTTCGACGTGACGGACCGTGCCGACCTGCCGCAAACCAGCCGGGAAGACGAACGCCTGTACATCAATGGGCTGACGCTCGGCTTCGGCAAGAAAGGCGTCAAGGCGCCGGTCGGCCTCGTACAGGGCAACCGGCTGCAGGCGCTGCTCGCGGACTGGACGGCCGCCGTGCCGACCAACCAGCCGTTCGACCACCTGCCGATCCCGTACCGCGCGGTCGCGACCGACCTGCAGACGGGCCAGATGGTCGTGCTCGACCACGGCTCGCTGCCGCTCGCGATTCGCGCGAGCATGGCGATGCCGGGCCTGTTCGCACCGGCCGAGATCAACGGGCGCGCGCTGGTGGACGGCGGGCTCGTCAGCAACCTGCCCGTCGACACCGCGCGCCAGATGGGCGCGAACGTCGTGATCGCCGTCGACATCGGCTCGCAACTGCGCCCGCTCGACGCGCTCGCGTCGCCTGCCGACGTGATGCAGCAAATGGTCGGCATCCTGATCCGCCAGAACGTGACCGCGCAGCGCAAGCAACTCGACGCGCAAGACGTGCTGCTCACGCCGGACCTCGGCTCGCTCGCGTTCACCGATTTCCAGAACGCGAAGCAGGCGATTGCCGCCGGCGAAGCCGCCGCGACCGCGGCGCTGCCGAAACTGCGGCGTTTCGCGCTCACGCCGGAACAGTACGCGGCCTACCAGTCCGCGCACGCGCAGCCGCTGCCGCCGCCGATCCGGATCACGCGCATCGACATCAAGACGAGCGGCGGCGTGCCGAAGCGCGTCGTCAGCAACGCGCTGCACGTGAAACCCGGCGACATCTACGATCCGAAGACCGTCAGCCAGGATCTGCTCGGACTCACGACCGGCGGCAACTTCGAGAGCGTCACGCAGCAGATCGTGAGCCGCGGCGACGACAACGTGCTCGAGATCAACGCGCGCGAGAAGTACTGGGGGCCCAACTTCCTGCTGTTCGGGCTCGGCATGTCGAGCAGTTCGACCGACGAAGGCGGCTTCCGCCTGCACGTCGGCTACCGGCGGCCGTGGCTCACCGAATCGGGGCTGGAATTCCGCGCGGACACGACGATCGGCAGCGACCTGCAGTCGGCACGCGTCGAATTGCGCCAGCCGCTGTCGACCGCGTACGGCGTGTACCTGTCGCCGTACGCCGAATACCAGCGTCGCTATGCGAACCTGTACGACAACTCCGGCGACGTGAAGATCACGCAGTACCTGATGCAGACGGCACGCGCGGGAATCGATCTGGGCCTGCCGATCGCGCGGCTCGGCGATTTCCGGATCGGCGTCGGTTACGTGACCGGGCACGGCTCGCCGACCTACAACGTGCCGTTCGACGACGGCAGCGGCCAGACGCTGCTGTGGCCGAGCTTCACGTCCCAAGCGCTGGTCGCGCGGGCGCGGCTCGTGATCGATCAGCTCGACGATCCGATGTTCCCGCGCAAGGGCTATTTCGGCGAACTGCGGGTCGACCGCTCGCTCGTGTCGCGCAACGGCGGCTCGGCGCAGGAATTCGACGACGGGATCAACAACGCGCCCTATACCGAGATCTACGGCAAGGCGATGATTGCGCAGCAGTTCGGCCGACACAGCGTCAGCGCGACGATCGAAGGCGGCAAAAGCATCGGCGGCACCAACCTGATCAACGCGTTCAACTTCACGCTCGGCGGCTTCCAGCATCTGTCCGCCTATGCGGCCGATCAGTTGAACGGCAACGAGCTGGCGTACGGGCAGATCACGTACATGAACCAGCTGATGACGTTCAATGCATCGCCGATCAAGGCGCTGTCGGTGGGCGCCAGCGCGGAAGTCGGCAACGTCTGGTCCAGCGGCCAGCAGATCGGCGGCGGCTCGCTCAAGCAGAGCTACACATTCTTCACGAGCCTGTCGACCGCGTTCGGGCCCGTCTACATCGGCGTGGCGCTCGCGCCCGGCGGCCGACGCAACTTCTACCTGCAGCTCGGCCGCACCTACTGAGCCTGCGCGGATGCCGCTTCGGCGGCGTCCGTGGCGCGCGTGCGCCCGCCGGCAGCCTGCGTCTTCGCGATTGCCGTCGATCGGCCCCGCGCGCAGCGCGCTAGACCGGCCAGCTGATCTCGAACCGCGCGCCGCCGAGCTCGACCGGATCGACGACCGCGATCCGGCCGTTGTGCGCGTGGAGCACCTGTCGCGTGATCGACAGGCCGAGCCCGTAGCCGCCGGTGCGACGGTCGAGGCGCACGAACGCGTCGAAGATCCGTTCGCGCTCGCTCTCGGGCACCCCTGGACCGTCGTCCTCGACGAAGATCCCGATGTTGCCGTGCAAGAGCGAGATCCCGACGACGATCCGCGATTTCGCGTACTTGCTCGCGTTGCGCAACAGGTTGCGCATCGCATACGACATCAGCCGCCGATCCATCTTCACGCGCAGATCCGGCCCGATCGCGATGCGCGACTCGATCGTGCGATCCGGATACAGCAGTTGCGCGTCGTTCACCTGATGCTCGAACCACGCGACCGGCGCGGTCATCTCGAGGTTCGACTGCAACGAGCTGTATTCGAGCCGGGCATACGTGAGGCTCATGTCGATCAGCTCCTCGAGCTCGGTCACGTCCTGCGCGATGCTCTCGAGCGCGCCCTGGTATTCGGCCGCCGAACCCGGTTCGCGCAGCATTTCGAGCGCGAAGCGCACGCGCGCGAGCGGCGTGCGCAGCTCATGCGAGATCCCGTTCGTCAGATCGCGCTGCGCGGCGATCAGCCGCTCCATGCGCATCGCGAGCGCATTCAGCGTGCGCGCGAGCGGGCCGATGATCACGCTGTGCGATTCGCGCGCGCGCGTGTTGAAGCGCCCGCCGGTGAAGTCGATCGCGCGCTCGCGCACCATCACCAGATCCGACCACACCGGCCGCATCCACCGGTACGCGGCGAGCGCGGGCGCCGTGAACACGAACGCCAGCACGATCCAGATGTCGCCCGGCAGCGAGTCGAACGCATGCCACACGACCTGCGGCGACAATTCGACGGACAACGCGAGCGCGGGCACCAGCGCGGTCAGCAAGACGAGGCCGAGCAGATGCACGTAGGTGCGCACGTACAGGCGCGACCAGCTCGGAATGCGGTCGGCGCGCGTGTCGGTCCACGCGCGACGGAAATGCAGCCAGCGCCATTTGACGTAGCGCAGCGTCGGCAGCGGCGGCGCATCGGGGCGAGAACGGGTTCGTCGGATCATCGCGGCTCCCGGCCGGCGGGCGGAATGTCCGCGCGGAACGTGACGGCGTCGCGCGACGGCGGCGTCATTCCCACGCGTGCTTGCTGAATTGATAACCCTTGCTGCGGATCGTCTTGATCCGCTGCGGGTTGCTCGCGTCGTCGCGCAGCTTGCGGCGCAGCTTCGAGATGCGCCCGTCGATCGTGCGGTCGAGACCGTCGAATTCGACGCCGCGCAGCTGCAGCATCAGATCGTCGCGGCTGACGACTTCGCCCGCATGACACACGAGCGCCCACAGCAGGTCGAATTCGGCCGACGTCAGGTCGGGCGTGCTGCCGTCGGGCAGCACGACGGTGCGGTCGGTGCGGTCGATCGAGAACTTGCCGAACGCGTAGCGCTCCGGTTGCGGCGCGGCGCTCTCGGCCGCGCGCACGGGCGCGCGGCGCAGTTGCGCCTTGATCCGCGCGAGCAGGATGCGCGGCTCCACCGGCTTGTGCACGTAGTCGTCCGCGCCGAATTCGAGGCCGAGCAGCTCGTCGAACGGCTCGTCGCGCGCCGTCACCATGATGATCACGCCGTCGTACTGCTTGCGCGCCTCGCGGCAGATTTCGAAGCCGTCCTTGCCCGGCAGGTTCACGTCGAGGATGACGAGATCGGGACGAATGGACAGGATCGCCGGCACCGCGGCGTCACCATGCAGCACAGTGTCGACTTCGTAGTCGTTCTTGCGCAGGTAGCCGGCGATCAGCGTGGACAGGCGGGTGTCGTCTTCGACGAGCAGGATGCGAAAAGACATGGGCGGCGTTCGGATCATCGGAGAAGCCGCGGCGGCGGCGCCGGCCGGTGCCGGACGCCGGCCAGCGGCCGAAACGTACCGCATGATACTGCGCCCGCCGCTCGCCTGTTTGCCGGTCTTGAAAATAAGGGCGCGATTTCGGCCGCGCTTGACGAATCGGCGCCGGGACGGTTCCATACGGGCTCGCCGGAATCCGGCCTGCCTCTACCCTGCCTGACGCGATGAATTACCAGACGATCCTCGAACGCATCCACGCCGAACTCGCCCCCTGGATTGGCCAGGGACGGGTGGCCGACTACATTCCCGAACTCGCGAAAGTGCCCGCCGACAAGTTCGGGATGGCCGTCGTGACGCTCGACGGAAACGTTTACACCGTTGGCGATGCGCACGAGCGCTTCTCGATCCAGAGCATCTCGAAGCTGTTCGCGTGCACGCTCGCGTTCCAGTTGCTGGGCGACGCGCTGTGGGAACGGGTCGGCCGCGAGCCGTCCGGTACCGCGTTCAATTCGCTGGTCCAGCTCGAAAGCGAGCGCGGCAAGCCGCGCAACCCGTTCATCAACGCGGGCGCACTGGTCGTCACCGACGTGCTGTGCCGCCGCTTCGTGAAGGCCGAGACGGCGCTCGTCGAATTCGTGCGACGGCTGATCGGCGCGAACGACATCGACTACGACTCGCGCGTCGCGCTGTCGGAGTTGCAGCACGCGGAGCGCAACCGCGCGATGGCGCATTTCATGGCGAGCTTCGGCAACATGCAGATGCCGCCCGACACGGTGATCGACGCGTATTGCCGCCAGTGCGCGATCACGATGAACTGCGTCGAGCTCGCCAGCGCCGCGCTGTTTCTTGCGAACGGCGGCGTCGCGCCGGCGACCGGCGAGCGCATCGTCGATTCGAGTTCCGCGAAGCGGCTGTCGGCGCTGATGCTGACCTGCGGGACGTACGATGCGGCCGGCGATTTCGTGTATCGGGTCGGGCTGCCGGCGAAGAGCGGCGTCGGCGGCGGGATCGTCGCGGTGCTGCCCGGGGAGATGGCGGTGTGCGTGTGGGCGCCGGGGCTGGATGCGAACGGGAATTCGTTGGCGGGGACGCTGGCTTTGGAATGGTTGACGACTTATACGGGCAGGTCGATTTTTTGAGGCGGCGAAGTTAGCCTCGCCTCACCCGGCGCAATGGGCGATATCGGCAGCACGTCAACATGGTTCGCGGCAGAAGCTGATCAAACGGAGACTCGATAATGGCGTTGTACGGGATATCGGCATTGGCGATCCTGCTTTTTTTGACGCTTGCAGTCACCGTACCGATCACGCTAATCGTCGTGGCCTTCGGGTTGAACGGTCGCGTTCGCAAGCATAAGGCCTGGAGATGCGGCGCGGTCTTTCTCGGTTGCCTGGTGTTCGTGCAGGTTGTCACGCTTTTCAACAATCGTGCAATTGCCGACGGCTATGACCACGCAATAAGCGCCTGGTACACCCACCACCTCACACGGGCAACGGTATTCGACGGAATGACGTTCCCGCCAGGCTCGACGGTTGTCCTGGACGACTACGCGCCACACTCGGTCCGAAGCGGGACCGTCCCGCCGAACACGCCGCTTCTCGGGCTCACCGTGAGTGGAGACTTCGCCGTGTTTCGTGTCGACAACAAGACGCGCTACCTTGCATCGGGAACGCTTGCGAAGCCGGCATCGTTCGCCGGGATCGAGTGCGCACCCGGCCCATTTACGCACAATCAGGAGCGCACTCCCCCCGAATACGTCAACCTTGTGGACACCGTGGACTGCACGCTGGCCTCTGGGCTTCAAGATCATGAACTCGATCTCCCTGCCGGAACCCATGTCAAGGCGGTCGCTGTCGACGGCGCTGTCGCAGCGCCGATTTCGGGAGAGCTACCCCGCCCGCGGAAAATTTTCGGTATTGAATGCGACGCAGGGCCATTTGAATTCGACACTTTCGATCGATTCACCTGCATTCTGGCCGTGAACCAACGTGTGGGTGAACACGAACTACGCCGTGGGGAAGAGGTTATGGTATCGAGGAAACAGGACGGCAGTCTCAAGCTGTCTGGCAGATATTGAGGAGGCGGTGAGCGGTACCCGTACGTGGCTCATATTGCCGGAGTGCCGACACGCTGGCGCTGGAACGGTTGACGCCTTATACGGGGCGGTCGATTTTTGAGGTGGTGAAATTGAGCGCGTCTCATTTGGCGCAATGGCGACATGCAAATATCGACATACCCTTCCGAAGGCTCATACAAGAAATTAAAAAATGAAAATATTGCTCATCGCTTCACTAGGAATTTCATTGTTTTCTCAAACACCCGCAGCCTTTGCGGATAGTGACAACGGGAAAAAGATCTTCCTGGCGAGATGCGCCATGTGCCATGGAGCAGACGCCCGAGGAACGGGACCGTTGGCCAATAAAAGCAGTCCGCCTACGCCCGATCTTACGACACCCGCTTTCAAAAAACGGCTTAGTGATTATCCGGGCGTTATCGTTTCATCCATCATACTTCGCCCAAACGGAGATCTGATTCCGAAAACCTTGCGTGAAAATGGCATAAAGCTGCCCCCACATTCATGGACGGTTAAAGATTTTCGCGATCTGAATCAATATATGACTGAATTGATTTCAAAGAAATAGCGCGGTGACCCGAGATGGATCGGCCGAGCGATTCATCCATTCGTTGCATCGACGGGCCGAACCCGCACAGTACGGCGGTCGCTCGCCGGGATATCGTGGCTGACAGGTCGTCGGCTGACGCTCACGCGTGAGCATCAGTCCGGCATCCCGTTATGGTCTCCGAGCGGCCGGGTGGGCCAGTCCACCCATCGGTCCGCGCGGGTCAGTTCGTACGCTTCGTTGAGCGGGTACCGGATACGGTTGTCGTCGCGAGGACGTTCGCCGATCACCATCAATCTGACTTCATCCTTCGTATTGTTGATGAAGGTGTGACAAATTCCGGTACCTGCCGGAAACGCGACGGAATCGCCCTCGGCAATGGGGTGAAGTACGCCGTCGATCCATACATCGGGCTTGCCTTCGAGCACGTACACGAACTCCTGCTCGGTACTTTCGGCGTGCGGATATGATGTCCGCCGTCCGGGCAGAAGTCTGACATGATGGATCCCGATACGCGTGATGCCGAGTGCGGCCGAAAGCGGCGCATCGAGCGCCATTGGCTCGGTATCGCCGCGATAGGAATGCGCATCCGGTTCTTCGAGTTCAGTCCAGTGCTTGATGAAATCCGGCCGGCTCATCGGGTGTTCTCCTTTAAGAGGAACGTCCATGATAGCGGCTTGCGGAAACGACAAAAATGCGTTCGTGGCGCGGCATTTCGGATGTTGGGCTGCGACCGTCGCGCGTGGCCGTTTTGCCGATCCCGGCCGTTGGCGGCTGCGCGGCGCCCGCACGGTTCATTCCGAAGGAATCGCACCAGAACTTATATTTCCGCCGGTACGGGGCACGCTGGTGCCGACGTGACTCGCGACATATACCGCACCACCGATTTTCCGACATTCCGAAGCGATTACTGGAGAACCCCACGCATGAATCCGGACAACGCATCAGCAATCGCAACCCCTGCCCGCGCGGACGCCGGCAGCAGCTCCTCCGCGCCGATCCCGCCCATCGTGCCATCCAAAACCGCGCTGCTGGTCATGCATTACCAGACCGATATCCTCGGGCTCTTCCCGTCGGTCGCGCCCGAGCTGCTCGCCAACACGCGCCGTCTCTGCGACGCGGCGCGAGCCGCCGGCGTCGGCGTCTGGTTCGCGAATCTGCGCTTCAGCCCCGGCTATCCGGAAGTCAGCCCGCGCAACAAGAACGGCCAGGGTATCAAGCAGCTCGGCCTCTTCATCGACGACGCCCCGTGTCCCGAACTGGCCAGGCAGCCCGACGAACCGCTGATCGTCGCCCATCGCGCGAGCGTATTCTTCGGCACCGATCTGCAGGCGCGGCTCGTCGCACAGGGCGTCGATTCGCTGATCATGGTCGGCATCGCCTCGACCGGCGTGATGCTGTCGTCGATCGCCCACGCGAGCGACGCCGATTTCGGCCTCTACACGGTCAAGGATTGCTGCTACGACCCGGACCCGATCGTCCACGAGCATCTGTTCGCCACCGCGTTCGAATCGCGCACGACGGTCCTGTCGCTCGCGGATGCGCTGCGGCTGCTGGCGTGACGACGGACTCGTCGCACCGCCGTTCGACACCATGCATCCGACGGCGGGCTCGAGGCTGCGCTGACGGACGTGCCGACGGCCACGCGGTGGTTCGGCGTGCCGTCCGCGGCGCGTTGAGCGCAGCCGCCCGACGCGGGCAGCGGTTGTACGTTGCCGACCGACGAATCTGCATGCGTGCCATCAACGGCACGCGCGACATGCTCGAATGCCCATACCGCCCGTCCCGCCGCAGCCCCGACCGCCCGCGACGTGCGCGATATCGCGCACGTCAGCCGCGCCCCGTCACTTCGCGATGAACACACCCGACGTCGGGCACGTGCCCTGCGTATTGCCGTCCGTCACGAGCGATGCCGCGCTCGGAAACTGCGCGGTCGCATTCGTCTTCACCGCGATCCAGGCTTCGGTGAAGTAGCTCACGCCGTTCGTCTTCGTGCACTTCAGCGACACCGCGCTGCGCGTGTTGCTGCCGAACGCGCCTTCGAACGCCGACAGCAACTGGTTACGCGTGACCGTCTTGCCCGCGTTCGCTTGCAGGAACGCGTTGAACGACGTGTTGCCCAACCGGCTGATCATGCCCGACGCCTGATTCCAGTAAGCATCGGGCGTCGCCGAATTCGAACACGTGCCGTGCTTGAACCATTCGTGCTTGTCGAGACACGATGCGACGCCCGGCATGTACGTCGACAGCGTGTTGCGGGTCGCGCTGCTGATCGGGTATGCGTCCATGCTGCACCACTGGTGCGCGTTGTCGAGGTCGATGTCGCTCTGCGGCACGCCGCAATAGAACGGCTGATTGCCGTCGTAGCGGTTCGGCCACAGCCCGTGCAGCGACAGGCTCGTCGCCGCATACGAGCCGGCGAGGTTCGTGCATTCCGGTGTGTCGTGCGACGCGCAGAAACCCGGCTCCCACGACGCGGCGAGCAACAGGTAGTCGTAGCTGGTCTGCGCGGCGGCGTGCAGTGAAACGGAAGCGACGGCGAGTGCGGCAGCGGCGCGGGCGAGCGTCTTGAGCATGGCGTGTTTCCTCGGAAAGGGCTTGCGGTCGCGGGATGCGCCGCAAGGTTGTCGAATGTCTGCCCGCGATTGTTGCCGAAGCAACATGGCACGAATGTGAAGGTGGACGAAAGAATGCGCGATCGCTCACGTGCCGAGCTGCGTGCACGCGCGCGCCGACGCTTCGGGGCCCTCGAGCGCGAGAATCTGCCACACGCCGATGCTGACGCGCTGGCGCGCCGCCGTCGACGCATCGGCCAGCAACGCCTCGACACGCGGCGCGGCGTCGGGCGCCTTCTGCTTCAGCGCCGCGTGGTGCCGCGCACGCGACGCCGGTTCGGGCTCGTACACGTCGCAGAGGCGCACCATGCCGGCGAGGCCGGCCAGATCGTCGTCCGTGTCGATCGCGGCCGGCTCGACGGACGCGAGCCCCTTGCGCTCTTCCGGCGGCAGCTTGTTGCGCGCGCCTTCGTCGATCGTCGTGGCGGAAGCCGGCGGCAGGCCGCCGATCGCCGCGACGATCCGGCTGCCCGCGGCGATCATGTCGCCCTGGCACGCGATCTTCTCGGCGGCCGCGACGTTCGAGCAGAACGACACCGACGTCCGGTACACGTCGTTGCTCATGCGCGGCACTTCGTCCGTGTCCGCCTGCGCGAGGCCGGCGCTCGCCAGCGTCAGCGCGGCGGGAATCAGGATGCGGAACGCCTTCGTGTTGTTCATTGTCGTCGTCCGTGGGGGCTGATGGCAGGCGATATCGCGGCGCCGCGCGAAGGCGCGCCTCGTGACGCCGGGCCTGCGTCCGGCGCCACGCGTTTCACTTCATCGACGCCGCCTCCGATCCGCCGGGCGACAGCGCCGCGCTGTCCTGCTCGCGCCACGCGCGGCGCGACGCCATGATCGCGCTCACGGCCGAGCGCGCCACCTTCCACCACGCGAACGGACGCGGATCGGCGAGCATGCTGAGCGCGCGCGCATAGTCGAGCGTGAGCCCGGGCGTCCACGCCATCGTCACCGCACGCTTGCGGATCTGCGCGGCCACCCACAGCTCGGGCGTGAGCAGCAGCCGCACGAACGCGCCCCACCCGGCCCGCGCGCCCTTCAGCCGCCACACCGCGCCGTCGAGCGCGGCTTCGAGCGCATTCGACACGGAGCTCGAGCAGTTGCGGTGCGTGAGGTTGTACGTCGTGTTCTGCCGGTACGACGACCAGAACGCATCGAGCTTGGCCGGATCGTAGTTGCGGATGCGCACGCGCACCGTCGACGGACACCACGCTTTCGACTCGGTCGCATAGTCGGGCTGGAACAGGCCCGGCACGTCGTTCTCGCGCGTCGCACGCAGGATGCGCGTGAATTCGTCCGGAGAACGATCGATTTCGACGGCCGGATACAGGCTGATATAGATGCCCTCCGGCGACTCCAGCGCCGCATGGCCGGTCGAGATCACGCCGTTGACATCCACCGCCGCGATGTAGCGGTCGATCACCGGATAACGCTGCGCTTCGGCCTTCGACGTGCCGGTCGGCGTCCACACGTGCACGGTGAGCGCCCGCTCGCCGTCGGCCGGCGGGCCGTCCCATTCGGATTGCGCGAACTGCGGCAGGTCCGGCGCATCGTCGAGATCCGGCGCCAGCGCCGGCGCGGGCGACGTCGCGAACGCCGGGTTGCGTGTCAGCCGCCGCACGCGTGCGGCAAGGCTCAGCATGTGCATCCCGCCGAACGTCAGCAACAGGCCGAGGCAGTACGGCACGGTGCCCGCGTAGTGCGTCGGGTACGGCTGGAAGAAGAAGATCGCCAGCAGGATCTCGACGACGCCCCACGCGAACGCGACGTGCCAGCGGCGATAGCGCACCATCCATGCGGACGTGCATTGCAACAGCCCGTCGACGAGAAACAGCGTGCCGAAGATCATCGACAGCAGGAAATGGCCGTGATGATGGCCGGCAAACACGAGCCCCGCGGCCACCACGACCGCGATGCCCTTCACGTAGCGCAGGATGCGCTGCCCGCCGACCCCGCTGCCGGCCACCGCGAGCGTCGCGAGTCCCTCGATCAGGAACAGCCATGCGAACAGTTCGATCGGAAAATGCAGCGCGCCGTCGAGCGCATCGACGAAAATGCCGACGCCCGCGACGACCCACAGCCAGCCGAGCACGGTCAGCCCGCGCCAGCGGGTTCGCAGATATTCGATGCCCAGCAGCAGCAACACCAGTCGTACCATTGCGCCCTCGTATCTTTTTCGGGAAACGCGCGGCCTCGCGCTCCCTGCCGTTGCGGCCGCGCGTCGGGCGACGCACCGGCCGGAAGGCGGTCACCGTTGCCGGCGCGTCGTGTCGTCCACACGATCGATGGCAGCCGGCACGCGCCGCTCTGGCCGAATAATAAGATATGGTGAGACCGGTTGAAAGCCTCGCGAAAACGATTCCGCCGGGGCGCGCACCGCAAGTGCTGTCACAGGAGCATCGTCATGAATGCCTCACCGCTTCATCCGTCCTCGCTCGGCCCGCAACTCAAACGCTGGCGCGCGCTGCACCGCGTGAAGCAAAACCATGCGGCCGAGCTGTTCGGCGTCGCGCAATCGACGATCTCGCGCTGGGAGGCCGGCCTCCAGCAGATGTCGCCCGACGAGCGCGCGACGGCCGAACGGCTGCTCGCCGCGCGCCTCGATTCCGCCGGCGACCACGCACTCGCGCGGCTGATCGCCGGCAGCGCGGGCCGCATGCATCTCGTGTGCGATCTCACGCACCGTCTGCTTGCCAGCTCGCCGGCGCGCGCGGCCGAGTTCTCGCAGCCGCTTTCGACGCTGCTCGACACGTCGCTGTGGCGCTACGCGACGCCGGAAATCGTTCGCATGGAAGCCGCGCTCGCCCCGCTCGGCTGGCACGACCGCGCGGGCCCGCCGAGCGTCGAGTTCGACACCGGCGCGAATGCGTCGCGCGTCGTGCCGATTCGCGGCAGCCGGTGCCGGTGGACACGGATGACGTTGTCGGACGGCTCAGCCGTGCGGCTCGTGGAAACGCTCGACGCGCACTGACGTTCACGCATATTTCATGCGTGGACGAAGCGCGGCCGGCCGGCGTACGCTTGACGGCTCATCGCAAGGACGCCGACCATGAATCCCGATACGATCCACGCGCGGCTCGCTTTCCTGCGCGAAGCCGAACGCCTGAAGGACGTGCTGCGCAGCGGCTACACGTCGGCCGGGCGCCCCGAAAGCACGGCCGAGCACAGTTGGCGGCTGTGCCTGATGGCGCTCGTGTTCGCCGACGCGCTGCCGGGCGTCGACACGCTGAAGCTGCTGAAACTGTGCGTCGTCCACGACCTCGGCGAGGCGCTGCACGGCGACATCCCCGCGGTCGAGCAGAACGCACACCCCGACAAGAGCGCGCACGAACGCGACGACCTGCTGACGCTGACCGCGTCGCTCGACCGCGCGGTGCGCGACGAAATCGTCGCGCTATGGGATGAATACGAGGCAGCCGCCTCGCCGGAAGCCCGCGCGGCGAAGGCGCTCGACAAGCTCGAAACGATCCTGCAGCACAACCAGGGCAGCAATCCGCCCGATTTCGACTATGCGTTCAATCTCGGCTACGGGCGTCGCCACACCGACGCCGCGCCGCTGTTCCGCGCGATCCGCGAGATCGTCGATGCCGACACGCAGCGCAGGATCGACGCGGGTGGATGCCGCGCGTAAGCGCGCGGCACGGCGGTAGCACAAGACACCCTGTTGCCGTACCCGTCGCCGACTGTTCGGTGCGTCCCTGGTCACTAGCGGCGCGCGAACCTCTCCACCCAGAAGCCATTTCCGACTGACACGACGGGCAAAGCCGCCGCGCGTCGCATTCGGTACCGGCACGGACGGGCTACATATCTGCCCGCCTTCTCTACCGTGCGCCCCACGCGAAGGCCATCTGTTCAATGCCTTCGCCTCCATCCGGGCAGTCCGCCCGCTGCTTTTGCCGGACTGGACACACCATCCACGCCATTCTCCAGCGGCGCTCCAATTTCCTGCCCGGATAAGCGAAACCCTTGGCCCTGCCGCTCGCGAGGATTCCGAATCAACCCTCATTGCAATCGGAAAACGTCGACCAGTCCGATTTGACAAATTTAACAAAAATGACAATCGGCAACAATTTGATTATCTCTAAAAAATAAATCCTTGAAAAAACAACACCATAAAAATTAACCTATAAAAACACAGGAATACTAAATTGAAATTTTCTAATAAATCTCAAAGCTATATCCACGACATCAAACAATCGCTATCTTTCCTCAACCCGTCACAAAGGAGGTTTCGATGCATTCCAAACAAAGTTTCTCCACTCGGAAGGCCACCAGATTGGCTGCAGTCACCTTTGGCATCGTCATTGCCTTGCTTCATCCTGGCAGTGCTGCAGCCGACGGCCTTGCGAGCAAAATCCTCGAAGGTCCGAACACTTCCAATCAACGAGCATTCACAAGTTGCTCCGTTTTCTACACAATGTGCATTCAGCGATACGGTAGCAGACCCGGCAGCACGGCTGGCATGACACGATGCGCAGATTGCTTGAATAACTGCAATCGCTCGAATGGATGGTGGCCGATGATCAGCGGTTGCGCCGTATAACGACAGTGACGTGCTTCGTCGCGAGTAGTTGTGTCGATAGCGCTCAACCGCACAAAAATCCGTCGTTCGCTCGCGACGAGGTTGAAATTTCTACCCAAGATCAAGGCGTACCAATGCTCCGAAACAAAGATCACCAAAATATGATCCATGCATCATTCTCGGACATCACATCCAATGTCATCGCATCTGCAATTTCGGAAGGGAGGTTGATGGGGTCACATGTTCTTATTGGCGGAAACTGGCACCTCGGCCCTCTCAAAGAACGCGACGTCTCGACCCTGTCGGCGTGGTTTTACGATAATTTCGGATATATCCCAAGCGACTTGACCATCGACACCCCTATCATCCCCACCAACGAGTTGATCAAAGTGTGTGCATGGGTAAATCCATTATCATCAATCGAATATGCGAATTTCATGCACTGGATAAGCCATGATCCTCCACGGGATTTCCTGTTGATTTCGATCCCGAAAGAGAGTGCCCACCCTGCTGCGGAGAACTTCCTCGATCTCACCAAGCTTCTCGACAATGCAGTTGAAATAAAATCGATCGACGTCAGTTCCTATATCACAGAATGGAGCTCCCTCGTCGAGGAAAACGCCGATTTCAGAATGGTCAACGGAATTGGAAAAATTCAATCATTCCGATCAACGGATTTCGACGCATACATCATCAACTCCATAGCCAGGAAGTGGGAGCCCACACCGATAGTAGTATTGCGCATAATAGAAATAATCCAATCGGAAAGACGTGATTTTCCGGGAGACATTTTCCTCTATCATCGACTCGAGAAATTCTTCTTGAGTGGCATCATCGAGAAGCAAGCCGAAGTCAGCATCACACAAACACAGATACGGATTGCGAGTTCCTGGCATCTCCGTTCATCAGCCATGCAAATTTCAGACTCCATACGCCATGCCGAATAATATAAATCTCCTTCCAACATCACTCTTTACACTTGCGCTCGCCACAGCGCACACCGAAGCAGCTTCCGCCGATGTAGAAGCGAACTTGCAACGGGAATTGCAAGCCAAACTGCCCGAACTGAAGATAGAGCAAGTTATCCCGTCAAAAATCGACGGACTATATGAGGTCACCGCAAATTCACGAATTTTCTACAGCAATTCATCGGCATCGCACGTTATCATCGGCAACCTGTTCGACACCAATAGTCAGGAAAACATAACAGAAACACAACTCAATAAGATTAACAGCATAAACATCAATGACCTTCCATTCCAATATGCCATCAAACATAAAAATGGAACCGGAGAGCGCGTGATCGCTACATTCTTCGATCCGAACTGCTCGTTTTGCAAGAAAATGAGTCCCGAGCTAGGCAAGATCCCCAACGTGACCGTATACATTTTCCTGTACCCAGTTCTTTCTACCGACTCCGTCACCAAATCTGAAATCATTCTGTGCGCCGACAATCGACTCCAAGCATGGAAGCAATGGATCGAAAGAGGGAAAACCACCGCCCCCCGCAAGCGTTGCCAGCCCACCATCACGAAAGAACTCCTTTCGCTGGGAAAGAAGCTCAATATCAGGGGAACGCCCACCACGTTCCTGCCTTCCGGAGAAAGAGTCGCGGGATTTATTTCCGGGAAAGATTTGGCTGACAAGATTGATCGCAATAACCGCGTGGAGCTTAGAACCCCACCCCGCCCCTGAAGTTTGAAGGGGCATTCCGCGATCACGGTAGCACGGATCGAATCCGGGTGACGATCCTCTCCGCATCCTTGTATTGACCTGTCACTCCATGAATTGAAACACAGACAAAGTCGACAGATACGCCGCAGAACTTCCGGCACAATTCAGCACAATTCCTACACGGATTCACGAAACTACCTCGATTATCATGGCCGCCTGACTCGAACCAGCATCGCCGCGCCGTATCCATCCGACTCCTCTATCGATCTGCACTGCATGCCACGATTGCAGGACCATCCCGATTAGCCATCCACGCCGCCGACGCCCGACTCATCAACGCCGTATTCTCATGAATAAGAAGATCCGCCGCCGGCTCACCATACTGGTCATCAGCGGTGCAGCCATTGCCACTGCCGTCGTAGCAATAACGATCGCCACGCCCGACAAACATCCGCAGTACCTGTCCGCGCCCGTCACGCGCGGCGATCTCGAGAACGCGGTGCTCGCGACCGGCGCGCTGCAGGCGTTCAAGCAGGTGGACGTCGGCGCGCAGGTGTCGGGGCAGTTGAAGACGCTGAAGGTCAAGCTCGGCGACAAGGTCACGAAGGGCCAGTGGCTCGCCGAAATCGATCCCGTGATCTCGGAAAACGCGCTGCGCCAGGCACGCGCCAGCGAAGAAAGCCTGCGGGCGCAGCAGCAATCGACCGCCGCGCAACTGACACAGGCCGAGCTCGCGTTCCGTCGCCAGCAGGCGATGCTGCCCGACGATGCGACGTCGCGCGAAGCGTTCGAGGCCGCGCGCGCGGCGCTCGACGTGCAGCGCGCCACCCTCGCATCGCTCGCCGCGCAGATCCGTTCGGCCCGCATCCAGATCGAGACCGCGCAGGCCAACCTCGGCTACACGCGCATCGTCGCGCCGATCGACGGCGAGGTCGTCGCGATCGTCACGCAGGAAGGCCAGACCGTGATCGCGCAGCAGCAGGCGCCGGTGATCCTGAAGCTCGCGAATCTCGACACGATGACCGTGAAGGCGCAGGTATCGGAAGCCGACGTGATTCGCGTGAGCGCCGGCCAGACCGCCTATTTCACGATCCTCGGCGAACCGGACAAGCGTCATTACGGCAAGCTGCGCGCGATCGAACCGGCGCCGCAGAACTACGCCGACGCGCAAAGCACGCTCGGCGGCGGCGCGGGCGGCAGCGCGAAACCCAACAGCGCGGTGTTCTACAACGCCCTGTTCGACGTGCCGAATCCCGAGCACCGGCTGCGCATCGCGATGACCGCCCAAGTCAACATCGTGCTCGGCAACGCGCGCAACGCGCTGATCATTCCGGCCGCCGCGCTCGGCGAGAAGCGCAAGGACGGCACCGTCGCGGTACGCGTGCTGCGCGCCGACGGCAGCACCGAAACGCGCCACATCCGCATCGGCATCAACAACAACGTGCGCGTCGAGGTGCTGGCCGGCCTGAAGGACGGCGAGCGGGTCGTGATCGGCGAAGCGTCGGCGGACGAGCGCGCGCCCTTGTCGGACGTGGTGTAACGATGAGCCAGCCTCTGCTGAAACTCGCCGCCGTCACGCGACGCTTTCCGGCCGGCGACAAGGACGTCGTCGTCCTGAACAACGTCAGCCTGTCGATCGACGCGGGCGAGATCGTCGCGATCGTCGGCGCGTCGGGGTCCGGCAAGTCGACGCTGATGAACATCCTCGGCTGCCTCGATCATCCGAGCGAAGGCACGTACACGGTCGGCGGACGCGACACGCACATGCTCGACAGCGACGAGCTCGCGCAGTTGCGCCGCGAGCACTTCGGCTTCGTGTTCCAGCGCTATCACCTGCTGCCGCACGTCGACGCGGTCGCGAACCTCGAAATGCCGGCGATCTATGCGGGCACCCCGCGCGCCGAGCGGCACGCCCGCGCCCGCGCATTGCTCGCGCGCCTCGGGCTCGCCGATCGCGCGCATCACCGGCCCGGGCAACTGTCCGGCGGCCAGCAGCAGCGCGTGAGCATTGCACGCGCGCTGATGAACGGCGGCCAGGTGATCCTCGCGGACGAACCGACCGGCGCGCTCGACACGAAAAGCGGCCAGGACGTGATCCGCATCCTGCACGAACTGAACGCGCTCGGTCATACGATCGTGATCGTCACGCACGACAAGGCCGTGGCGCGCCATGCGCGGCGCATCATCGAAATCAGCGACGGCGAGATCGTCGCCGACCGGCCGAACCGCCACTACGCGGAAGCGCTCGCGGAATCCGGCGTCGGAGCAGCCGCAACGGCCGAAGCGGCACCCGACGGGCGGTCCGCACCGGCTTCCGCGGATGCCTCGCCGGCCGCCGAAACCGAAACCGCCCCCGACGCCGCTCCCGCCCCGCGCACCCGACGCTTCGCCGCCGGCACCGGCCGCTTCGGCGAGGCGTGCCGGATGGCCTGGATCGCGCTCGTGTCGCACCGGCTGCGCACGCTGCTGACGATGCTCGGCATCATCATCGGCATCACGTCGGTCGTGTCGATCGTCGCGGTCGGCGAAGGCGCGAAGCGTTACATGCTCGACGAGATCGGCAGCATCGGCACCAATACGATCAGTCTTTATCCGGGCACCGACTGGGGCGACAGCCGCGCGGATGCGATCCAGACGCTCGTGCCCGACGACGTCGCCGCGTTGGCGGAGCAGCCGTACATCGACAGCGCGACACCCGAGACGTCGCGCACGCTGCTGCTGCGTTATCGCAACATCAACGTGAATGCGCTCGTCAGCGGCGTCGGCGAGCGCTACTTCCAGGCGCGCGGGATGCGCTTCGCGCTTGGCGTCGCGTTCGACGACGACGCGGTGCGCCGCCAGGCGCAGGTAGTCGTGATCGACCAGAACACGCGCCGCAAGCTGTTCGGCGCGGCGCGCAATCCGGTCGGCGAAGTGATCCTCGTCGACAACGTGCCGTGCGTCGTGATCGGCGTGACCGCCGACAAGAAAAGCGCGTTCGGCAGCGTGAAGAGCCTGAACGTGTGGGTGCCGTACACGACCGCGAGCGGGCGCCTGTTCGGCCAGCGCTATCTCGACAGCATCACCGTGCGCGTGCGCGACGGGCAGCCGAGCGCCGCCGCCGAGAAAAGCCTCGAGAAACTGATGATCCAGCGCCACGGCCGCAAGGACTTCTTCACGTACAACATGGACAGCGTGGTCAAGACCGTCGAGAAGACCGGCCAGTCGCTGACGCTGCTGCTCTCGCTGATCGCGGTGATCTCGCTCGTCGTCGGCGGGATCGGCGTGATGAACATCATGCTGGTGTCGGTCACCGAGCGTACGCGCGAGATCGGCATCCGGATGGCGGTCGGCGCGCGCCAGTCCGACATCCTGCAGCAGTTCCTGGTCGAGGCCGTGCTCGTGTGCCTGCTCGGCGGCACGATCGGCATCGCGCTGTCGTTCGGGCTCGGCGCGCTGTTCTCGATGTTCGTCGCGCAGTGGAAGATGGTGTTCTCGGCCGGCGCGATCGCGACCGCGTTCGTGTGCTCGACGCTCACCGGTGTGATTTTCGGGTTCATGCCCGCGCGCAACGCGTCGCGGCTCGATCCGATCGATGCGCTCGCGCGCGACTGACGAAACATGGCCATCACGCATTCGTCCCCGCTTCACCGTCTCGGCGCATTCGCGTGCGCGGCCGCGCTGCTCGCCGGCTGCGCGGGCGTGCGCCACGATCCGCTGCCGGCCGTCGCGATGCCCGCGAACTGGGCCGCGCCGGTCGCGGTCGACGCGCCGGCCGCCGCGCGCGACTGGTGGCGCAGCTTCGGCGATCCGCAACTCGATGCGCTCATCGACGACGCGCTGCGCGCCAACGGCGATCTCGCGATCGCGGCGATCCGCGTGTATCGCGCACGGTTGCAGGCAGGGCTCGTCGATACGAACCTGACGCCCAACGTGACGCTCGGCGCGAACGGCGCCGTGTCGCGCACGCTCGATACCCACCGAACGAGCCGGTCGAGCGGCCTCGCCGGTTCGCTCAGCTACGAAATCGACCTGTGGGGCAGGCTGGCCGCGCTGCGCGATGCCGCGCACTGGGAAGCCGACGCGACGGCCGCCGATCTCGAAGCCGCGCGACTGTCGCTGATCGGCACGACCGCGGCGCTGTACTGGCAGATCGGCTATCTGAACCGGCAGATCGCGCTCGGCGACGCGAACATCGCGTATGCGGTGCGCACGCTCGCGCTCGTCCGGTCGCGACACACGGCCGGCGCCGTGTCGGGGCTCGATCTCGCGCAGGCCGAGCAGAGCCTCGCCGCGCAACGCGCGGCGCAAACGCAACTGATCCAGCAGCGCACCGAGAACCGGCACGCGCTCGCGATCCTGTTCGACCGGCCGCCGCAGCAGCTCGCCGCCGAGCCGGCCGCGCTGCCCGACGCCCCGCCGCCCGACGTGGCGGCCGGCCTGCCCGCTAGCCTGCTCGGCCGGCGTCCCGACCTGCGTGCGGCGGAATTCCGGCTGCGCGAGTCGCTCGCGCAGGTCGACGCGACGCGCACGAGCTTCTACCCGACCTTCACGCTGACCGGCAGCGCCGGCACGACGAGCACGAGCCTCGAGCGCGTGCTGACGAACCCGGTCGGCACGCTCGGGCTCGGCCTCGCGCTGCCGTTTATCCAGTGGAACACGATGCAGTTGCAGATCAAGGTGTCGAAGTCGCAGTACGAGGAAGCGGTGGTCGGGTTCCGCCAGCGGCTCCATACGGCGCTCGCGGAAGTCGAGAACGCGCTGTCCGCACGCGTGCAGCTCGAACGCGAGGCCGAACAGCGTGCGCTGTCGCTCGCCCAGGCGCAGCGCGCCGAGCGGCTGGCCGCCGCGCGCTTCGCGGCCGGCGCGACCGCCGTGCAACCGTGGCTCGACCAGCAGCAGGTCCTGAGGAGCGCGCAGAGCGCCGACGAACTGACGCGCCTGAACCGGCTCAACAACCAGATGAAGCTCTACCGCGCGCTCGGCGGCGGGACGTCCTGACCGGCCGTCCTGTGCCGACCGCCGGCCGCGTCATTCGCACACGGCCGCCCCGCGCCGCGCCGGCGCGAACGCCACCATGCTCGCGGTCGCGAGCACGGCCACGCCCGCCGCGCCGTACACCATCACCCAGCCGAACCCATGCACGAGCGCAGCGTGCAGCGCCGCGCCGGTCGGGTCGGCCTGCGCGAGCGCCGGCGCGACGGCCTGCAGCCCGTCGGTGCGACCCGACGCGATTTCCTGCGCGAGCCGGCGCAGCGCCGCATCGCCGATCGCGCCGGCCGGCCCGCGCTTCAGGCTCGCGACGATCCCCGCCACCAGCACGAAGCCCATCGCCGCGATGTTCAGCGCGAGCGAGATCATCCGCGCGCTCATGTCGATGCCCGACGCCATCCCGGCCCGCGCACTCGGCACCGCGCCCGTCGTCGTGTTGGTGACGGGCGTATTGGTCAACCCGAGCCCGATGCCGGCGATCGCGCAGCCCGGCAGCATCGTCAGCCAGCTCGCATGATCGGCCGCGCTGCCCAGCCGCATCAGCACGAAACCGGCCGCGATCGTGAACAGGCCGCCCGGAATCACGACGCCCGGGCCGTAGCGCAGGGCGAGCCGTTCGCCGAACGGCGGTGCGATCAGCGTCGGCAGCGTGTACGCGAGCAACGCGAGGCCGGCCGTCACGCTGTCGTAGCCGAGCGCGACCTGGAACCAGATCGGCAGGTAGATCATGAACGGCCAGAAGCTGAAGTTCATCCCCATCGAGCCGAAGATCGCGCCGGTGAACGCGCGAATCCGGAACACCGAGAAGTCGAACATCGGCCGCGCGCTGCCGCGCTCCGCGGCGACGAAGCCGGCCAGCGCGAGCACGGTCGCGCCGAGCACGCCGAGGCCGGTCCTACTCGTCAATCCGAGTTCGGCACTTTGGGTGATGTAGAACGCGAGACCGAGCACCGCGAGCGACAACGTGACGATGCCCGCGACGTCGAGCGAGCCCGCATGCGGATCGCGCGATTCGCGCACCGCGCCGCCGATCAGCGCGAGCGCGACCGCCGCGAGCGGCGCATGCACGAGGAACACCCACGGCCAGCTCGCCAGCGCGACGATCGCGCCGCCGACGATCGGCCCGAACCCGAGCCCGATGCCGAACACGATCCCCCAGATCCCGAATGCACGACCGCGCTCGCGCCCTTCGCGGAACTGGTGCGACAGCACGGCGATCTGGCAGATCAGCATCGCGCCGCCGCTCGCGCCCTGCAACAGCCGGCCCGCGACGAGCACCGGCACGTTCGGCGCGAGCCCGCACAGCAACGACGTCGCGCCGAACAGCACGGTGCCGACCACGTACACGCGCTTGCGGCCGAACCGGTCCGCGAGCGTACCGGCCGCCATCAGCACCGTCGTACACGCGATCGTGTACGCGTTCATGATCCACTGCATGCCGTTGAAATCGCCATGCAGCACGTGTTCGAGCGTCGGCAGGATCACCGGCACGCTCGAGATTTCGAGGCCGAACATCAGCGACGTGAGACAGACGGCCGCGAGCGCGACCGCATTCCTGCGAGAGTCGGATAGCGTCATGCGTATTGCGCGGCGGCCCGACGACGGGCCGCGCGCCTCCAGGTCAGTAGGATTCGCCGCGTGCGGCCGGCGACGCACGCTGAACGGGAATCGGTACTATAGTGAGAATTCACCTCCCCATTGACGCATCCATTTCCATGCACTGGGGAATCTCAGGACCCAATCGACTCACACCCGCCATGACCGACAGACTCGACGGCGTAACGACCTTCGTCCAGGTCGTGGAATCGGGCAGCTTCGCGCTGGCCGCGGAGCGGCTCGACATGACGCGGTCCGCGGTCGGCAAGGCGATCGCGCGGCTCGAGAAGCGGCTCGGCGCACGGCTGCTGCAGCGCACGACGCGCAGCCAGAGCCTGACCGACGACGGCCAGGCGTACTACGACCGCTGCGTGCGCGCGCTGGCCGAACTCGAAGCGGCGGAAGCCGATCTCGACTGCGGCCGCCACGAAGCGCGCGGCAAGCTGCGGCTGAGCGTGCCGCTCGCGTTCGGGCACCACTGCGTGACGCCGATCGTGCTCGACCTCGCGCGCACTTACCCGCACCTGCGGATCGACGTGTCGATCACCGACCGCTTCGTCGATCTCGTCGAGGAAGGGATCGACCTCGCGGTGCGGATCGGTACGCTCGCGGACAGCACGAGCCTCGCGGTGCGGCGGCTCGGCACGCAATACGGCAGCCTCGGCGCGGCGCCGTCGTATCTCGCGCGCTACGGAACGCCGAAGACGCTCGACGACCTGAAGCACCACCGGACGATCGCCTATTCGCGGTCGGGCGTGGTGCAGCCGTGGGACTTGCGCGCGCCGGACGGCTCGACGGTGCGGATCGACATGCCGCATCAACTGAGTTTCGACGACGTGCAGGCGATCGCCGCGGCCGGTGCGTCGGGATTCGGGATCGCGTGGCTGCCGAGCTGGCTGCTCGACCATTACGTGAAGCGCGGGGAGATGGTGGTCGTGCTGGATCGCTGCTTCGTCTGCGAAGGGGACATTCACGCGATCTGGCCGAAGACGCGCTACCTGCCGCGCAAGACGCGCTGCGTGATCGATGCGCTCGCGCAGGCGATTCCGCCGATGATCGAGCGCGCGGACGAAGCGCGACGAGACGCGTGAAAGCCGACGCGCCGCACGGCGCGTCGGCGCATGCGCATCACGCCGCGCCGAGATCGGCGAGCGGATGCGCGAACAGCTTCCACGGCGACGTCAGGAAATGCCGCACGCGCTCGGCGCGCAACTCGACGAGCGACGCGGGCGCCCAGCGCGGCTTGCGATCCTTGTCGACGAGATGCGCGCGCACGCCTTCGCAGAAGTCGCCTTCCTCGATCGCGCGCGCCACGATGCCGAGCTCCATCCGGAACGATTCCGCGAGCGTCATCTGCCGGCCGCGCAGCAGCGCCTCTCGCGTCACGGCGAGCATCGTCGGCGAATGGCTCGCGAGCGCATCGAGCGTCGCCTGCAACCATTGACGGTGCTCGCGCGCCAGCTCGTCGCGCGCCAGGTCCTGCGTGAGCGTCGCGACGATCCGCTCGACGGTCGAGCGCTTGTCGAAGTGGCGGACGATCCACGGCATCTGGCCGTCGAGCGCCGCATGCGGCACCACGTTGCACGGCGGCTCGAACACCTTGCGCAACAACGGCAGCGCATCGCCATCCCATTTCACGCTTTCGATGCGCGTCTCGAACGTGTCGAGCCACGCGGACGGCACGCACAGGTCCGCGAGCTTCGCGCTCAGCGCGTCGGCGCCCGACAGCATCGCGCCGGTCAGCCCCACGTACAGTTCGAGTTCGGCCGGCATGCGCGACAGGAAATGCGTCGCCCCCACGTCGGGCACGAGGCCGATGCGCGTTTCCGGCATCGCGATCTTGCTGCGCTCGGTCGCGACACGCAGCGCCGCGCCCTGCGCGAGCCCCATGCCGCCGCCCATCGTCACGCCGTCCATCAGCGCGACCACCGGCTTCGGGAACGTGTGGATCGCGTAGTCGAGCCGGTATTCGTCGACGAAGAACGGCAGCCAGGTCTCGCGCTGCGCGACCATCCTGTACAGCGCGCGCACGTCGCCGCCCGCGCAGAAGCCCTTCTCGCCCGCGCCGCGCAGCACGACCGCGACGATCTGGTCGTCGTGGCGGCAGCGCTCGAACAGCGCGCTCAGCTCGCCGATCATCGCGTACGACAGCGCGTTGAGCGCGGCCGTCCGGTTCAGCGTGATCAGCGCCACGCGGTTCACCACGCGATACAGCACCTCGGGTGCATGCTCCGCGAATGCGTCGTGATTCGTCACCGGCGTGCTCATCGTTGCGACTCCCCATCGGTGCGCCACTGCGGCGCGCGCTTGCCGAGGAACGCCGCCACGCCTTCGCGCGGATCGGCCGTGTCGAACAGGTCGACGAAGCGCTCGCGCTCGACCGCGAGCGCCGCGCCGCGCGGCACGCCGCGGCGGGCGAGGCCGATCAGCTCCTTGCTGTAGCCGACCGCATGCGGGCTTTGCCGTGCGACGTTGCGCGCCAGCGCGAGCGCCGCGTCGCGCGCGGCGCCGCTTTCCACCACGTCCTCGACGAGGCCGATCCGCAGCGCGGTGGCCGCATCGACGCGCGCGCCGGTCAGGATGATCTTCTTCGCCCAGCCTTCGCCGACGAGCCAGGGCAGCGTCTGCGTGCCGAGCCCGCACGGCAGCAGGCCGACCGACGGTTCGGGCAGCGCCATCTGCGCATGCGCCTCCGCGATCCGCAGGTCGCACGCGAGCGCGCATTCGAGGCCGCCGCCCATCGCATAGCCGTTGATCGCCGCGATCGTCACGACGCGCGCATCGTGCAGCGCCTCGAACGCCGCGCCGAAGCGCGACGCCATCGCGCGCGCGACCGCGCGGTCGCCGTCGGCGAACGTGTTGAGATCGGCGCCCGCGCTGAAGAACTTCGGGCCGTCGCCGGTGATCACCAGCGCGCGCACGCGCGGGTTCGCATTCAGTTCGGCGACGGTGGCCTGCAACTGCTGCAGCCCGTCGGCGGTAAAGGCATTCGCGGGCGGACGCTTGAGCGTCGCGCACGCGATCGCGCCGTCGTCGACGTAGTCCAGTTCGATCATCACGCGTCCTTCTTCGTGGCCGGTTGGTACAGGCGGATCACCGCCGAGAAATCGAGCTGGCCGTCGCCGCGGCTGCTCATCGTCTGGTACAGCTGCTGCGCGAGCGCGCCGAGATAGACGGGCTGGCGCGCCTGCTTCGCCGCATCGTTCGCGAGGCCGAGATCCTTCAGCATCAGGTCGGTGCCGAAGCCGCCGGAGTAGCCGCGCGACGCCGGCGCGGTCTCGATCACGCCCGGATACGGGTTGTAGGTGTCCGAACTCCAGCAGCGGCCCGTCGACGTGTTGACGATGCCGGCCAACACCTTCGGGTCGATGCCGAGCGCGACGCCGAGCGACATCGCCTCCGACACCGCCGCCATCGAGATGCCGAGCACGAGGTTGTTGCAGACCTTCGCGACCTGCCCCATGCCCGTCGCGCCGCAGTGGACGATGTTCTTGCCCATGCCGGCGAGCACGGGCTTCACGCGCTCGAAATCCGCATCGCTGCCGCCGACCATGAAGGTCAGCGTGCCGGCCGCCGCGCCGCCTGTGCCGCCCGACACCGGCGCATCGACGAACGCGCCGCCGTGCTCGCGCACCAGCGCGCCGAACGCCTGCGCGCTCGCCGGGTCGATCGTGCTCGAATCGATCACCGTCGCGCCCGCGCCGAGGCCGGCCAGCACGCCGTTCTCGCCGGACAGCACCGAGCGCACGTGCGGCGCGGCCGGCAGCATCGTGATCACGAACGTCGCGCCCGCCGCCGCATCGCGCGGCGACGCGGCCGCCTGCGCGCCGGCGTCCTGCAGCGCGCGCAACGCGTCGGCGCTCAGGTCGAACGCGTGCACGTCATGGCCGGCTTTCAGCAGGTTCAGCGCCATCGGCGCGCCCATGTGGCCGAGGCCGATGAATCCGATTTTCATGTTCGTTTCCTCCACCGCTCAATGCAGCCGGATCGTCGTATTCACCGGGCCGGCCGTCGTGTCGTCGTCGAACCAGCGCGCGGTGACCGTCTTGGTCTGCGTGTAGAACTGCACGACCTGCTTGCCGTACGGGCCGAGATCGCCGAGCTTCGAGCCGCGCGAACCGGTGAAGCTGAAGAACGGCACCGGCACCGGAATCGGGATGTTGATGCCGACCTGGCCGACGTCGATCTCGCTCTGGAACTTGCGCGCCGCCGCGCCGCTCTGCGTGAAGATGCCCACGCCGTTGCCCATCGGGTTCGCGTTGACGAGCGCGATCGCGTCGTCGAGCGTGTCGACCGCCATCACGACCAGCACGGGCCCGAAGATTTCATGCGTGTAGATCGACATGTCGGTCGTCACGCCGGAGAAGATCGTCGGGCCGATGAAGTTGCCGTCCTCGTAGCCGGGCACCTTCACGTCGCGACCGTCGAGTTCGAGCTTCGCGCCTTCCTTGATGCCCGCGTCGATCAGCGTCAGGATCCGCGCCTTCGCGCCGCGCGACACGACCGGGCCGACGTCGGTGCCCGCTTCGGCACCTGCATTGACCTTCAGCGCCTTCGCCTTCGCGACGATGTCGGGCAGCCACTCGCGCGCCTTGCCCACCAGCACCGCGACGGAGGTCGCCATGCAGCGCTGGCCGGCCGCGCCGAAGCCCGCGCCGACGAGCGCGTTGATCGCCTGCTCGCGGTTCGCGTCGGGCAGCACGATCGCGTGGTTCTTCGCGCCCATCATCGACTGCACGCGCTTGCCGTGCTGGCCGCCGAGGTTGTAGACGTGCGTGCCGACCGCCGTCGAACCGACGAACGAGATCGCCTTCACGAGCGGATGCGTGCAGATCGCGTCGACGACTTCCTTGCCGCCGTGCACGACGTTCAGCACGCCTTTCGGTATGCCGGCCTCGAGCGCGAGTTCGACGAGTTCCATCGTCGACATCGGGTCCTGCTCCGACGGCTTCAGCACGAACGTGTTGCCGCACACGATCGCCATCGGGAACATCCACAGCGGAATCATCGCGGGGAAATTGAACGGCGTGATGCCCGCGCACACGCCGAGCGGCTGGCGCAGCGTGTAGGTGTCGACGCCGCCCGCGACGTTCTCGGCGAATTCGCCCAGTTGCAGCGTGCCGATCGAGCATGCGTGCTCGACCACCTCGAGGCCGCGGAAGATGTCGCCTTCGGCGTCGGGAATCGTCTTGCCCTGCTCGGCCGTCAGCGTCTTCGCGATGCGCTGTTGGTTCGCGCGCACCAGATCCTGGAACTTCAGCATGATGCGCATGCGCGCGGCGATCGGCGTGTTCTTCCACGTCGCATACGCGGCGTGCGCGGCCTGCACGGCCGCGTCGACCTCCGCGACGGTCGCGAACGGCACGCGCGCGAGCACCTGCTGCGTCGCCGGGTTGACGACGTCGCGCCACTCGTCGGTGGCGGACTCGACGAAAGCGCCGTCGATCAGCAGCTTGACCGTCGGCACGTCTTGCCCCGTACGGGGCGTCGGATTCGCGTTCATCAGAGCACTCTCCTTGCAGTGGGTCGCGGCGTGGCGGCATGCCGCCGCGCGACCGGTTCGATTCGGCTGCGGGCGGCCGCCGCGGCATGCGGCGCGCGCGGCCCGCGGCCGGTCATTTCAGTTCGGCGGCGAAATCCTCTTCCCAGTATTCGCCGGGCATGCGCGCGGTCGCGTCGTCGCCGCGCTCGATCTCGCGGCGGCGCAGTTCGACGCGGCGGATCTTCCCCGAGATCGTCTTCGGCAGCTCCGCGAATTGCAGGCGGCGGATGCGCTTGTACGGCGCGAGCTTCTCGCGCGAGAAACGGAAGATCTCCAGCGCGAGCGCGGGGCTTTCCTCGTAGCCCTGGCGCAGCGTGACGAACGTCTTCGGCACCGACAGCCGTACCGGGTCCGGGCTCGGCACGACGGCCGCCTCGGCGATCGCCGGATGCTCGATCAGCACGCTCTCGAGTTCGAACGGGCTGAGCCGGTAGTCGGACGACTTGAACACGTCGTCCGCGCGGCCGACGTACACGTAGTAGCCGTCGTCGCGACGCATCGCGATGTCCGACGTGCGGTAGTGGCCGTCGCGCATCGCATGGGCCGTCGCGTCGGGATTGTTCGCATAGCCGTTCATCAGCCCGACCGGGCGCGCGGCGCCATCGCCGAGCGGCAGCGCGACCTCGCCTTCGCTGACGGGCGCGCCGTCCGGATCGAGCAGCGCGATCCGGTAGCCGGGCAGCGGCCGGCCCATCGAGCCCGCGACCACCGGCTGACCCGGCGAGTTGCCGATCAGGCAGGTCGTCTCGGTCTGGCCGTAGCCGTCGCGGATCGAGATGTTCCACGCCTTCTTCACGCGCTCGATGATCTCGGGATTCAGCGGCTCGCCCGCGCCGACGATCTCGCGCAGCTTCACGTCGAACGACGCGAGCGGCTGCTGCACGAGCATGCGCCACACGGTCGGCGGCGCGCACAGCGTGGTCACCCGGTATTTGACGAGCGCATCGAGCACGACCTTCGGCTCGAAGCGCGCATAGTTGAACGCGAACACGCACGCCTGCGCATTCCACGGCGCGAAGAAGCAGCTCCACGCATGCTTCGCCCAGCCGGGCGAGCTGATGTTCCAGTGGATGTCGCCCGGCTGCAGGCCGACCCAGTACATCGTCGACAGATGGCCGACCGGATAGGTGCGGTGCGTATGCTCGACGAGCTTCGGCTTGGACGTCGTGCCCGACGTGAAGTACAGCAGCATCGGATCGTTCGCGTGCGTGACGGCGTCCGGCTCGAACGCGGCGCTCGCCGCATAGCCGTCGTTCATCGCGAGCCAGCCCGCGCGCGGCGCGCCGGCGACGATCTTTTGCGCGAGGCCGAGATCGGGCTGCTCGAACTTCGCGGTTTCGTTCTCGTCGACGATCGCGTATTTCGCGCCGCCGATGCGCACGCGGTCGCGCACGTCGTCGGGCGACAGTTGCGTCGTGGCGGGCAGCACGATCGCGCCGAGCTTCATCGCGGCCAGCATCGCGTCCCACAGCTCGACGCGGTTGGGCAGCATCAGCAGGATGCGGTCGCCGCGCACGACGCCGATCGAGCGCAGCCAGTTCGCGATCCGCGACGAACGCTCGGACATCTGCGCGAACGAATACGGATCGCCCGTGCCGGTCGCCGCATCGACGATCCACAGCGCGGGCTCGTCGTTGCCGCGCGCCATCGGGTCGAAGTAATCGAGCGCCCAGTTGAACGCGTCGAGCACCGGCCATTCGAACTCGCGGTACGCGGTGTCGTAGTCGGTGCGATGGCGCAGCAGAAAATCGCGTGCGTCCAGGAATGCCTGTACCGTCATGTGTCGTCTCCGTCCAGTCTCCATGCCCAGCGGTCAACCGGCGCACGTGCTGCAGCACCTGCCCGGCTCCGTGTTGCACGGCGCACGGTCACGTCGTTGCGTGCCGTGTTCGCCGCGCCGCCCTCGTGCTTGCGTTGTATGCCTGCTTGTTCGACCGTTTGTTCGACTGCGTGACACCCCGGATGAGCGCGCGCCGCGACTCAAAGCTGTCGCGCGATCACCATCCGCTGCACTTCGCTGGTGCCTTCGTAAATCTGCGTGATGCGCGCGTCGCGATAATGACGCTCGACTTCGTAATCGACCAGATAGCCGTAGCCGCCGTGAATCTGGATCGCGTCCGAGCACACGCGCTCCGCCATCTCGGACGCGAACAGCTTCGCCTGCGACGCTTCCGACAGGCACGGCAGCCCGGCCGTGCGCAGCTTCGCCGCGTGATGCACGAGCAGGCGCGCGGCGTTGATCTGCACGGCCATGTCGGCGAGCTTCTGCTGGATCGCCTGATGCTCGGCGATCGGCTTGCCGAACTGCACGCGCTCGCCCGCATAGCGGCGCGCCTTGTCGAATGCGGCGCGCGCGATGCCGAGCGCCTGCGCGGCGATGCCGATGCGCCCGCCTTCGAGGTTCGACAACGCGATCTTCAGCCCTTCGCCGCGATTGCCGAGCAGGTTTTCCTCGGGAATCGCGCAGTTCTCGAACGTGATCGGGCAGGTGTCGGACGCGCGGATGCCCATCTTCTTCTCGGGCTTGCCGACGATGAAGCCCGGCGTGTCGGTCGGCACCAGGAACGCGGAAATGCCGCGCTTGCCGGCTTCCGGATCGGTCATGGCAAAAACGATCGCGACGCCCGCGCGCTGGCCATTGGTCACGAACTGCTTCGCGCCGTTCAGCACCCACTTGCCATCGCGCAACTCGGCGCGCGTGCGCAGGTTGTTCGCCTCGGAGCCGGCCTGCGGCTCGGTCAGGCAGAATGCGCCGATCACGCGGCCGGCCGCCATGTCGGCCAGCCAGCGATCCTTCTGCGCGGGCGTGCCGAAGCCGAGGATCGGCCCGCAGCCGACCGAGTTGTGCACGCTCATCATCGTCGCGCACGCGGCGTCGCCGGCCGCCACTTCCTCCATCGCCAGCGCGTAGGCCACGTAATCCGTATACGAGCCGCCCAGCTCCTGCGGCACGATCATCCCGAGCAGGCCCAGTTCGCCGAGCTGCGCGACGATCGCGTCGGGCAGGTGCGCGTCGCGGTCCCACTGCGCGGCGCTCGGCGCCAGCACCTCGGTGGCAAAAGCGCGCGCGGCATCGCGGATCATCCGCTGGTCTTCGGTGTAAAGCTCGTCCATGGTGCTGCAGTCTCCCGCGGCCGCCGGGCGCGACCGTCCTTGCGTTTCGATGCAACAAGTGTAGGCAAGCACGCGCGACTGTTCGATGCTCGCGTCGCTCATTTACACTGAGCGTTTTTGCCATACCGGCGACACCGATGAAGCAGGAAGACAAGGGAACCGTCGCGATCGGCCTCGTCGCGTACAGCGTCGCGCTGGCCACGCGGCGCGGCGTCGCGGCCGAGCCGCTGCTCGCGCAGGCCGGCATCGCGCCTGCGCTGCTCGAGCAGCCGCGCGCACGCGTGTCCGCGCAGCAATATGGCGCGTTGTGGAACGCGATCGCGCGCACGCTCGACGACGAGTTTTTCGGGCAGGATCGTCACCCGATGCGCAGCGGCAGCTTCATCGCGATGAGCCAGGCCGCGCTGTCCGCGCGCGACGGGCTGCACGCGATGGCGCGCGCGGTGAACTTCATGCACTGCGTGCTCGACGACTTGCACGCGGAGCTCGACGCAAACCCGCAACGCGTGCGGCTGCGTTTCGTGCACCGCAACAACGGCGCGACGCCCGCGATGTTCACGTACGCGACCTATTTCATCATCGTCTACGGCCTCACCTGCTGGCTGATCGGCCGGCGCATTCCGCTGCTGCATGCGAGCTTCCGTTGCGACACGCCGCCCGCCGATCACGAATATCCGTCGATGTTCTGCGACGACATGCGTTTCAACGAGCCCGATTCGTATGTCGATTTCGATCCCGAATTCGCGACGCTGCCGGTCGTGCAGAACGCGAAGACGCTGAAAACGTTTCTGCGCAACGCGCCGGCCAGCTTCATCGTCAAGTACCGCAACCCGAACGCGCTCGCGCAGCGCGTGCGCGCGGTGCTGCGCGGGATGCCGCCCGCCGCGTGGCCGGGCGCGGGCGGGATGGCCGCGCGGCTGCACGTGGCCGAGGCCACGCTGCGCCGCAAGCTGCACCAGGAAGGCCACGCGTACCAGTCGATCAAGGACACGCTGCGGCGCGATCTCGCGTTCGAGGCGCTGGCCGACCCCGCACGCACGATCGCCGACGTCGCGGCCGCGACCGGATTCGCGGAGCCGAGCGCGTTCTACCGCGCGTTCCGCAAATGGAGCGGACGCAGTCCGGCCGACTATCGCGACGAAGTGCTCGCGCGCGGCGGCGGCGCCAGCTGAATCCGGCCGGCGCGGCCGCACCTTCGCGCTTTCCGCCGAAACCGCCTAATCTTCAGGTATCGGGCCCACGCCCTTTCCGCAAGCCGGACGGCACGCGGTCGTGCGCCGCCCGGACGTCCCGATGCGCTTTCACCGTCATGGGCCGCCGCCGGCCTCTGCCGCGCCCGACGGCCGCCCCCGTCACCCGCTGTCCGCGCGGGTCGCGCGCGCCGCGCTGTTCGCGGCGCTGCTCGTCGTATGCGCCGCGCTCGCCGCACCGCCATCGGCCGACGCGCCGGCCGCGCGTCCGGTCGTCGTGATTCCCGTCAATGGCGCGATCGGCCCGGCCAGTGCCGATTTCATCGTGCGTTCGCTCGAGCGCGCGGCCCGCGAGCACGCGCCGCTCGCGATCCTGCAGCTCGACACGCCCGGCGGCCTCGATACGTCGATGCGGCAGATCATCAAGGCCATCCTCGGCTCGCCGGTGCCGGTCGCCGCGTTCGTCGCGCCGGGCGGCGCGCGGGCGGCGAGCGCGGGCACCTACATCGTCTATGCGAGCCACTTCGCGGCGATGGCGCCCGGCACCAATCTCGGCGCGGCGTCGCCCGTGCAGTTCGGCATCGGCGGCGCCGCGCCGCCGGGTGCGCCACCCGGTGCATCGGGCGCATCGGGCGCGTCCGCCACGGCCGCCGCGCTGCCGACCGACACGCAATCGACCGAGATCCGCAAGGCGATGCAGGACGCGTCCGCGTACATCCGCGGCCTCGCGCAGTTGCGCGGGCGCAATGCGCAATGGGCCGAGCGCGCGGTGCGCGAGGCCGTGAGCCTGTCGGCGAACGAGGCGCGCATGCAGCACGTCGTCGACCTGATCGCGCAGGATCCGGCCGATCTCGCGCGTCAGCTCGACGGCCGCGCCGCGACGACCACCGCCGGCACGCTGCATCTCGCGACCGCGCACGCGCCGCTCGTCATGCTCGCGCCGGACTGGCGCAGCCGCTTCCTGGCGATCATCGCCGATCCGAACGTCGCGCTGATCCTGCTGACCATCGGCATCTATGGCCTCTTCTTCGAATTCGCGAACCCCGGCTTCGTGCTGCCGGGCGTCGCCGGCACGATCTGCCTGCTGGTCGGGCTGTTCGCGATGCAGTTGCTGCCGGTCAGCTATGCGGGCCTCGGCCTCGTGCTGCTCGGGCTCGGCTGCCTCGTCGCCGAGGCATTCCTGCCGACCTTCGGCGTGCTCGGGTTCGGCGGAATCGTCGCGTTCACGATCGGCGCGCTGATGCTGATCGACACCGACGTGCCCGGCTACGGAATTCCGTGGCCCGTGATCGCGAGCCTCGCGCTCGGCGGCGGGCTGCTCGTCGCGGGCGTGTCGAGCGTCGCGCTGCGCGCGCGGCGCCGCCCGGTCGTGACGGGCGCCGAGGCGATGCTCGGCAGCATCGGCGAAGTGCTCGACGACGGCCTGCATCCGGACCAGCCGAACGACGCGGCCGGCGCCCCGCCGTCGGCCGCCGGCTGGGCGCTCGTGCACGGCGAGCGCTGGCGCGTGGCCAGCCGCACGCCGCTGGCCGCCGGCTGCCGCGTGCGCGTCACCGGCCGCCACGGGCTGACGCTGACGGTCGCGCCGCTCTACGACGTGCCCGCCCCCGCCCATCCCCAGGGAGAACCTTCATGATCGGTTACACGTTCGGCTTCAGCAGCGTCCTGATCGTCTTCGTCGTGGTGCTCGTCGCGTCGTCGATCCGCATCTTTCGCGAATACGAGCGCGGCGTCGTGTTCATGCTCGGCCGGTTCTGGAAAGTGAAGGGGCCGGGGCTCGTGCTGATCATCCCGATCGTCCAGCAGGTCGTGCGGATCGACCTGCGCACCGTCGTGTTCGACGTGCCGCCGCAGGACGTGATCACGCGCGACAACGTGTCGGTGAAGGTCAATGCGGTCGTGTATTTCCGTGTCGTCGATCCGGAGAAGGCCGTGATCCAGGTCGCGCACTTCTTCGACGCGACGAGCCAGCTCTCGCAGACGACGTTGCGTTCGGTACTCGGCAAGCACGACCTCGACGCACTGCTGGCCGAGCGCGAGCAACTGAACGCCGACATCCAGAAGACGCTCGACGCGCAGACGGACGCGTGGGGGATCAAGGTGTCGACGGTCGAGATCAAGCACGTCGACCTGAACGAGACGATGATCCGCGCGATCGCGCGGCAGGCCGAAGCCGAGCGCGAGCGGCGCGCGAAAGTGATTCACGCGGAAGGCGAATTGCAGGCGTCGGAGAAGCTGCTGCAGGCCGCGCAGCGGCTCGCGCAGCAGCCGCAGGCGATGCAGTTGCGCTACCTGCAGACGTTGACGACGATCGCCGCGGACAAGAATTCGACGATCGTGTTCCCGCTGCCGATCGATCTGCTGGGGGCGTTGCTGGAGCGGTTGGGAGGGAAGCGGGAGGGGTAAGAGAGAAAAAACAGTCCTGACGACAAGGAAGCTTCTCGATCGAAGCCTGCCGATCGGCAGGCATTGCTCTTGGCCCTGCTCGCCCGGGATAATGAGGCCATGTCCCCGGAACGCGTACCTACGCCAATCATTGCATGATCGATTCCCTGCCAACGGGCCCTTGGAGCGACGACGACTACCGACACTGGCTGGCGGTGCTCAAGCAGCGGGTGACGCACGCACGCCAGCAAGCAGTTGCCAGCGCGAATCGGGAACTTGTCTCGCTGTACTGGCAGATTGGCCACGACATCCTCGAGCGCCAACAGCGCCAAGGGTGGGGAGCAAAGGTGATCGACCGGCTCGCGCGGGATCTGAAAGCAGCGTTCCCCGACATGCAGGGCTTCTCTCCACGAAACCTCAAATATATGCGGGCATTGGCGCAGGCGTGGCCGACACCGGCAATTGTGCAACAGGCCGTTGCACAATTGCCTTGGTCCCATGTCGTGACACTTCTCGACAAGGTCAAGGAGTCAGCGGCACGCGACTGGTATGCAGGCAAGTCACTTGAAAACGGGTGGTCGCGCAACGTGCTTGCAATGCAGATCGATACGCACGCGCATCTCCGCGCCGGAGCTGCAGTAACAAATTTCGACGTCCGGCTACCACCGCCTCAGTCGGATCTAGCGCGCGAGGCGCTGAAGGATCCTTACGTATTCGACTTTCTGGGGCTGACCGACGATGCGCAGGAACGCGACATCGAGCAGGCACTCACACGCCACATCACGCGCTTTTTACTGGAGCTCGGGGCGGGTTTCGCATTTGTCGGCCGTCAGTATCGGCTGGTAGTCGGTGGTGACGAGTTCTTCATCGATCTGCTCTTCTATCACTTGAAACTACGCAGCTACGTCGTGGTCGAGTTGAAAGCGACGCCATTTCGCCCGGAATACGCGGGGCAACTCAATTTCTATTTATCTGCGGTCGACGCCGAACTGAAAGCGCCGGACGATCAACCGACGATCGGCTTGCTGTTGTGTCGCGAGAAAAACCGACTCGTCGCCGAGTATGCGCTACGCGGCATGACCAACCCGATGGGGGTCGCTGAATATGAACTCCTGCGGCATGTGCCGGCATCGCTCGAATCCGGTCTGCCATCGATCGATCAGATCGAAGCAGAATTGGGGCCAGAATTACCCGACGAGTGACGGAAACGGATCCTCACTCCGCGAGTCATGCCCCGATCTTCCTGAATACCTAGAGCTTCTCCTCCATTTCCCCCCTCCATTAGGACAAATCCTCACCCCACGGGGCTGGCGCGTTTTCCGGAACCGTCTATGATAATTACATTGCTCAATGGCACATTAAATGCTGACTGAATAACGCGTGACGGCGGATGCCGGCGCGCGCATTCCGGATCGGCACCCCGCGAAGAACAGGACTCGAGTAAGCGCCGATGCGCCAACTCCGGTCGACCCATGGAGACGCATCATGACCGCCCACCACCCGCTGCCGGAAGTCCATCTCGACGAACTGCCGCAATTCCGCGCCGTCCAGCAGCTGGCGTACCGCTGCGTCGAAACCGTCGGCGCGATGCTGTACCCCGGCATCACCGAGAAGGAAGCCGCGCGCCTCCTGACCGAATGGCTGCAGGACAACGGCGTGCACGACTGGCTGCACAAGCCGTTCGCGTGGTTCGGCGACCGCACCGCGTTCGAGGGCTTCTCCGGCCTCAAGCACATGGGCGGCTTCAATCTCGCGTTCTTCCCGAGCAACCGCCAGCTCGAAACCGACATGCCGGTGATCCTCGACGTCGCGCCGGTGCTCGACGGCATCGTCGCCGATGTCGGCTACGCGCACTGCCTCGGCCGCAACCCGATCCTCGAGCAGTTGCAGGACGACCTGATGGACCATCGCGACATGATCGTGCGGCTCGTGAAGGCGCGCCGGTCGATGGCGGAAGTCGCGCAGGAAGTCGACGCGCTGTGCCGCCGCCAGGGCGTCGAGCCGCGCCACAAGGCCTACCCGTTCAAGGTGCTCGCGCATCGTGTCGCGAAGATCCACAAGCTGTCGAAGCCGCGCTTCGTCGCCCGCTTCGGACTGAACGCGACGCGCAACCTGCTGCTCGACCAGGGCCGCGCGGCGAAGCAGCAAGGCTGGTCGCCGCTGTGGTCGATCGACCGCCGCTCCGAGCATGCGCCCGTGCCGGGCCTGTGGGCCGTCGAGCCGCATCTCGGCTTCGCCGGCGTCGGCGCGAAATTCGAGGAGCTGCTGGTGATCACCGACGACGACGCGTACTGGCTCGACGACGATCTGCCGCACGTGCGCCGCTGGCGCCGCCGCCAGGCCGAGCGCGCGCAGGCCGCGGCGAACGTGCCGGCCGCCGCCTGACCCACCCGCCCCTCCTTCCGACTCCCTGAACGACGGACTCACGATGCAGCCTCTTTCCGACGAAGCGCCGCTGGCCCTGTTCGAATCGGTTCACGGCGAAACGGCGGTCGCCTCCGGCGACCTGACGCTCGCGGTCAGGACCTGGGGCGACCCCGCCCGCTCGCCGGTCGTGCTCGTGCACGGCTATCCCGACGACAGCAGCGTCTGGCAGCACGTCGCGCCGCTACTCGCGCGCCGGCACTACGTGATCGCGTACGACGTACGCGGCGCGGGCCTGTCCGGCGCGCCGAAGCGCACGGCCGACTACCATCTCGCGAAGCTGACCGACGATTTCGTCGCGGTGATCGATGCGCTCTGCCCGGGCCGCGCCGTGCACCTCGTCGCACACGACTGGGGCTCGATCCAGGGCTGGGAATTCGTCACCGATCCGCGCCTCGCCGGCCGCATCGCGTCGTACACGTCGTGCTCGGGGCCATGCCTCGACCATGTCGGCTACTGGCTGCGCGAACGCGTATTGCGCCCGACGCCCGCGTCGCTGACCAAGCTCGGCGGCCAGCTCGTGCGCTCGTGGTACGTGTATCTGTTCCACGTGCCGTTCATCCCCGAGCTCGGCTGGCGGCTGTGGCTCGGCCGCGCGTGGCCGGGCCTGCTGCGCCGGCTCGAGAAAACGCCCGCCGCGCCGCGCCCGACCCAGGCCGACGACGGCGCGCGCGGCGTACGCCTCTATCGCGCGAACTTCATCCGCTGCCTGTTCGCGCCGCGCGAGCGCCATGCGCACGCGCCGGTGCAGACGATCGTGCCGCTCGGCGACAAATACGTGAGCCCCGCGCTGTCCGAAAACCTGTCGCGCTGGGTGCCGCAGTACTACCGCCGCGAAGTCGCTGCCGGCCACTGGCTGCCGCTCGCCGATCCCGCGCGCTTCGCGGATCTCGCCGGGCAATTGATCGACGCGGTCGAGTCCGGCAACGAGCCGCCAGCGCTCGCGAACGCGCGCCGCCGCGCAACCAGCGGGCGCTTCGACGGCAAGGTCGCGGTCGTCACCGGCGCGGGCAGCGGGATCGGCCGCTGCGCGGCGCTGGCCTTCGCGCGCGAAGGCGCGACGGTCGTCGCATGCGACATCGATCTCGCGAGCGCCGAGCGCACCGCGCTGCTCATCGGGCTGACCGGCGCGCACGCGCATGCGAAACGTGTCGACGTCGGGTCCGCCGACGAAATGGAAGCGCTCGCGACCTGGGTCGGCGGCGAACTCGGCGGCGCGGACATCGTGATCAACAACGCGGGCATCGGCATGGCCGGCGGCATCCTCGACACGGGCACGCGGGACTGGGAGCGCATCCTGCACGTGAACCTGTGGGGCGTGATCCACGGCTCGCGGCTGTTCGCTCGGCAGATGGCCGCGCGCGGCACCGGCGGGCACATCGTCAATACCGCGTCGGCCGCCGCGTTCGGCCCGTCGCGCGACCTGCCCGCCTATGCGACGACGAAAGCCGCGGTGCTGATGCTCAGCGAATGCATGCGCGCGGAACTCGCGGGGAAAGGCATCGGCGTGACGGCCGTGTGCCCCGGCTTCGCGGAGACCGGGATCATGGCGTCGACGCACTACGCAGGCGCCAGCGCACAGGACGAAGCGCGGCTGCGCAAGCGCGCGACCAGGCTGTACCAGATGCGCGGCCTGAAACCCGAAACCGTCGCGCGGGCGATGGTCGACGGCGTGCTGCGCAACCGCCCCGTCGTGGCGGTCGGCGGCGAAGCGCACGCGATGCGTTTCGTCGGCCGCTTCATGCCGTGGCTGGGCCGGATGATCGCCCGCGTCAGCATGGCATCGCATTGACGGCGCACGACGCCGCACCGAGACAGGGAGACGACATGACCGATACCGCCGACTACCACAAGATCAAGGCCCGGCACGTGAAGTTCGACTTCAGCGATACGCCGATCACCTGGGTGCCGAACGATCCGGGCAGCACGCACATCATCAACACGCTGAACCTGCTGTTCCCGGAAGGCGAACTGTGGTTCTGCCGCGTGTACAACAAGGCGCTGCCGCTGATCGCCGATGCACGCCTGCGCGACGAAGCCGAAGGCTTCCTGCGGCAGGAGGCCGTGCATTCGCGCTCGCACGGCGGCGTGCTGAAGCACTACTACGAGCGCCACGGCATCGACACGAAGCCGTTCACGCAGAAGCTCAACCGGTTGTTCACGCGCGTGCTCGGCGAGCAGCCGCTGGGGCTGAAGATCGGCCATACGCGCTTCTGGCTGCGGCAGCAACTGGCCGTGATCGCGTCGCTCGAGCATTTCTTCGGCTATCTCGGCAACTGGGTGCTCAACGCGCACGGCCTCGACGAAGGCCGCGCCGACCCGACGATGGTCGACCTGCTGCGCTGGCACGGCGCCGAGGAAGTGGAGCACCGCACCGTCGCGTTCGACATCTATCGGCACATGGGCGGCACCTATCCGGAGCGCTGCGTGCACATGGCGTTCGTGATCGTGCTGCTGCTCTACTACATCACGACCGGCGCGAAGTTCATGTACCGGCGCGATCCGGACGCCGGCCGCTATCCGGGCTTCGTGCTCGCGTGGCGGCAGGGTTCGCGGCGCGGGCACCTGCCGTCGTTCTGGAAGGTGATCGGCGCGGCGCTGCGCTATTTCAAGCCGGGCTATACGCCGCACCACGAAGGCTCGACCGAGCAGGCGCTCGCCTACCTCGCGCGCTCCCCTGCCGCGCAGGCGGCCGCGCATGGCGGCAACTGGGGCACGACGAAAGGCGCGTGAGCGGATGCGCGGGCGGCGTCGCAAGCGGGGGCGCGATGGCGCCGCCGGGCGGCGTCCGCCGAAATGCGTACAATCGCGGCTTCAATTCCCGGAGGTGCCGCGATGGCCATGAAGAAAACCGATCTAGAAAAGAACAAGGCGCTCAAGCTGACGCACGCGATGAAGCAGTCGAGCTCCGCGCGTTTCGGCAAGGGCGCCGAAGAAGCGGCGAAGCTGGACCGCCGCGCACAGCGCAAGCTCGACCAGGAACAGGGCCTCGTGCCGTTCGCGTGCAAGCTCAACGCCGAGCTCGTCGAGCAGCTGAAGGCGCGCGCCGCCGACCACCCGAACGGGATGACGGGCCTGCTGTCCGAACTGCTCGTGAACGGGCTCGCGCAACGCGACGCGTGATCGCCGCCCATCTCGAAAATAGTCGTTGACAACGCCGCGCGCCGACAACAGAATCGTTCGCATGCCTACGTTCAAGCTCATCGCCATCGCGAATCATTGCCCGGTGAACATTCGAAAGAATGGATCACGGGAGGCGCTTGTGCGTTAGCAATCGAGCAGTACCGCATGTCACACAAGGCCTCGCCGGAAACGGATGAGGCCTTTTTGTTCTGGTGCACGTCATCCGTCCGGCTCACTGAATGGAGAAGACGATGGACCAGGCAAGCCCGCTGTTCGAACGCCGCGATCGGCGCCACGCCGGCACGATCGCGTTACCGACCGTCGTGATCCGCTTCGCGGTCGCGCCGCGCACGACACTGACCTGGCGCGCGCCCAGCGATGCGGAAATTCGTGCGCACGGCGCGCCGCTGTGGATCACGCGCCCACCGAGCATCGACGACTACTGGGTACGCCCCGGCGACGTGCTGCGCATCGCACGCGGCGATCGCATCTGGCTCGGCACCGACGATGACGCGGCGGCCGAAGCGTCGATCACGACGGCCTACGTGCGGCGCGGCGAGCGGCTAAGACGCGCGCTCGCGCCACTACAACGTTTGCTCGTCGGACGATGGCGAAGAAGGGATTGACGACGTGAGCGCGCGCGCAACGGCAAACCGTGGCGTGCGGAATCACGGTATCCGGAAACGGACGCACCCGCGGCGCAACGCGCCGCAGGTGCGCATCGAAGGACGCGGCACGCCGGTGCGTGCCGCGCGCGATCGCGCGCCGTGCGCAGCGAGGGGATGCAGCGGGTGCATCAGGTGCTGGCGGCGAGACGCGGGCCCGTGCTTCGGGGCGTGGAATCGACGTCGGGACGTTGCGCGGCCTGCGAGGTCACCCACGGATCGATGCCCTGCTTCTGCACCTCTTCGAGGAATGACACACGTGTGCGCCAGTAATCCGCCTGTAATTTCGCATCGATGACGCGCTGTTCGGCTGCGAACAGTTCCATGCGCGCCGTCACGAGCATCGACGCGGCGGTTTTTTCCGGCGTGGGGGCGTGTCGCATCGCCCAGCGGCTGATCCAGTTCAACATGCTGACCTCCGTGATTACGGACGAACCCGCATCGGGCAATCGCAACCGGCCGTGCCTAACCGGCCGTGCCTGCCCAAACGCGCAACGGCCTTGACCGCCATTCACCGCCTGGCCTGCACGGACTGCGACTCCCCCGCGTCGGCAATGACCGGCCGCGTGTGCATGCGCGGTGTATCTATCCTAGAAAGACTTGCCGGTTTACGCGATGGGGTCTTGCAATCTTTTACACAGAAACCACAGTCGCCCCCGCATCGCGAAATGACAGTTGCGGACGGGACGGCTTCGGCGCACGATTGCCCGATACCTTCAATCGCCTGGACTGACGAATGGCCGCCGCACGCGGCCGCCGCGCGAACGCACCGGCCGCGCACGCACGTTTGCGTGCACGCGCCGCATGCACCGCGTTCGTGCAGCATGCGGGCGCCCCGTTTCAGTCGCATGTCATCGCGCCGGCCGCGTGCGGCGCTGCCGGCGTGCCGTTGCGCACGCATCGGCTGGCGTCGTGCGCCGGCCCGTGCCCCTTCCACTCGTTTCCCCCGTTCCCCCGTTTCAGCCATTTCTGCCGGCCCGTGGCCCGCGAACCGGTAAAATGCGCGCCTTCGTCGCGCGGGCGGGCTGCCCGACCGTTCGCGCGCAGGCAATCGATCGTGCCCTCCAACTATATCGTCCGAGCTATCCGCGCTATTACAATCCGCCGATAGCCGGACAATAGTGGCTGGTTACAGTGAGCCGGCCGCGCTGCCTGTACAACAAATCGGCACAACAATCAACACGACAACCCGACCGGAGAAACGCCTTCATGGAATCCATCAAGCGGTATTTCGGCTTCGCTGAAGCCGGCACCGACTTCCGCACCGAAATACTCGCGGGCGTCACCACGTTCCTGACGATGGCCTACATCATCTTCGTCAACCCCGCGATCCTCGGCGACGCCGGCATGCCGAAGGAATCCGTGTTCGTCGCGACCTGCCTCGTCGCGGCGCTGGCGTCGATCATCATGGGGCTGTACGCGAACTACCCGATCGCCTGCGCGCCCGGCATGGGCCTGAACGCGTATTTCGCGTACACGGTCGTCAAGGGAATGGGCTTCACGTGGCAGGCCGCGCTCGGCGCCGTGTTCATTTCCGGCTGCCTGTTCCTGCTCGTTACGCTGTTCCGCGTGCGCGAGGCGATCGTCAACGGCATTCCGAAATCGCTGCGGATTTCCATTACCGCCGGCATCGGCCTGTTCCTCGGCATCATCTCGCTGAAGACGTCGGGCGTGATCGTCGGCAACCCGGCCACGCTCGTCACGCTCGGCGACCTGCACAAGCCCACGACGATCCTCGCGATCGTCGGCTTCTTCACGATCGTCACGCTCGACCACCTGCGCGTGCGCGGCGCGATCCTGATCGGCATCATCGGCGTGACGATCCTGTCGTTCTTCTTCGGCGACAACCAGTTCCACGGCGTGTTCTCCGCGCCGCCGTCGATCGATGCGACGCTGTTCAAGCTCGACATCCGCGCCGCGCTGTCGACCGGCATCATCAACGTGATCCTCGTGTTCTTCCTCGTCGAGCTGTTCGACGCGACGGGCACGCTGATGGGCGTCGCGAATCGCGCGGGCCTGCTCGTCGAAGGCAAGATGCACCGCCTGAACAAGGCGCTGCTCGCCGACAGCACGGCGATCGTCGCGGGCTCGGTGCTCGGCACATCGTCGACCACCGCGTATATCGAAAGCGCGTCGGGCGTGCAGGCCGGCGGCCGCACCGGCGTGACGGCCATCACCGTCGCGGTGCTGTTCCTCGCGTGCCTGTTCATCGCGCCGCTCGCCGGCGTCGTGCCGGCCTACGCGACCGCGCCCGCGCTGCTGTACGTGTCGTGCCTGATGCTGCGCGAGATGGTCGAGGTGCCGTGGGACGACGCGACGGAAGCCGTGCCGGCTGCGCTGACCGCGCTGCTGATGCCGTTCACGTACTCGATCGCGAACGGTGTCGCGTTCGGCTTCATCGCGTACGGCGGCCTCAAGCTGCTGACGGGCCAGGGCCGCACGGTCAAGCCGATCGTGTGGATCATCGCGGCCGTGTTCCTGTTCCGCTTCTTCTATCTCGGCAGCGAGTAAGCGAAGCGCATCGCTGCACTGCGCGATGAAATGAAAGAACGCCACCTTCGGGTGGCGTTTTTCGTTTTTTCGCACGATTCGTCTGCGATCCTGACGAACCCGCGCGCACGCTCCTATCGACGCTCCATCATCCCGCACGGCCCGCATACGAAAATGCCGCCCGGCCCCGCCGAACGGCATCACGTGAACGCAACGTCTTCGCGTGCGCCGCCCGGAGGCGCGCGCCGCCGGACGTGCGTCGTGTCGTCAGCGCCAGTTGGCCTCGTAGAAACGCACGTAGCCGCTGCGCAGCGTCACGCATTGCGCGCGCGTTTCCGACAGCAGGCGCCGCGCGGCCGCCTCGATGCGCTCGCGGTGCTGGTCGAATGCGCCGACCATGTCCTCGAAGCGCGGCGATGCCGCGCCGAAGTGGTCTTCCAGCGCTTCGGCGGTGATCTGACATTGGACGCGCTCGCCATTGACCAGAGCCGTGAACGCCAGCATCAGGTCACGCCCCGAATACTCAGGCTTCTCGTTCGTGAAATGGATCTGCATGGAAGCCGCCTCGACCGGTAGAAAACGAATGACCGCGTCCGTCGTCCGCCACCGGCCGGACGAAATGGACACGGGCTCGCCGGCGGAGGCCCCGACCGCGGGGTGTGGCGCGGTCGATGCATGCCGGTTGAATTCCACTTTAGACGGTTTCGCGCGGGAGACAAAAATTTCGGTGTGCGTCGTTCCGACGCGCATTTCGTCTGATCTGCGCGGCATCCGGCACCGTTTCGCAAACCGACCGTCAGTGCGGATCGGTCGGCCAGACGTTGAGCGCGATCGCGGCGGTCGTGACGCCCACCGCAATCGCGGCGGCTCCGTATCTCACCGCGTCGGTCAGGTCGAACAGCAATCCGTGGATCGCCACGGCAATGCCGCCCAGCATGATGAAGGTGGCGATGGCCGCCAGCACGACTCTCAGTTCCGCCCGAACCATGATGCGTCTCCCGAACGGATGCATGTCGCGTCGCATGCTTGTTGCAGTGCGGAACACGGCGCGTGCGTGCTCCATTTCCATCATTGCAGGCGGGCGCTTAAAAGCAAGGGGATTTTGTTCGCGGTCGCACATCGCACGTGGCGCTTGTATGATGATGCGTACCCGGACGGACGACTGTCGCGCCGAATGGCGCACCGCGAGCGGAGCCGCACTCCGCCGCCGATTCCGATCCGATCGGCCCCGACGGCCCCGGGAACAGGAGACAAACCATGCCGCAACCCTTCGTGCTGCCCGCCGCCGCGGGGCGTACCGACCTGCTCGCGCAGGCGCATGCGCGTTCGACCGCGGTCGGCCTGCGCGCGCACGAACGCCCCGATTTCTCGCCGCTGTCGCGCGTCGCGCTGCGCGAACTGCTCGACACGAACCACACGCTGTTCTCGCATGCCCGCCCGGTGATGGAGGATCTCCACGCGCAGATCGCCGAGACGCAAAGCCTGGTGCTGCTGACCGACGCCGACGGCGTGATCCTGCACAGCATCGGCGACGCGGACTTCATCGAGAAAGCCAACCGCGTCGCGCTGTGCAACGGCGTGTCGTGGGCCGAAGGCGCGCGCGGCACCAACGCGATCGGCACCGCGCTCGCGTCGGGCCAGGCCGTCGTCGTGCACGGGTCCGAACATTTCCTGCGCGCGAACCACATCCTCACCTGCGCGTGCGCGCCGATCGCCGATCCGTTCGGCCGCACGCTCGGCACGCTCGACGTGAGCGGCGACCCGCGCGGCGCCAGCCCGCATACGCTCGCGCTCGTGCGGATGTCCGCGCAACTGATCGAGAACCACCTGTTCGCGAACCAGTGCGGCGAAGCGCTGCGGCTGCGCTTTCACGCACACGAGGATTGCGTCGATTCGCTGTTCGCGGGGCTCGTCGCGTTCGGCCCCGACGGCGGGCTGATCGCCGCGAACCGCAGCGCCCAGTTCCAGCTCGGCGCGTCGTTCGACGCACTGCAGCACCAGGCCAGCGACGCGTTGTTCGGCATGCGCTTCGGCCAGCTCGCGCAGCAAGCCGCGCGCGCACCGGGCGCCACGTTCCGCCTCACGCTGTCGACCGGCGTGCGCGTGCTCGCGCGCTGCGAATTCCCCGAATCGCATAAAACGACCGTCGCCGTCAAGCCACCCGCGCCGGCTGCGCGCGTGCGGGCGCCGGACCCCGACGCGATCACGTTCGCGACGCTCGACACCGGCGACGCGCGCATGGCCGCCGTGCTCGAGCGCGTCGCGAAGATCCGCGGGCGCGACCTGCCGCTGCTGATCCTCGGCCAGACCGGCACCGGCAAGGAATGGCTCGCCCGCGCGCTGCACCAGGCGTCGCCGCGCGCGGACGGCCCGTTCGTCGCGGTCAACTGCGCGGCGCTGCCCGATTCGCTGATCGAGGCCGAGCTGTTCGGCTATGAAGACGGCGCGTTCACGGGCGCGCGCAAGCGCGGCAGCCCCGGCAAGATCGCGCAGGCCGACGGCGGCACGCTGTTTCTCGACGAAATCGGCGACATGCCGCTCGCGCAGCAGGTGCGGCTGATGCGCGTGCTGCAGGAGCGCGCGGTGATGCCGCTCGGCGGCGCACGCGCGGTGCCGGTCGACGTGCGCGTGGTCTGCGCGACGCACCGCGACCTGCGCGCGATGATCGCGGACGGCACGTTCCGCGAAGACCTGTTCTACCGGATCAACGGGCTCGCGGTCACGCTGCCGGCGCTCGCCACGCGCACCGACCTGCCGGCGCTCGTCGAGCGGATCCTCGCGCGGCTCGCGCGCAGCGAGCCGATGCCGCGCCGCCTCGCGGCCGACGTGCTCGACGCGTTCGCGCGCCACCGCTGGCCCGGCAATCTGCGGCAGATGACCAACGTGCTGCGCACGGCCGGCATGCTCGCCGAGGACGAAGACGAGATCACGCTCGCGCATTTGCCCGACGATTTCTGGCTCGACTGCGACGCCGCCGCGGCCGCGCCGGAAGCAGCCACGCCGGCCGGCAAGCGCGAAGGCACGACGCTGCAAAGCCACCAGGCCGCGATGATCGATGCGGTGCTCGCGCGGCATGGCGGCAACGTATCGGCGGCCGCGCGCGAACTCGGTCTCGCCCGCAATACCGTGTATCGGTATCTGCGACGGCACTGACGCCCACGACGGGCGACCGCCGGCCGCCGGCGGGTTCGGGTATGCTTGGCGCGTCGCCGCCGAACCGCCGCCCGCTTCAGTCATGACCGATCCAGAACACCCGTCCCTCGTGCGCATCGAGCCGCTCGGCGCAACCTTCGACGCACCCGATTCGCTGACGGTGCTCGAAGCCGCCGCGTTCGCCCGCGTGTCGCTGCCGCGCTCCTGTCGCAACGGCACGTGCCGAAGCTGCCTTTGCCGGATCGTCAGCGGCAGCGTACGCTACACGATCGAATGGCCGGGGCTGAGCCGCGAGGAAAAGGCGGACGGCTATACGCTGCCGTGCGTGGCCGTTGCCACGTCGGACCTCGTGCTCGACGTGCCCGACGCGGCCATGCTCGACTAGACGCGGCGCGCAAGCGCGCGCGTCGCCCCTGCAACGCTCGATCCTGCATGGAGAACACGATGATCCAGCAAACCGATCGCATCGAGAAACAGGCGCTACTCGGCGCATCGCCCGACCGCGTCTGGGCAGCCGTCGGCAATTCCGGCGAATTCGGGCAATGGTTCGGCGTCTCGTTCGACGGCCCGTTCGAGGCCGGCCAGCCGCTGTTCGGCCGCATCACGCCCACCCGCGTCGACGAGGACGTCGCGAAAGCGCAGGAGCCCTATGCGGGCACCGTGTTCGAAATCGTCGTCGATCGCATCGAGCCGCAACGACTGCTCTCGTTCCGCTGGCATCCGTTCGCGATCGACCCGCACGTCGATTACGCGTCCGAGCCGATGACGCTCGTCACGTTCACGCTCACGGCGCAGGCCGGCGGCACGCTGCTCACGGTCACCGAAACGGGTTTCGACCAGTTGATCGAAGCGCGTCGCGCGACGGCGCGCGCCATGAACGACCAGGGCTGGGCCGCGCAGATGACGCTGATCGCGAAATATCTGGCGCTGCACGCGTAGCGCGCCGCTACGCCGCACGTTCGGGCCGGCCGACGCATCGACGTGCGTGGCATAATCGGCGGCATCGTCGTCCACCCGCCGCCGCGCATCGCATGCTGAATCGTCGTCTCCGGAAGATCGGCAGTCTGCTCGGGACGCTCGCCATCCTGATGACGGCGCTCGCACCGACGATCTCGCAGGCGCTGACCACGCAGGGCCGCGTCGACGCGCTGCTGGCCGGCTACTGTTCGGCCGCGCCGGCCGCCGGCGACCGCTCCGCCGATGCGTCGACGAAAAGCCTGCAGGCGCATCTCCACGCATGCGGCTACTGCAGCCTGCTTGCTCATACTCCCGCGCTGCCCGCCCCCGAACTGACGTTCGCGGCCCACGTGCACGCGATCGAGCATCGCGCGGCGACCCGCTTCGAAAGCCTGCGCCGCGCGCTGCCGCTCACGGCCGCGCAACCGCGCGCCCCGCCGCTCGCGTCCTGATCCGTCGTCATCGCGCGCGATGCCGTCGTGCATCGCGCAGCCTGCGCACGCCGCCCGCGTGCGCGACGTGTCACGTTTCGAAGGACGATCATGTCTCACCATGCTGCGCGCGGCGTCGTGCCGTGCGCGCGGTTGGCCGCCGCCGGTTCGAATGACCGCGATGACCGCGCCTGCATTCGCCCGCATGCGCATGTCCGACCGCGCACGGCCGCGCCAATCGTCGCCGACATCGATGCCGCTCGCGCAGCCGTCCGTCGAATCCGTCTTTTCCATCCGATTCGTCACTCGCTCACCCACCCATGAAAACCACCCCTTTCGTTCGCGGCGCACTCGCCGCACTCGGCTTCGTCGCCATCCAGGCCGCCCATGCGCATGCGCTCCCGAAAATGCAGGACCCGGCCCCCGACGCCACGCTGTCGAGCGCGCCGCACGCAGTCACGATCGACTTCGGCGAGGCGCTCGAGCCGGCGTTCAGCTCGATCGCCGTGACCGACAGCCACGGGCAGTCGGTCGTCGACGGGAAGTCGGCCGTCGACGCCGGCAACCGGAAGCGGATGCGCGTCGCACTGGCCGATCTGAAGGCTGGCACGTACACGGTCGCGTGGATCGCGGTGGCCAGCGACGGCCATCGCACGCACGGCCGCTATGCATTCACGCTGAAGTAACGCACGCGATGCACATCGGCGCGCCGCGCCGATCGCATTCGCATCGATGCCCTCGGCATCGCACTCGATCAGGAGAACACACGATGAAACGCACGATTTCGACCGGCCTGCTCATGGCGCTGGCGCTGCACGTGTCCGCTACGTTCGCCGCGCCGGCCCTGCAGGCCGATGCGTGCTGGATCCGCACGATGCCGGCGACTGTGCCGTCCTCCGGCTACTTCACGCTGAAGAACGACGGCGACGCACCCGCGACGCTCGTCGGTATCGACACGCCCGCCTACGGGATGGCGATGATGCATGAAACGCAGACGAGCGGCAGCACCGCGAAGATGGTCCACATCGACTCGGTCGTCGTGCCGGCGCACGGCACGGTCGCCTTCAAGCCGAAGGGCTATCACGCGATGCTGGAAGCGCCGCGCCAGGCTGTCGCGCCCGGCGCGAAGGTGCCGCTCCGGCTGCATTTCGCGGACGGCTCGATCGTGTCCGTGACCTGCGACGCGAAGGCGCCGACCTACGCCGGCCAGTAACGCCGCCTGCCCCTCGACCGAAGGAGACGCACATGAAAGACCGCCTGCCGCTCGCCGACCTGATCGTCCGCTACCGGACGCCGCTGAATGTCGCGGTACTGATCGTCTGCGGCTTATGGGCCGCATGGATCGCATGGATGACGCGGCCTGCCGCCATCGATACGCCGCCGTCGATTCCCGCGTACTGCATGCGCGACGCGCGCTGACGCGCCGAGACGGCACGGTTGCGGCGGCGGCCCGCGCCATTATTGGCGTGGCATCATCGCTTCATCCCGACCGCCGCAACCGCCTTTCGGAGCGCCGCATGTCCATTCAGACCTGGATGCTGTTTGCCGCAGCCTATCTCGCCACGACGTTGTCGCCGGGGCCCAACGTGCTGCTCGTGATCCGCAACACGGTGCGCTACGGCACGCACGGCACCGTCGCGACGATCGTCGGCAACCTCGTCGCGCAGGGCGTGGTCGTGCTGCTGGTCGCGCTCGGCGTCGGCGCGGTGCTGGCGGCGATGCCGCCGCTGTTCGTCGCGATGAAGGTGATCGGCGCCGCGTATCTGATGGTCCTGGGTGTCCGGCAGTTGCGCGGCGATAGCAAGACCGCCGCATCGAGCGGCGCGGCGGCGATCGTCGCGCCCGATCGCCGAAAGCTGTTCCGCGAAGCGCTATTCGTGTCGGGCAGCAATCCGAAGACGATGATCTTCCTGTCCGCGTTCATGCCGCAGTTCATCGTGCACGATCGCCCGCTCGCGCTGCAGTTCGTCGTGATGTACGCGACGATCGCCTGCACGGTCGTGATCGTTCACGGCGTCTATTCGGCCGGCGTGCGCCGCCTGCATCGCGGCTTCGGCATGAGCCGCGCGGTGCGCGCGCTCAAGCGCGCGAGCGGGCTGCTGTTCGTCGGGCTCGGCATCAAGCTGCTGACCGCGCGGCAGGCGTAGGCCGGCCCGATCCCGTCAGTGCATGCGCGCGGCCAGTGCGGCCGCGATCTCGTCGAACGACGGCCGTGCATCGACGTCCTCGTTCACGCACGCCGCCGCAAGCGCATCGAGCGCGCCGGCATGCGGTTCGCATCGCTCGAGCAATTCGCCGAGCAGATAGCCGAACGCGCGCACTTCGAGCCGCTCGAACCGGGCGCCGCGTGTGCGCTCGTTCACGTCGTACGGCGACGCCGCCCCGAAATCCCCGAGCAACGCGCCGCCTGCGCCGTCGTGCAGGATGTTGTGCGCGTACAGATCGCCGTGCATGATGCCGCGCGCGTGCAGATGGCCGGCCGCCGATGCGATGCCGTGCGCGATCCGCAGCGCCTGCGCCGGATCGAATCTCGCATCGGCGGCGTAGACGTCGCGCGTGCACGACGCGAAGCTCGGCGGTCCGGCGAGATTCGTCAGCGCGGGATCGACCAGCTCCATCACGAGGCCGTGCGTGCCGTCCGGATGCCCGCGCACCTTGCCGATCACCGGGATCAGATGCGGATGGCGGCCGGCATGCAGGCACGCGGCCATTTCGCAATCGGGCAGGCCGTCGCTCGTGACCGCGCCCTTGAACAGCTTGACCGCGACCGTCCGCGGCGAATCGCCGTTCGCCCGCCATTGCGCGCGATAAATGACACCCGACGCGCCCTCGCCCAGTTTCCGTTCACATGAAAGCGCTGCCCAGTCGATCTCCGCGACGTCCGGCCCGGCAGACGCCGCGGCCTCCGGCGCCGCGCCGAACGGATTGCCGGCCACCGCAAGCCATGCGAGACGCGGCAGGTGCAGCAGCCAGTCGGGCAGCGCATCCAGCCGGTTCGCAGACAGGCGCACCAGTTCCAGCGCGCGGCAGGCGGCCATTTCCGCGGGCAGCGTCCGCAACCGGTTGCCGGCAAGCATGAGCTTTTGCAACCGCGCACAGTCGCCGATGTCGGCCGGCAGTTCGTCGATGGCGTTGTCGGTCAGGATCAGCCAGCGCAGCGCACGCGGCAGCGCGCCGCGCGCCACGGTGCGGATCCGGTTCGCCTTGAAGCCGATCATGTCGAGCCGATCGCACGCGCCGAGCACGTCGGGGAAGGCGGTGAAGCGGTTGCCCGACGCGAACAGGATGCGCAGACGATGCAGCCGCGGCAGATCGTCCGGCAGCGCCGACAACGCATTGCCGGTCAGGTCGAGCACTTCGAGCGTGTCGGCCAGATCGAAGATCTCGCGCGGAAATTCGGTCAGTCCGCACGCGAGCTTGAGTTGCCGCGCGCCCGACAGTTGTCCGGCCTGCAGCTGTTCGAGGGTGTGTATCACGGGGAGAAAACGGGTGGCAGTTGCGGTGATCGTCGGGTCGATCGGACGAATTCTACCGGGATCGATCGCGTGCACGCACACGACCTCGTCACACCCCCTTCACAAACGCGCGATGTGACGTTAGAATTGCGCCCCTTGCAGTGCCGACGTGGTGAAATTGGTAGACACGCTATCTTGAGGGGGTAGTGGCGAAAGCTGTGCGAGTTCGAGTCTCGCCGTCGGCACCAAATGCGCTTCCAGCGCATTCCGCGCATGATCCGAAACCCGCGACAGCATATGGCTTCGCGGGTTTTTTGTTGTCGGCTACGCCAGCAACAGAAAATTGCGCACCACCGCCGACGGCTCGTCGCAGCGCGACGCAATGGCGAGCCTGGCGCGAAACCGGTTACCGGCGAACGGCCGGTACACGACCCCGGGCACCTGCACCTGCGTAATCGCTTTCGGCACGACCGACACGCCGAGCCCGGCCGCCACCAGCGTCACCGCGGACGCGATCTGCGGCGCCGGTTGCCCCATGCGCGGCTCGAACCCGGCGGCCTGGCACGCGGCGACGATGTCGTCGAACAGCGCGGCGCCGGCCGCGCGCGGCACCTGCACGAACGACTCGTCGGCAAGTTCCGCCAGATCGATGCGCCGACGCTGCGCCAGCCGGTGCGCGACGGGCAGCGCGACGAACATCGGCTCCTCGTCCCAGTCGGCTACCCGCAGCGTCGCGGCGACGCGGCGCTCGGGCCGCACGATCGCGACGTCGAGGCGCCCGGCCTCCAGCGCCTCCAGCAGGACGCCCGACGTCGCTTCCTGCAACGTCAGCTCCGCATCCGCATACGCCTCCCGAAAACGGCGAATCAGATCCGATACTTTCGGATTGAACGCGGCCGTGCCGGTGAAGCCCACCCGCAAATGGCCGGTTTCCCCGCGTGCGGCGCGCCTCGCCGCCCGCGCCGCGCGCTCGGCATCGTCCAGCACGCGGCGCGCCTCTTCCGCGAAGACCTCGCCCGCCAGCGTCAGCTCGGCGCCGCGCGCGGTGCGTTTGAACAGCTCCACGCCGAGTTCGCCCTCGAGCGCCTTGATCTGCTGGCTCAACGGCGGCTGGCCGATGCCGAGCGTTTCGGCGGCCTTCGTGAAATTCGACGCGGCCGCGACGGCCAGAAAGTAGCGCAGATGCCGGAGTTCCATGTGTGACGTGATCTCACGGTGAGTCGGGCTGGCCTGTCAGCCAGTGTTAAAACATATTGCTGCGGTTCATTTCATATATTGGACATATACATGACCGTGCGCAAGAATTCGTGTATTCCGTCGCACATCGAGTGCCCTCATGTCCTCCGCTTCGATTTCCCGATCCATGCCCGGCACGCAACCCTCCGCACCCGATGCGCTGCCGGCCGGCGTGTCCCCGCGCTCGGCCGCGTACAAGCGCATCGCGTTCGCGCTTTTCCTCGCCGGCTTTGCCACTTTCTCGCTGCTGTACTGCGTGCAGCCGCTGCTTCCCGCGTTCGCACGCGAGTTCGACGTCGGCGCGGCGTCGAGTTCGCTGTCGCTGTCGCTGTCGACCGGGATGCTCGCGGTGTCGATCCTGTGTGCCGGCGCGCTGTCCGAACGGGTCGGGCGGCGCGGGCTGATGTTCGTGTCGATGACGTTGGCCGCGGTGTTCAACCTGCTCGCCGCGCTGTCGCCGAACTGGCACCTGCTGCTGGTCTGTCGTGCGCTCGAAGGCTTCGCGCTGGGTGGCGTGCCGGCGGTGGCGATGGCCTATCTCGCGGAAGAAATCGCCGCCGACGGGCTCGGCTTCTCGATGGGGCTCTATGTCGGCGGGACCGCGTTCGGCGGCATGATCGGACGGATCGGGATGAGCGCGCTCGAGGAGCACTTCTCGTGGCGCACGGCGATGCTGTCGATCGGCGTCGTCGACCTGCTCGCGGCGCTCGCGTTCGTGATGCTGCTGCCGGCCTCGCGACGCTTCGTGAAGCGCACCGACCTGACGCTGCGTCACCACCTGCGGCTGTGGCACGCGCAACTGCGTCATGCACGCCTGCCGTTCGTGTTCGCGATCGGCTTCCTGATGATGGGCGCGTTCGTGACGATCTACAACTACGCCGGGTTCCGGCTCATGGCGGCGCCGTTCAACCTGAGCCCGACCGCATGCGGGCTGATCTTCGGCGCGTACCTGTTCGGGATGGTGTCGTCATCGAGCGCCGGCGCGCTCGCCGATCGTCTCGGGCGGGGGCCGGTCCTGGTCAGCGGCGTCTTCGTCTTCGCGGTGGGTCTCGCTCTGACGCTGTCGCACTCGCTCGCCGCGATCGTCGTCGGCATCGTGCTCGTGACGATCGGCTTCTTCGTCGCCCATTCGGTCGCGAGCGGCTGGGTCGGCGCGCTTGCGGGCGCCGCGAAAGGGCATGCGGCCTCGCTGTATCTGCTCGCCTACTATGTCGGGTCGAGCGTGCTCGGCTCGGTCGGCGGCGCGTTCTGGCAACGCGGCGCGTGGGCGAGCGTCGCCGCTTATGTCGCGGTGCTGCTCGTCATCGCAGTGCTGGCGGCGCGGCGCTTGAGCCGCGCGTGATGCGACGCCCGACGACAATCGCGGCATCGTCGCCGGTTCCGAACCGGCCAGTGAATATCAGGAAACCGAACTGAAGCTGTCGGGCATGCAGGCGGCGATCCGCGTGCGCGATGCGGCGGCGAACAGGCGTGGCCGCACGCAAGCGCCGGCCTCGTCGACGGTCGAGCGATCCGCGCCGCCCGTCACAGCAACGGCAGCGTCTGCCGGATATGGTCGGCGAATGCCGCCGTCAGATGCGACGGCCGCTTCCGGTCGAACCTCAGCGTGATGCCCACGGCCGGCAACGGCGGCAAATGCGGATCGCCGTTGACGATCGCGAGGTCGGTCGGCACCGCCGTCTGCGTCATCACCGCGAACGCCTGCCCCGAGCGCACCAGCGCGATCAGCCCGGCGAGGCTGCTGCTCGCATACGCGACGCGATAGTCGCGGCCGGCGCGGTCCAGCGCGTCGCGGGCCGCGAGATGATCGAGCGTGTCGCGGTCGGACAGCGCGAGCGGCAGCGGATCGAAATGCGCGGGTTCGAGCCCCGGATAGCCGATCCAGACCAGTTGCTCGCGGCGAACGATGTCGTCGGTCGTGCCGTCGTCCGGCACGGAAATCATCGCCAGATCGACCGCACGCTTCTCCAGGTGTTCGACGAGCCGCGGCGTGGGCGCGCAGACGACTTCGACGATCGCCTGCGGATGCTGGCTCGAGAACTGCCGCAGCAGCGACGGCAGCCACACCTCGGCGTAATCGTCCGGGCAGCCGAACCGGATGGTCCCCGACAACCCCGTGCCGCACAGGTCGGCCATCGCCTCGTCGTGCAGTCGCAGGATGCGCTGCGCGTGCACGAGCAGCCGCTCGCCCGGATGCGTGAGCACCACGCCACGGCCGGTGCGCTGGAACAGCGGCTGATCGACGGCCGCTTCGAGCCGCTTCATCTGCTGGCTGAGCGCGGATTGCGTGCGGCCCACGCGCGCGGCCGCGCGGCTCAACGCACGCACCTCGGCGATCGCGACGAACGAGCGCAGCAGGTCGATTTCGAGCGAAAGCGCCAAGGTATTAGCTCCTTTTCTAGCTTGCATTAGCACTATTCGTTTCCATCAAACCAGACGCGCGCCTAGACTGCAAGCGATCCCCGCCCTTTTGCCCGGAGCCGCCCGATGTCCCTGAACGACGACGCAACCTTCTGGCGCAACGCCAGGCAGCATCTGGTCCGCTACGGCGGCACGTTCGAGCCGATGATCGTCGAGCGCGCGAAAGGCAGCTTCGTCTACGACGCCGACGGCCGCGCGATCCTCGATTTCACGTCGGGCCAGATGAGCGCGGTGCTCGGCCACAGCCATCCGGAGATCGTGTCCGTGATCGGCGAATACGCGGGCAAGCTCGACCATCTGTTCAGCGGCATGCTGTCGCGGCCGGTCGTCGATCTCGCGACGCGCCTGGCCGACATCACGCCCGCCGGGCTCGACCGCGCGCTGCTGCTCAGCACCGGCGCGGAATCGAACGAGGCGGCGATCCGGATGGCGAAGCTCGTCACGGGCAAGTACGAGATCGTCGGGTTCGCGCAGTCGTGGCACGGGATGACGGGCGCCGCCGCGTCGGCCACGTACAGCGCCGGCCGCAAGGGCGTCGGCCCGGCGTCGGTCGGCTCGTTCGCGATTCCCGCGCCGTTCGCGTACCGGCCGCGCTTCGAGCGCAACGGCGCCTACGACCCGCTCGCCGAACTCGACTACGCGTTCGACTTGATCGATCGCCAGTCGAGCGGCAACCTCGCCGCGTTCATCGCGGAGCCGATCCTCAGTTCGGGCGGGATCATCGAATTGCCGGAAGGCTATATGGCCGCGCTCAAGCGCAAGTGCGAGGAACGCGGCATGCTGCTGATCCTCGACGAAGCGCAAACGGGCGTCGGTCGCACCGGCACGATGTTCGCGTGCCAGCGCGACGGCGTGACGCCCGATATCCTGACGCTGTCGAAGACGCTCGGCGCGGGGCTGCCGCTCGCGGCCCTCGTGACGTCCGCGGCCATCGAGGAACGCGCGCACGAACTCGGCTATCTGTTCTATACGACGCACGTGTCCGACCCGCTGCCGGCAGCCGTCGGCCTGCGCGTGCTCGACGTCGTGCAGCGCGACGGCCTCGTCGCGCGCGCGAACACGATGGGCGAGCGGCTGCGGCGCGGCCTGCTCGACCTGATGGAACGCTTCGACTGCATCGGCGACGTGCGTGGGCGCGGGCTGCTGCTCGGCGTCGAAATCGTCAAGGATCGCCGCACCAAGGAGCCGGCGGACGGGCTCGGCACGAAGATCACGCGCGAGTGCATGAACCTCGGGCTCAGCATGAACATCGTGCAGTTGCCCGGCATGGGCGGCGTGTTCCGGATCGCGCCGCCGCTGACCGTCAGCGACGACGAGATCGATCTCGGCCTGTCGCTGCTGGAGCAGGCGATCGCGCGCGCGCTGTAACGGCACGCGACAGCCTCGTTTTTTTGCAGAGCGATCCGTCGCACCGGCTCGACCGCCCGGCGCGACGCGCTCATGCTTCGTACACCGGAACGATCAGCGGGCTTCGGCCGCCCAAGCTTCGGCATCGGCGCCGGCAGGGATACGCATCGGGCTCGACGGATCGGTCGCCGCGCGCCACACGGCTTCGGCGACGTCCTGCGCATGGGTGATCGGCCCGGACGCATCGAGCATCCGCGCCACGGCCTTGCCCGCGAAGTCCGCATACGCTTCGTGCTCGAAGCCGTGCATGTTGGCCCGTGCGTTGTCGGCGAACCGCGTGTCGGGCGCGCGGCCCGGCAGCACGAGGTGCGCGCGCACGCCGAACGGCGCGAGTTCGAGCGCCATCGATTCGGTGAACGCATTCACCGCCGCCTTGCTTGCGCGATACGCGCTGACCAGCGGCAATACCTTCAGCGTGACGCTCGACGTGACGTTCACGATCACGCCGGCGCCCCGCGCGCGAAATTGCGGCAGCACGGCCTGCGTCACCGCGATCGTGCCGATCGTGTTGGTGTCGAACAGCGCGCGCACCGTGTCGAGCGGCGTGAGTTCGGCCGGTGCGGCCGCGCCGAAGCCCGCGTTGTTGACGAGCACGTCGATCGGGCCGGCGGCATCGATCGCGACGCGAATGCTGTCCGCGTTCGTCACGTCGAGCGGCAGCACGCGCAAACGCTCCGACGGCGGCAGCACGTCGCCGTCGGGCTTACGCATCGTCGCGACGACCTGCCAGTCGCGCGCCAGAAAATGGCGGGCGATTTCGAGGCCGAAGCCGGAAGAACAGCCGGTAATCAGTACGGTCTTCATGCGAACTCCTGGGATGTGTTGAGCACTTGTCCGTACGATAGATGGTCGCCGCCGTATTCGCTACAATCGGCAATCCGCTTTTCTTTTGCGAGAGTCCGGCGATGATCGACCCGCTGACCGAAGTCGTGACGCTGCTGCAACCCGGCGCGCGGCATTCGAAGTACGTGCGCGGCGCGAGCCCGTGGGCGATCAATCGCACGGTCGCCGGCGAGCCGTTCTATTGCGCGATCCTCGACGGCGGGTGCCGGATCGCGATCGACGGGCACGCACCGATCGAACTGCTGCCCGGCGATTTCATGCTGATTCCGGCGGCCTACGGCGTCGCGATGTCGAGCCTCGAACCGCCGCCGCCGGGCGTCGACACCGCGCCGCCGGTCATGCTCGATCACGGCGAATACCGGATCGGCGATCCCGCGAACCCGGTCGACATGCGAATGATGGCCGGCAACTGCAGCTTCGGTTCGCCCGATGCGTCGCTGCTGGTGTCGCTGCTGCCCCGCTTCGTGCACGTACGCGGCGAGCCGCGGCTGACCACGCTCGTGCAACTGGTGCGCGACGAATCGCGCGCGCAACGGCCCGCCCGCGAGATCGTGCTGGCGCGCCTGCTGGAAGTGCTGCTGATCGAGGCGATGCGGTTCACGACCGGCACGCACGCGTCGCCCGGGCTCGTGCGCGGGCTCGCCGACAGCCGCCTCGCGGCCGCGCTGCGCCGGATGCACGAACGCCCCGCGCATCCGTGGACGATCGTCGAACTCGCGAAGGAAGCCGCGCTGTCGCGCTCGACGTTCTTCGAACGCTTCAGCCGCGCGGTCGGCGTCGCGCCGATGGAATACCTGCTCACATGGCGCATGGCGCTCGCGAAGGATCTGCTCCGCCGCAACGAAGGCCGCATCGCGGAGATTGCGGCGCGCGTCGGCTACAGTTCCGCGAGCACCTTCAGCGTCGCGTTCGCGCGGCACGTCGGTCGGCCGCCCGCGCAATATGCACGCGACGAACAGGCGGCGACGAACGAATCATGAACCGCACCCGCCTTCCCTGTTCCGCCGCCTGCAACCGCGTTCCGTCACGCCACGACGATGTGCGAGGCGCGCGATGACGACCGACGCAAAGACCGGCGGCACGACCGACCACTGGCTCGTCGCGCGCCGCGATGCGGAAACCGGCATCGAAAGCCTGCACGCCCATTTCAACGGCCATGCGTACGATGCGCACGATCACGACGACATGCTGGTCGGCTTCACCGAACAGGGCGTGCAACGCTTCCAGTGTCACCGGTCGCTGCATACCAGCGTGCCGGGCCGCGCGATCCTGATCGAGCCGGGCGCGATGCACGACGGCCACGCGCCCGAAGCCGACGGCTTCACGTACGGGATGCTGTACCTGCCGCAGGCGTGGGTCGAGCGCGCCGCGCGCCGGCTGGACCTGCCGGGCCTCGGCAGCGTCGAAGCCACGTTCGGTCATACGCTCGTCGACGATCGCGGCCTCGTCGACGCGATCCGGAACGCCTTCTTCGCGATCCACGACAACGAAGGCCGGCTCGCGCGCGACCAGACGCTCGACCGCCTGCTGATGCGCCTCGGCAGCCAGCTGGGCAGCCCGCTCGCGCTGGAGAGCAGCGCCGTGCCGCCTGCGATCGCGCGCGTGCGCGACCTGCTGCACGCGCACATGGACGGCAACATCGGCCTCGACGAACTCGCGAGCGTCGCCGGCATCGACCGGTTCCGGCTCACGCGGATGTTCCAGCGCGCGTTCGGCACGTCGCCGCACGCGTACCTCGTGCGCTTGCGGCTGCGTGCCGCGCGCAAGCTGCTGGCCGCCGGCCGTACGCCCGCGCAGGCGGCCGCCGACGTCGGCTTCGCCGACCAGAGCCACCTCGGCCGCTGGTTCCGCCGCGCATACCGGATCACGCCGGCCGCGTACCGGCAACTCTGCACAAACGTTCCAGACTGATCGCGCACGACGTCCGATCATGGATGCTCCAACCGGGAGCAAGCATGTTCGATACCAAAGTAGCGCTGATCGTGCGCGACGATCTCGCCGCGTGGCAGAAACTCAACGTGGTCGCGTTTCTCGCGACGGGCGTCGCGGCCGGCGCGCCGGACGCACTGGGCGAGCCTTACGAGGATGCGGCCGGGCGCCGCTACGGCCGGATGCTCGGCCAGCCGATGCTGGTGTTCGCCGCCGATTTGAACGGATTGCAGGCCGCGCACCGTCAGGCGCTGTCGCGCGAGTTGACGATCGTGCCGTACGTGCGGGCGATGTTTTCGACCGGGCACGATGCGGCCAACCGCGCGGCGTTTCGCGCCGAGGACGCGGAGCATCCCGATCTGGTCGGCCTGGCGTTGCACGGGCCGAAGAAGGCCGTCGACAAGGCGGTGAAGGGGCTGGCGTTGCATGCGTGAACGCCGGCATGCCCCGCCCGCCGCCTGCCGGCCGCCGTCGCCGCTCAGCGATGCGCGAGCACGTTGACGAGTTTGCCGAACGGATCGCGCACGTAAAACCGCCGCACGCCCCACGGCTCGTCGGTCGGGCCGTATTCGACGGGCACGCCGGCCGCACGAACGCGCGCGAGCGCTTCATCGACATCGTCGACCTCGATCGACAGATCGGGCGTCGGCGTGCCCGACCCGCCCTGCGACGCGAAGCTGATCTGCACGTCCATCCGCTCGGCATTGCCGTAGGTCGCGATCCAGCCGTGGTCCATCAGCAGGTCGAGGCCGAAGATGTGCTGATAGAAGCGCTTGGCGTCGTCGACGGACCGCGTGTCGACGTTGGCGACGATTCGTTTGACTTTCATCGGATTCCTTGACGATTCGGGCAGTCTCGCGAAGCTACACCGGAATCGCGCGCGCGACCAGCGCGTCGGCGGCCGGCCGTCTTCATGTCCGCGCAGCGCGGCCGCGCGCCGTGCTTGCCGGCCAGCCAGACGCCGATCGCGACGACGACGATGCCGACGTAGGTCGTCGCGTCGATCCGGTCGCCGAACATCCATGCGGCCCATATCAGCGTTACCGGCGGTTCGAGATAGACGAGCGTCGCCACGCGCGTCGCCGGCATCCGCCCGAGCAGCGCCCACAACGACAGATAAGCGATGAAAGTCGAGAACACCGTCAGCCACACGACCGACACCCACACGTTCGGCTGCGTCGGCACGTGCAGGTCGCCCGTGGCGATCCCGCACGCCGCGAACAGCACGAGGCTCACGCAGCCCTGCACGAACAACGGCAGGACCAACCCGTCCTCGTTACTGCGCACGTCGGTCAACGCGCGGCGGCGCTGATAGATCGTCGCGATCGACAGCCCGAACGCGGACACCAGCGGCAGCAGGTACATCACGATCCCGACCGACCCGGCCGGCAGCGCGTATTGCCCGCCGATCACGATGCCCACGCCGACGAACCCGACGACGAGCCCGGCCCACTGGCGCGCTCCGCTGCGCTCGCTGCCGCCGAACGACGCCATCGCCGCCGTGATCAGCGGCTGCAACGCCGCGACGATCGCCGCGATGCCCGGCGGCAGCCCATGCTGGATCGCGGTGTACACGCAGGCCAGATAAAGAAACTGCGACAGGAAGCCGATCACCGCGTGATAGCGGATTTTTTCGAGCGTCAGGCGCCCGATCCGCCGATTGACGACGATCGCGACGCACAGCGTGACGAGCAGAAACCGCCAGAACAGCAGGTTGAACGCGCCGGCCGTCTCCGCGCCGAGCTTGGCGCCGATGAACCCGGAACTCCACGACAGGACGAAAACGAGTTGAAGCAGGAATAGCTGCATGGAGCGACGATTCTCGGAAAGTGGCCGGGGACAGGCGCGGGCCGCGCAGATCCTCCGGGCGAATCGGTTCGAGCCGTTGACCCGAGAATATGGGGCGCTCGATAATTCCGTCAATCGACATTACATGAATCATCGATTCGGAAAAACCAAATCATGCCGCGTACCCTGGACGTCGACCTGCTGCGCACCTTCCACGCCGTCGCGAAGCTCGGCCGCTTCAAGGATGCGGCCGTTCATGTGAACCGCAGCCCGTCGTCGGTCACCGCGCAGATTCAGAAGCTCGAGGAGATGGTCGCGCAGCGGCTATTCACGCGGAACAACCAGGCGGTCGAACTTACGCAGTTCGGCCACAAGCTGCTGAGCGACACCACCGAATTTCTGCTGAGCCACGACCGGCTCGTCGAGTCGCTGTCGCCGCAGATGCTGACCGGCAAGCTGCGGCTCGGCATCCCCGATTCCTACGCGGCGCACTTCATGGCGGAATTCCTGCCACGCTTCGCCGCCGACCGGCCGCTGCTCGAACTGACGGTCGAAGCGCGCTCCAGCGACGAGTTGCAGCAGCTGTTCGCGCGCGGCCAGCTCGACATCACGATCGCCGTGGTACCGAAAGCGCCGCCGCACGCCGAGCTGCTCGGCAAGACCCATCCGGTGTGGGTCGCCGCGCGCACGTTCAAGTTCGATCCCGACGCGCCGCTGCCGATCGCGGTGCAACTACAGGGCTGCCCGTACCGCGACGTCGCATTGAGTGCACTGAAGAAGGCGAAGATCGCACATCGGCTGCTGCTCGAAAGCGCCAGTTCGCCGGCGGTCGAAGCGTGCATCGCGAGCGGCCTCGCGGTCGGCCTGATCGAGCATGAGCGCGTGTCGGGCAACCTGACGAGCCGCGTCGCCGGCATCGTGCTGCCCGATCTGCCGCCGCACCTGGTCACGGTGCTGACCGACGACAGCAATCGCGCCGCGCGGCATCTGCGCGACGTGCTGAAAAGCACGTTCAGGATCGGATAGGGAAAAAGGCCGGGAACCGGTCTTGCAAGCGATTGCAAGCGGACGCGAACAGCCAGGCAAACCGCCGCCGGCCCGTTGCAGGCCGGCGGCTTTCCTGCGTCAACCGCCGAGATACGCCTGCTTGATCCGGTCGTTCGCGAGCAGGTTCGCGCCCGTGTCGGCCAGCACCACGCGCCCCGTTTCGAGCACGTAGCCGCGATCGGCCACGCCGAGCGCCTTGTTCGCGTTCTGCTCGACCAGGAACACCGTGACGCCTTCGTCGCGGATCGTCCGGATGATGTCGAAGATCTGCGCGATCACGAGCGGCGCGAGGCCGAGCGTCGGTTCGTCGAGCAGCAGCAAACGCGGCTTGCTCATCAGCGCGCGGCCGATCGCCAGCATCTGCTGCTCGCCGCCCGACATCGTGCCGGCTCGCTGCGTCGCGCGTTCCTTCAGGCGCGGAAACAGCTTGAACACGTGCTCGATGCCGTCGTCGATCTCGTGACGGCTCGCGAAGAAGCCGCCCATCTTCAGGTTCTCGAGCACCGTCAGGCTCGGGAACACGCGCCGCCCTTCGGGCGAGATCGCCATCCCCTGCCGCATGATCTGGTGCGTCGACATCGCGGTGATGTCGTTGCCTTCGAACAGCACGCGGCCCGACGACGCGCGCGGCGTGCCGCATACCGTCATCATCAGCGTCGTCTTGCCGGCGCCGTTGCTGCCGATCAGCGTGACGATCTCGCCCTTGTTCACCTCGATCGACACGCCCGCGAGCGCCTCGACCGCGCCGTAGTGCGTATGGACCTGTTCCAGCTTCAGCATCACTCTTCCCCCAGATACGCCTTGATCACGCGCGGGTCGTTGCGGACCGCTTCCGGCGTGCCGATCACGATCGGCCGGCCGTGCTCCATCACGAGGATGCGGTCCGACACGCCCATCACGAGGCTCATGTCGTGCTCGATCAGCAGCACCGATACGCCGAACTCGCGGCGCAGCTTGTCGATCAGATGCTGCAGCTCGATCTTTTCCTGCGGGTTGAGACCGGCCGCCGGCTCGTCCAGCATCAACAGGCGCGGCTCGGTGATCATGCAGCGCGCGATTTCCAGGCGCCGCTGGTGCCCGTACGACAGCGTGCCCGCCGGCCGGTTGGCGACCGACGTCAGCCCCATCCGGTCGAGCCACACGGCCGCGCGTTCGAGCGCTTCCTTCTCGGCGTGACGATACGCGGGCGTCGCGAACAGCCCGTGCAGCAGCCCCGCCTTCACCTTGCGGTGCTGCGCGACGAGCAGGTTCTCGACGACGGTCAGCGACTTGAACAGGCGGATGTTCTGGAACGTCCGCACGAGGCCCTTCAACGCGATCTTGTGGCTCGGCAGCCCCGCGATCGCGTGGCCGTCGAGCACGACGTCGCCGCCGGTCGGCTTGTAGAAGCCGCCGACGCAGTTGAACACCGTGGTCTTGCCCGCGCCGTTCGGCCCGATGATCGCGAACACCTCGTCGCGGCGCACGTCGAAATCGATGCCGTCCACCGCGAGCAACCCGCCGAAGCGCATCTGCAGCCCGGCGACCTTCAACAGTTCTGCATTCGCGCTCATTGCGGCAGCTCCACGTGGGGACGGCTCGCGGGCAGCAGGCCCTGCGGACGCCACATCATCATCAACACCATCACCAGACCGAAGATCAGCATCCGGTACTCGGCGAACCCGCGCGCGACTTCCGGCAGCACGGTCAGCAAGATCGCCGCAAGAATCACGCCGAGCTGCGAGCCCATCCCGCCGAGCACGACGATCGCGAGGATCAGCGCCGATTCGATGAAGGTGAACGATTCGGGATTCACGAGGCCCTGACGCGCCGCGAAGAACGCGCCGCCGATACCCGCGAACGCCGCGCCGAGCGTGAACGCCGACAGCTTGATGCGTGTCGGGTTCAGGCCGAGCGAACGGCACGCGATCTCGTCGTCGCGCAGCGCTTCCCACGCGCGGCCCATCGGCATGCGGATCAGGCGGCTGGTCACGAACAGCGTGAAGCCCACCAGCAGCAGCGCGATCAGGTACAGGAAGATCACCATGTGCTCGCCGCTGTATTCCAGCCCGATCAGTTCATGGAAGGTCTTCGCCCCTTCGACGCTCGCCGAGCGCGCCATCTCGAAGCCGAATACCGTCGGCTTCGGAATGCTCGAGATGCCGTCCGGGCCGCCGGTGAGGCTCGTCAGGTTGTTCGCGAGCAGGCGAATGATTTCGCCGAAGCCGAGCGTGACGATCGCGAGGTAGTCGCCGCGCAGGCGCAGCACCGGGAAGCCGAGCAGGAAGCCGAACGTCGCCGCGGCGATCGCCGCGATCGGCAGACACTCCCAGAACGACAGCCCGAAATACTGGTTCAGCATCGCGTACGTATAGCCGCCGACCGCATAGAACCCGACATAGCCGAGATCGAGCAGCCCTGCGAAACCGACCACGATGTTCAGCCCGAGGCCTAGGATCACGTAAATCAGCGCGAGCGTCGCGACGTCCACCGCACCGCGCGAGCCGAAGAACGGCCACACGAGCCCCACCGCGAGCAGCACCCAGATGATCGCGCGCTGCTGCCGCGCGCCCATCGCAGGCGCCGCCGGCAGCTTCACGGCCGCTTTCGCGCGCATCAGCCACGGCTTGAACAACTGGAACAGGAATACCGCCGCCACGGCGATCCACACCGGGCGCCAGTGCGGCGTCAGCACGACCTGGTAGCCGTCGAGCTTCAGTTGCAGCCCGAGCACCGGAATCGTGAGGATCGCCGTCAGGATCGCGGCGGCCACCGCATTCTTCAACGCCTGGCCGATCGAAGCATCGGCGGCCGGGCGGCGAACGGAAATGACTTGACTCATCTGCGTCTCCCTCAAACCTTTTCGATGTCCGACTTGCCGAGCAGGCCGGTCGGGCGGAAGAGCAGGATCAGCACGAGCAGGCCGAACGCGACGACGTCCTTGTACTCGGCCGGCATGTAGCCCGCGGCAAAGGTTTCGGCCAGCCCCAGCAGCACGCCGCCGAGCATCGCGCCCGGGATGCTGCCGATCCCGCCCAGCACCGCGGCGGTGAACGCCTTGATGCCCGCGACGAAGCCGATATACGGATTCAGCTTGCCGATCGTCAGCCCGATCAGCACGCCGCCGACGGCCGCCAGCATCGCGCCGAGCACGAACGTGAACGAGATCACGCGGTTCGTGTCGATGCCGAGCAGGTTCGCCATCTTCATGTCCTCGGCGCATGCGCGGCACGCACGGCCCATCCGAGAATGCGAGATGAACAGCGTGAGCGCGATCATCAGCACGAGCGTCACGCAGACGATCAACAGCCGCGCATACGGAATCGTCACGTCGTAGTCGCCGCCGAGATGGATGTCGAATGCGCCGGAGATCAGCACCGGCACGGACACGTCGCGCGCGCCCTGGCCGATCTGCACGTAGTTCTGCAGAAAGATCGACATGCCGATCGCCGAGATCAGCGGCACGAGCCGCGGGCCGCCGCGCAGCGGCCGATACGCGACGCGCTCGACCGCGAAGCCGTACAGGCCCGTGACGATCACCGACACGATCAGCGCGGCGCCGAGCACGAGCGGCAGCGGATAGCCGGCGGAGATGCCGATTGCGGTCAGGGTCACGAGGCCCACGTAGGCGCCGATCATGTAGATCTCGCCGTGGGCGAAGTTGATCATGCCGATGATGCCGTAGACCATCGAGTAGCCGATGGCGATCAACGCATAGATCGCACCCAGCGTCAGGCCGTTGACCAGTTGCTGGGCGAATTGAGGAAAGAAGTCAGTCATGTGCGGGAAGCTCCCGTTGGCGCTGTGTCGCATGCCTGCGCCGGATCACGGCTGTCGGCCGCGCGCAACGCACGGTGTCGTCTCGGGCCGCCCGTCGGCCGCGCAACGGCCAAATGCGCACGCGCTCCGCCCGGGTGACGGGCAGAGCGCGTGTGCGGGGCGGGTACTCCGTATTACTTGGCGGCGGTCTTCGTCGCGTCCTTGTGCCACGTGTAGACGACGAACTTGAACGCCTTCAGGTCGCCCTGGGCGTCATACGCGACCTTGCCGATCGGTGTGTCGAACGTCGTCTTGTGCATGTACGCGGCGACCTTCGTCGGGTCGGTCGTCTTCGCACCCGCGATCGCGTCGGCGATGATCTTCACCGCGGCGTACGACGGCATCTGGAACGGGCCGTTCGGATCGCGCTTCTTGTCCGCGAACGCCTTCACGAGCGCCGCGTTGGCCGGATCGGCCGAGAAGTCGGCCGGCAGCGTGACCAGCATGCCTTCCGAAGCCGGGCCGGCGATCGCCGTCACGTCCTTGTTGCCGACACCTTCAGGCCCCATGAACGTCGCCTTCACGCCCTGCTCGCGCGCCTGGCGCATCAGCAGGCCCATTTCCGGGTGGTAGCCGCCGAAGTAGACGAAATCGACGCCTTGCGACTTCAGCTTCGTGATGATCGCCGAGTAGTCCGAATCGCCGGCGTTGATGCCTTCGAACAGCACGACCGGGATCTTCGCGGCTTCGAGGTCCTTCTTCACCGACGACGCAATGCCCTGGCCGTACGACTGCTTGTCGTGCAGGACCGCGACCTTCTTCGGCTTCACGTTGTTGATGATGTAGTGCGCGGCGGCCGGGCCTTGCTGGTCGTCGCGACCGATCGTGCGGAAGATGAAGTGACGCTTCTTGCCTTCGGTCAGCTGCGGCGCGGTGGCCGACGGCGTGACCATCACGATGCCTTCGTTCTCGTAGATGTCCGACGCGGGAATCGTCGAACCCGAGCACACGTGGCCGATCACGTACTTGATCTTCTGGCTGACGATCTTGTTGGCGACGGCGACGGCCTGCTTCGGTTCGCACGCGTCGTCCATCAGCACGACTTCGAACTTGTTGCCGCCCGCACCGCCTGCCGCGTTGATCTGTTCGATCGCGGTCAGCGCGCCGGCCTTCACCATGTCGCCGTATTGGGCGACCGAGCCGCTCATCGGACCAGCGATGGCGATCTTCACGGTTTCCGCTTGCGCGGCGGCGGCGCCCGCGGCGAACAGCACGGCGGCGACGGAAATGGACGTAAGACGGGACAGCGTCATCTGGGAGCTCCTCGATGTTGTTTAGTCATACGGGCAAAGGCGGCATGACTTGCGCAATCGAACAGCACCCGGGGCGAGGACATGGGACACGCCCGAGACACATAGAAGACGGAACTCCGGCGGAATGTTGCGTAGCGGGGCCCGGCTCTTGCAGTCCCCGAAGGGGACGTCTGGTTCGGAAAGACATCGTGATGCGTCTTGCATTGCGCAAGCGTTTCGCCTGCCCCGCTTGCCAAATCGCTGGCTCGGAGGGATGGTCCGACAGCTGTTGGCAAGGCAGCCGAAATTATATGGGCGTTTTTCAATCGTCTGTCAAAAATGCCTGTCGATTGAGGGAAAACACGTACGTTTTCGAGATGGGTGGGTAGCGACTGCGGCGCAACCTCGGCGGGGCGAGAACGTTTGCTTCGAGTGCAATCGGGTTGCTATTCGGTACGGGGATCGGGGCGGATTCCTTGCTGGGCGGGGTTTTCAGCGATGGGGGATTCGCGCCGGTGCATTTTTCGAGCTGCCGGCGTCCCGGGCGCTGGAAATCAATCGACTGATGATTGTGGGCGTGCGCACCAGGACCGGGCGCTGCGCGAGGCGGGAAAAATTTCCGTTTATCTAAAAAACTAAACAAGCTGAAAGCTTCTTGATATATCCGTGAAATAATGCGAACTCGTTTCCGCAATCCAGCCAGCCTTCGTGCAAGTCGCGCCCGCCGCGCCTCGCAATCGCTTCAGGGCCGCGCCGACACCCGCTCGTCGCCCAGCAGCCAGCCAGTGATCTGCCGTTTTGTTCAATGCACATCGCCTGCTTCGGATCGCCCATGAATTGCCCCGTCCGCCTGTATTCCGCCGCCGCGATCGCGTGCGCGCTCTCTGTTTCTGCTGCCCGTGCTTCGGGACGCGATACGCTGACCGATCGGTCGGCCAGTGCCAACGTGTTTCGCTCGGAGCGGCGTGCGGCTGCTCGGGAGGATGGGCATGCGGCGCGGATGAGCCGCCGACGCGTGCAGTTCGCCGCGCCTGTCGAACGAAGCCCGTTCGATACGCCGGATACGCGGCCGGTGCGGGTGACAAGCGATGCGCTCGTGGCATCGCCGCCTTCTTTTAAACACGAACCCGATTTTGTCTCGGCTCCGAACCGCGTCGCGCTCGGCGCGGGCGGGAGCGATAGTTTGGGTCGCGTAGTGCCCGCGTATGAGCAGCGCGAGCAGAACTGGAACGAATACCTGCGCGCGAACGGCTCTCGGTCAGTTGGGAGTGGTGGTGCGTATGCGCCTCAGCGGCCGTACGACGCGCCGCATGGTCCGCACGGGATGCCGAATCCGTTCGATCCGTCGGTGCCACAACCGGAGACGCGGACGTTCTACGACAACGGATCGGGGACGAAATGCACGGCTACCGGCGGTGCGGGGACGTCGCGGTCGTCTTGCGATATCGCTTGGTGATGCGGGGTTTCGGGTGGCTGCCGCTTGCGGCTGCTCTACCCTGTCCGGCGCGCTGCGCGATGTCGCGCAGCGCGGCCGCATCCTGCGGCGTTGGCGTGCAGCGCATCGTTCCGCGTGCACGGCGCACACTCAATCATCATCAGTTAAACATTGTCGATTAACCAACACATCAGAGTCAGATCTTCGGCCAATTAAGCTGGCAGAATGTGTCTCTCTTTTGATAGAGTTGTCCATGATTGGCTGGAATCTTATCTGCAGCGCCTCGCGCGACTCGCCTATCAGGTTGATCCGGGCGAAGCAATGTACGGCCTGGATCGAACCACGATTTGACGGTCAATCGTGTGCATGCTTGCTCCTTGAGCTCAGGATTCAGGGAGCGCCAAGATTGAATAACCACGCGTGATATTTCATCTTGTCATGGTCAGTCAAGGTACCTGCAACGAGTTCACGAGCAAAATCCTTCTGCACGTTCATTTCATGATCGACTGGATTTTCAACATTTTCCCCAATCAACTCAAAACTCTCCAAGTAGTCGATCCGATTTATCAGAACCTCGGCGCATGCGACTAGTCGCTCTATCTTATGTTCTGCACACCATTTCATCAAATAAGATAGTCCCGCCAAAAAATCGGTCGCTCCCTGGGCCGCAGCTTCATCATCCATTTCAACAGCATCAGGATCCCAATCAACTTGTTCTAGATCGCTTAGCGGGCTGGAACTTTCGTTTCCATTCCATACTTGATCCAAGTAATTGTCTACTCGTTGCTTGATCCGAGTACTTGTATCCCCAGCCTGCTTCGCAAGGAATTCGAAAATTGACTCGTCATGACCAAGACCAACACAGCACCACACGCCAAAACGGGCAAGGGTATCAAGCTTCCCGCTAGCGAGAACTGATCCGAGATACTCTTTATGCGCCTCGATATCCAACATAAACCCTCTCCTAATCAAAAATCCCGCCAGCTTGGTCTACATGTGGCTGGCATGATGGACACGATGCATTCCGTTGCAGTCCTCCCCAAGAGATACCCCAGCGACTAACTTCGGCGCCTTCAGGAAGATTACGCAATATAATGCGTTCCGCATGGTTTTCGAGCTTGTCAAAACCATCGATAGACTTCTTGCCATAGAAGATGTTTTCTTCCGGCACACCCATCTTCACAAGTGCCTGCCGTTGTGCCGGGCTTAACCTCCCTCCACTTCCCGCCGCAAATAGTTGTGGCTTGCCATTCACCTTCGCTTCGACGATTGATACCGTTGAATTCCGTATTGAGCGTGCATCCCCGCCACCGGCCAAGTTGTGAACTTCCTGTGCTTTACCGCTAAGTTCGCCGCATGCCCAACCCCAGGGATCGATCCACACCAACGGATTGGCAGCGTACTGATAGAGGTTATTCCCTCCCAGCAAGCCGATCGGGTCCGGATTGATAAAGCGTCCAATATCCGGATCGTAAAACCGGAAAGGGTTGTAATGTAGCCCGGTCTCGCGATCAAGATATTGCCCTTGGAAACGCAAATTCTGCGGCCGTGGCACGTGAGTCGACGTTGGTGCGGCTGCTGCTTGAACATCCCCCCAAGCCGGCTGCGGCCGGGTTGGCGCCCGCGCAACCCACTCCTCCTGCACCGCATTGCCCCAAACCTTATAGCGCGCCTGCCAAACCAGCTCGCCCCCAGCGTCAGTCAGTTCCTCCGGCAGCCCCGAAACATCGTTGTGGAAGTAATAAACCGCATCCCGTACATCCGCATCGTTAGCCGCAGCCTTCCCTTGATCGATCCGGGCAAGCGGCACATAACTATTCGACTCGTACAAATACGTCAGCGCTTCCTCGCCCTGACGATCGTGATACGTCTCCTGCACCAGCCGCATGCCGTCCCACAGGAAATCCGTACTGGCGTAACTGCCATTGAGCTTCCGGATCCGCCGGCCGAACGCGTCGTACTCGAAATGCGTCGTCGCGATGCCAAGCCGATCCTTCGTCACGACGGTCTTCAACTGGTTCCAATCGTCGTATTCAAGAACCAGTTCTTTAGCCGGCCCATGTCCACTCAGCTTGCGAACGAGCCGCCCATACGCGTCGTACTCGAAGCGCTTGTCCTCGAACATCTTGAGCCGGTTGTGCTCGACGTAGCCGCCCGGGTGATCGCTCGACACCAGGTTCGCCGCCGCATCCCAGCGAAACACTTCCGACGGCAATCCCGGCCCTGCCGCCTGTTCGATGCGCCCTGTCGGGTCATACCGATAGCTCGTCGTGCCATAACGCTGATCGCGCTTCTGGATCACGTCACCTGCGGCATCGTATTGCCATTGCTTCGCAAGCAACTCACCACCCGCCGTACCGCGCCGTGCAGTTTGCCGCGCACGGCGCCCCACCGCGTCATACCCTAAAAATACTCTTTCAAAACTTCACCATCGAACGACTTATTCCCTGACACTTTTTTACCCAGCAAATAATCAGCATCAAGCTCATTCAGGCCAATACCATTTTTCTTTGCAGCAAAAACAATAGTCAGAAATGGATATGAATAGTAATTTGGATTTTCCATTACATCCCGAACCAACCCGGAATTGACCTCCACAACATTGATTACTCTCGGCAAATAAATACTCGCTACCTTTTCACATATCCATCGACATGCCGATTCAATCTCCCCCTCATCACGCGGCAGATCAATTGCCCCACCGACATTCGGGGAAAATGATTTTACCGTTTCCATAGACGTATTCATTGCCATAACCAAACCAGTTGGTATCCTTGGTCTGTACGGAGGATTTCTGCTCACATAAAAATCCTGAAGGTCAGGTGAATCAGCCGCAGCAGAAAGAATATATCCGTTTGCATTTCTCAGAAATCTGAATCCGATGCGCCCATTACCTGCACCTTCTCGGTCAACAACAATCTCACCCCTCGATACCTTGACATCTCTCTCGCTGATATTTTCCTTTAAAAAATTTTGCAATCTTTTCTCAAATATCTTCTTCAACTCCGCGCTCATCAACACACCTCAATATTTCAGCACGTGAAATGTTGCATCATACGAAGTACCACGCTCACCAAGCACTTCCCCTATATCTCTATTGCCAGTTGCGATTTCGAACTGTCCCGTCTTTCCCGCTGACGGCGTAATTACCCCACCACCGATACCGTCAACGGTATTCGATGGACTCGCCATGTCAAACACACCGGAAGCACTTTGATTTTTGGTCAGACGCCCTGTCCCATGCTTCGCCTCGAAGACGTGATAGTTGCCGTGGTTGTCCGTTGCAACGAAGTCGGCCCGAATACGCTTGCCATTCACCTTCATTGTCACCTCTTCAGCAACGACGTTGAAGCCGTTTCGCTCCAAGTCGTACATCGATTTTTCGCGACCGCGCTTTCCACTCCATTGACTCAGGCAAGTCAGGCCCCACGGGTCAATCCACGCCAGCGGATTCGGCCCATATCGATACTGATTCAACCCGCCTGCCAACCCAATCGGATCCGGGTTGATGAATCGACCGATGTCCGGATCATAGAACCGGAACGTGTTGTAGTGCAGTCCAGTTTCACGATCTAGATGCTGCCCTTGGAACCGTAAGTTTTGTGGCCTCGGCACGTTTGCAGGCGCCCGCGTAGCGGACTGAACTTCTCCCCATTCCGGCATCGATCGCTGCGGCGCCCGCGCAATCCACTCCTCCTGCACCGCATTGCCCCAAACCTTATAGCGCGCCTGCCAAACCAGCTCGCCCCCAGCGTCAGTCAGTTCCTCCGGCAGCCCCGAAACATCGTTGTGGAAGTAATAAACCGCGTCCCGTACATCCGCATCGTTAGCCGCAGCCTTCCCTTGATCGATCCGGGCAAGCGGCACATAACTATTCGACTCGTACAAATACGTCAGCGCTTCCTCGCCCTGACGATCGTGATACGTCTCCTGCACCAGCCGCATGCCGTCCCACAGGAAATCCGTACTGGCGTAACTGCCATTGAGCTTCCGGATCCGCCGGCCGAACGCGTCGTACTCGAAATGCGTCGTCGCGATGCCAAGCCGATCCTTCGTCACGACGGTCTTCAACTGGTTCCAATCGTCGTATTCAAGAACCAGTTCTTTAGCCGGCCCATGTCCACTCAGCTTGCGAACGAGCCGCCCATACGCGTCGTACTCGAAGCGCTTGTCCTCGAACATCTTGAGCCGGTTGTGCTCGACGTAGCCGCCCGGGTGATCGCTCGACACCAGGTTCGCCGCCGCATCCCAGCGAAACACTTCCGACGGCAATCCCGGCCCTGCCGCCTGTTCGATGCGCCCTGTCGGGTCATACCGATAGCTCGTCGTGCCATAACGCTGATCGCGCTTCTGGATCACGTCGCCTGCCGCATCGTATTGCCACTGCTTCGCAAGCAACTCGCCGCCCGCCGTACCGCGCCGTGCAGTTTGCCGCGCACCAGGGCATGTGCACCAGATTCGTTTCGACGGCGCGGCAGTTGCAGACATCGAACGGGACGATCTGCATCGCGAGGTGCTACGGACGCAGGGCAAGCTGACGAGTCACTTCGGATATGACGCGGTGGGGCCTGAACCGTAATGCAGCCAATCGATCGTGCGTTCACCGGAAATCGTCGTGCTGACACGATTGCCGAGTTCGTCGTAGGTGTGTGCGAGCCAGCCGGTCGGCGTGTATTCCTCGACGACTTCTCCGCGCTTGTCGTACTTCAGGCTGACGCGATTCTTCAGCGATGGCCCGCGCGCGGCGACCGTGTACAACTCGGCCGATGTGATCCGGCCAGCCTCGTCATACAGGTATTCGCAAACGCTCGTGCGCGGCTTGCTTCGTCGTCAACCGCCCGATCGCATCACGCTCGTATCGCGTCTCGATCTGTCCATCGCTTACGATCGTGCCTTGGCCGCACACGTCGTACTCGTACGTACGCTTGTGGCCATCGAGACCGATCTGTGCGGAAACGAGATCGCGCCGGTCATACTGAAAGCGATAAGTCTCACGATTCTCATTGGTCAGGCTCGCCAACCGGAACGCCTCGTCATAGCTGAACCGCACGACCCGACCCGCCGCATCCGTGCGACACAAGAGCAATCCACGCGGATTGAGTTCATAGCGCGTGCTGCGCTGGTTCGGATCGATGACCTCAACCAGCCTTCCGGCCGCGTCGTAACGGAACATCTGACGAGCACCATCCGCCGTCCCAATCCCCGTGACCCGCCCCATCGCGTCCGTTTCGTACACGGTAGCCTGCCCCACCGCATCCGTCACCTGCGCGAGCGCACCGCGTGCGTCATACGCGAACCGCGTGACCTTTCCGGAACAATCGGTATATGCGGTCAACTGCGCCCGGCCGTTCCATTCGAGAAACTTGTAGCCGCCACGCGCGTCGCGAATCGTATGCACGAGCCCACGATCGTCGCGGTAAAACTCGGTCGAGAAGCCCGCCGGATCGCGCGTCATCGTCAGGTTGCCGCGCGCGTCGTAACGATAGATCCATCGCGCGTTGGTCGGATCGATTTCCGCAACCGGCAGATCGAAGTGCCCGTTCCATTCGGTCCGTTCGACGTGGCCGAGCGCGTCGATGCGCTGTGTCTGCCGCCCGCGCTCGTCATATTCGAAGCGCGTCGTATTCCCGGCCGGATCAGTCGTACTGACCAGTTGCCGCATCGCGTTCCATTCGAGCCGCCACACGTTGCCTTCAGCATCCGTGTGACTCGTCGGCTGCTGATCTTCGCTCCACGTCCATTGCGTCACGCGCCCGATCTGGTCGGTGATCGTCACCGAACGCTGCGCGAGGTCTGCGTCCAACGTGTAGAGGTAGCCAGCGCCGTTAAGACGGCATGCGCATTAGACATTCGCGCAAGCGCTTAATCAACTCTGGATTTCCAGTGCAATCTATGGGGCGAACATTGTCGAGCGCCGGGACACTCGAATTTATCCACTTCTGTGCAGACTTCGGCCCAGCAACCCAGTAGATCGTATAAGCAAGATCAAGTTGACCATTTAGATCCTTGGCGAGATTCTGGACCTCTGGCAAATCCTTATATTTCGCGAAGAGATCGGAGAACTCCTTCCAACTATCGTCGCCTGCATAATACTGTTCTAGCTGATTCAAATCAGAACCCTCCAAAGGAAATTAGATTGGCACCATCGGGATTCCGTGCCGAAGGCGCAAGAATTCCATCATAGCCGTTCTGGCTGGCCCAGTCCCCCAGTTTGTGAGTGTATTCGTAGTTGTTCCCGGTGATGTCTTCAAGTGTGAACGGCATATCCATTGCCGCCGCAGTTTGCTTTCGCACGCTAGGGTCCGTCAAATCCAAGACATTATTAAGCGTCACGTCCTTGCTGATCAATTCCCGTGTTGACAGATCGACATCCCAATGCGTCACCTCAGCAAGAGCGGTCGCGGGCGAATCCGCACCATAGACGCCTCCCAGACCTTTCTTGGTGTATCGGTGCGTTGCCGCAACGTTCCATTCGTGCGCGTCCCACGTTGTGTCGAATCGCTCCGGCATCTCATAGCGATAGGCCCGCATACTAATCTTCTTTCCTGCTGGCTTGCATCCCTGCAAACCCAACGGATCAATCCATTGGGAGGGATCATGCACGTACGCTTGCGTCCGAACTCCACCAAGCAGTCCGATCGGGTCCGCGCTTAGGTACTGCCCAGAATCTGGATCGTAATACCGGTTCAGGTTGTAGTTCAGTCCCGTCTCGTCATCCGCCCATTGACCGGAGAAGCGCAGTGTCGTATCGATTGAAGTCGCACCGCAGTCCGCGTCATTGGCTGGTCGCTTGACAGGCAACAACTTTCCCCATAACGAATAGGCGGCTTTCCAGACGGGTCGCCCCTGTTCATCGAACACAGTCTTCGGCCGGCCTATTTGATCCGTCAAGATTGGGAAGAGTCCATCGTCTGTCTCCTGTGCGAGCGGCGAGAAACTGCTCGGCTCGATATGCCAGGTCACGACCTGACCAGTCGTACCGTCTCGCTGCTCGATCCAGCGCTCGGCAAGCGTCGGACCGTCCCACAGGAACTTCACGGTTCCGCGGCCGCCGAGTTGCCGCTTCTCGACTCGGCGGTTGAAAGCATCGTAGCGGTACAGCCACACGCCACGCTCGGGCGTCGCAACCTTCACGAGCCGATTGAGCCCATCCCACGTGTATTGCCACGTCTTTGGCCGGAACCCGGGCTGTTCGACCGTCTTCTCGATCGTGCGGCCACGTGCGTCGTACCGATAGCGTGCGTAGCCGACCCGTTCCGGCAGACCTCCGCGCCCGTAGTGGTGAGCATCTACGGGCGCCTGGCGCCCGTGCGCGGCAATGTTCATTGCCGCGTCGTAGCGGAAGTGCTCAGTCGGCTGCAGCAGACTTTCTGCGGTGACGATCTGACCACGTGCATCGCGCCGATACGTAAGCGTATCTATGTCGGTGTCGACTCGCTCGAGTTGGCCGGCTGCGTCATAGTGATAGACCTGCCGCGTCAATTGCGCGAGCGCACGGGCCGGATCGGCTTGCAAGGCATCGAAGGCTACGGCAGGCCCCGCAATCTGCCGGCGTATACGGCCGAGCGCATCGTACTGTTGCTGCGCGACAAAATCCCCTGCCTCTCGGGCGATCTCGCGCCCCAAACCATCACGCCGGATCGTCAGTTCCCCAACTTGCGTCAAAGCCCCCGATGCATCGTATGCATAGGCTGTCTCGCGCCTAGGTGTCATCCGCAGGCGGCGTTGTCCATTGGCGTCGTAGACGTGCCGCAACAGCTCGCCGTGCTGATCTTCCCCGATCAAGCGGCCGTTCCTGTCGTATGCAAAGCGCGTCACATGCGAGTGATCACCCTGGACCTCCGCCGACGCCAGCCGTCCGCTCGCATCGTAGCGGTAGGCGAGCTTCACGTCGCCGGCATCGATCTCAATGAGCCGGTCGGATGCATCGTATGTATAGCGCCACTGGCCACCGTCGGGCAGTGTCTTCGTCAGCAGGCGACCAACGGCATCGCGCTCGTATTCGGTCGCGCGGCCTCCCCAATCAATTTCGGCCGCGAGACGCCCGGCTGCGTCGTAGCGGTACGTGTAAGTCTCTCCCAGCGCATTGATAACCTTCGTCAGCCGGGTCGCATGGTCGTACTCAAAACGCGTTGCATGTCCGGCCGCGTCGATCGACGCCGTCAGCAGATCGAATGGACCGTAGGTTCGCTGGATCGTACGTCCTAGCGGATCGATCCACTCGACGGGCAGGCTCTCGCTGTTATAGCGTGCCCTCGATACCGAGCCATCAGGGCGCGTAACCGCACTCAGCAGACCGCGTGGATTTGCCGGGCCGTCAGCATAGTCGTAACGCGTCACATGCCCATCGGGCGACGTTTCCTCCAACAGCCGGCCCAGCACGTCTATCTTGCGCCTAAAGCGCGCCCCCGTCGGCAATTCGATGTCGGTCAGCCGCAGCCGGTCATCGTAGTCCAGGCGCGTCTCGCGATCACCTTGAACCACTCGCAGCAGTTCGCCACGGGGCCCATAGCGATAGGTCGTTTTGTTGCCGTCAGGCTCGGTCCGTGCAATCAACCGATACAGATGGTCGTACTCGAGCTTGATCGTGCCGCCGTTCGGCAAGCGCACCCCGGTTAGGCGCTGCTCATCGTCATAATCGAAGTCAACTGTCCTCCCCGAGCTTTCGACGACCGAAGTCAGTTGGCCTCGCTCGTCGTATCGATAGTCCGTCCGTCGACCAAGCGGATCGATCCGAGCCATCAAACGACCAAGTTCCCATTCGGAGCAAGTGCAATGGCCGAGCGGATCAGTTTCGGCCGTTACAAGACCTTCGTCGTTATAGGCGTAGGTCCATTCGCCGTCGACGTCAATCACGCGTGTGCAGCCGGCTTCGTAGATGAATCGGCCCGTGTGATAGCCCTGCCGCGTACCTGTCTCAACTACACGACCAGCGGTGTCGTACCGATATCGAACATCGGTCTGATCTGTATCCCGCCATTGGGTCATCCAGCCGTGTTCGTCGTACGCGTAATAGAACTGCCCAAACTGGAAGCTCGCCACATGGGTAAGCATGCCGTTCTGGTAGTCGTAGCCCACAAGCGTTCTGGAACCACCTTCCGCATCATGGAGAACGATCCGTTGCAACTGACGATGGCGGCCAGGATAGGCAATCTCGAGCCGATAGCCATCGCTATGGACCATGCCGCTCAAACGGCCAGCAGTATCGTAGGAAAGAACGATCCTGTTGCCGTCGAGGTCCTCGATCCGCTCGAGGCGAGACGAGCGCCCGTCGACGAGCGGCGCGAAAATACGCAGTTGCCGAGTGTCACGATCGAAGATGCGCGGTTCGAGTCGACTTCCGACCAGCCGATAACGCGGCTCACGCAGGTTAATGCCGTTGAGCGCCATATCCGGCGCGTCAAAACCGATCACCAGACCTGCGCCATCGTGGAATCGCACGAAGCGGCCACCATCGAACGCCAATCGCTGCGACCAGTTGTCCGACCAGCGGTGACCGAGCAATCCATGATCGTCCGATCGAGTCCGATAGCGTCGTTTGAACTCAAGAGGCAGGATTCCAGGAATGGCCAGATCCGTGCGGATCTCCAGCATTTCTCCGGATACCGGATCAACCGGGTCCTTGCACTTCGGTCGATTCTCGTCCTTGATACCCCTCTGCTCTGCCGACCGGGTGGGCTCGGGCCGAAATTTTTCGCGCACCGCCCGCAGCCCCTTGCCGCCAACTTTTCCAACTCCGCCGCCTACAATCCCGCCGATCAAACCCGCCAGGAATTCCTGCGTCGCGGACAGCTCCGGGTTCTTCGGGCCATAATTTCCGGTCGTCTTGTCGATCCAGATACTGTTGCGCCCCGAATTGACTTTACCGCTACAGTGCGTTTCGTGGCCGATCCGCACCAGCGGCAGCCCGTTGACGAACACGGTTTTGCTGCCGTCGACGAGCGCCTGCGGTGCGCTCGAATGGTGATCACACTTCACCAGATCCGTGACACGCGCGACCTTTTTGCCCTCGAAGTACACATTGTCCGATCCAGTCTTGATCTCCCCACAGTTGCTGCCCATGCTCTGACTGGCCGACGCAAGTGCGCCGCCGAGCGTCAGGCCGCCCGCCAGGCACGCCCCGACGATCAACCCGCCGAGGAGCCCGCCAGTCGCCACAGTAGCCGCCACCGCAACACCGATCGCCACCCCGACGGCAATGCCGGTGAGGATTCCCATAAACCCCGACGAATGCGCGATGCGATCGCCTACACAGGCGGGATGCGGATCGCCGTGGCCGATCGTCAGGCCCAGTGCATCGCCGACCCGCGTGAATTGCCCGGAGAGCCATCCAGTGAAACCAACCTTGTCGAGTGCCCAGGCGCCACCGACTGCAATCGCGAGCGGAAGCATGACCGTGCCCGCCGCAACCGCGCCCGCACCCAGTGCCGCCCCGCCGGTCGCGCCACCAGCCAGCGCTGTACCGGCCGCACCCAGCCCGGCGGCCGTCCCCTCAACGGCGGTCAGGCCCGCATCGGCGCCAAGCATCCCGTAGTTGAGGTGCTCGTAAAACGGCTGCTCGGCCGCTTTCGCGGCTTCACCGTCCTCCAGCTTGGCGATCTGATCGAGACGTTCCTGTGCGCTGCCGCTCGGCTCGTCGTAATTCGGCGTGTCCGACATTGCAGCCTCAGATCGGATCGCGCAACTGAAGGCTCTGAATCACCGCCCGGATTTGTTCGCGCTGTGTGTCACTCAGCGTGCCGGGCGCAGTAAAGGTGAGCATCAGGACAACCTGCCCGTATTCCACCATCGTCAGCCGCTGGTGAATGGGCGCCTGGTTGTTCGTCCACGTAAACTCGTGCACATGCGCGGCGCGCCCGGATACGGTGGCGTCTTCATTTGCCACCTCGGCATAATCTGGAACCTGCTTCGCCACCTTCCGGATTTCGCTAGACACATATTCGGCGAACTTCATGCCCCACGGCAGTCGCTCGCGCGTGATCACGAAACTCACGCCTTCCGTGCCAGTCGCTGCCGACACAAATACGTTCATCGTTTTGTCCTGCCACTCCACGGGCAGCGCCAACGTGCCTTCCTGCATCTGGTACATGCTTTGTTATCCTTATTGGTGTCAGCCGTTCTTCGGATTGATGTCGGTTCGAGCAGCCTGGATATTGATGTTGCTGTCATCCAGGTGGATCACCGACTCGCCCTTATAGATGTCGATCGAGTCAGCAGTCATGTGGATACGCGTGCCGCCATCGCCGCCGATCTTGATCCACAGCTCCTTGGCTTCCAGTGTGTGCACACCCTGCGGAGTCTGATGCAGCGTATTGCCCTGCACGACAACGTCCGACAAATTGCCAACCGCGACAGCCGTCGTATGGTTGCCCTTGCCGACCTCGACGGTCCGGTCGCCTTTGAGAACTTGAGTCCATTGCGCGTCCTCGACAACGGTATGCATGTCTTTCTGTGCATGCATGTAGAACATCTGTGCACCATTGACGTCGCTCATCAGCAACTCGTTCGACCCCTGCCCCTTGTGCGTCTGGCTCTTGATCCCCATCGTCTGGCCGGCCGCGCCGTGATACGGGTTACCCTGCTCGCCGTTGAACACGCGCCCGACGATCACCGGGTTATCCGGATCACCCTGATTGAACGCCACCAGCACTTCCTGCTTGATCCGCGGAATCGCGGCCGCGCCCCAGCCGTCGCCCGCCCACGGTTGCGACACGCGCACCCACATCGAATCGGAGCCGTCCTTCTTGCCGCGCCGGTCCCACGGGAAATGCACCTTCACCGCGCTGCCGTTCGTATAGATTTCCTCGCCCTTCGGCCCGACGACGATCGCCGACTGCGTGCCGTGAATCACCGGCTTCGGCGTCGCGCGCGGCGCGCGGTACGGGATCTTCTTCGGCAGCAGCGAGAAGCTGTTGCGGTACGGCAGCGTCGCACTGTGCTGCGTATAGTCGTTCACGGCCTCGTGACGCACGTGCAGAATCACGTACTCCTGGTTGTTTTCGAGGACGGGGTGGTTCGCGACGGTCACGGTGCCCGCCGTCGTCATGCGCCACGCATAGCCGCCGCCGGTATAACGATGGGCTTGCGCCTCCTCGGCCTCCATCGCGTAACGCGCGTAGCGGTTGCCGTCGTCGCCGTGGTCGTACAGCGACTGGTGCTCGAACCGCTCGGTCGCATCGAGCCGCGCATGCTTGAGGTTTTGCGGCCCGGCCTCCACCAGCATCAGCGGCGACGACGGATTCTGGTAATTGAAGTCGCGGAACGTGACCTTGCCGACGCCGAAACGCCGGCCTTCGTGCAACTGGTCGATGCCGCCGCCTTCGCTGGCCTCGGTCGCGGCGAACGGCACGGTGGCGAGCCCCTCGATCGGGCGGAACAGCAGGTTCGTGTCGCCGATCACGAGAAAGTGCTTGTCCTTCTCGTAGCGGTGCGTCCACACGAGCCCCTCCTGCTCCATCAGCCGCGCGCAGAAGTTGTAGTAGCTCTCCTGGTACATCACGACGTACTCGAGCGGCTTCTGGCTCGTCCGGATGTCGAACACGAAATCGGAAAAACCGTGTTCCTGGAAGATCTCGGTGAGGATGTCCTGCGCGGTCTTGTTCTGGAAGATCCGGCAGTCGGTCGAGCGCGTCAGGAACCAGAACCACGGCACGGCCGTCAGGTGGTATTGCGTGACGTTCCCGGGGTTGCCGGCGCGGTCGAACGACGCGACGTAGCCGTCGAAATAGCGGTCGTTGTCGCCGGTGCCCGACGCCACGACGCGTTCGAGCGTCGACAGTCGCGCCTGCTGGTCGAAGCGGATCTTGATCTGCTGGCCGATCAGATCCTCCGGGCGCAGGTCGTGGCGATGCGACAGCAGGTCGAGGTGGATTTCCGGCAACCGGTTCACGTGCTCGTCGACGACGGCCGCGCTGACCAGCAGCACATCCGGGCCGAGCGGCGTGTCGAGCGTCACATAGCGGTTGAGCTGGGTCAGGCGTGCCGGGTTGGCAGCGCCGTTGATCGCCTCGGCAATCGCGCCGGGCGTCTTGTCCATCAGCGAGAAGCCGGTCTGTGCGAGTTGCATCGCGCGCTGGACGGTGTCGACGTGCCCGGCCAGGCCGGCGAGCGGCCCGAGGCTGCCGGCCACACTCGACGCCACCGGGCCGACGAGGCCCCCGAGCGCGCTCAACGAGCCGAGCGCACTGCCGCCCAATCCACTGGGAATACCCCCGTTCGGAGCGAAACTCATTCTTGTTCCTTGCGTGTGATCTCAGGTTCCATGAGCCGGCTCGCCGGCCCGCAGCCCCGATAATGTAGGGTAAAACCCGACTGCTTGAAAGACGTCCGCAAACGTTTTCGTTCGAGCCCTGAAAATCCGAAAAAGAGACCACCGGCTGGGCCCCGGAGGCGGCACGCCGCGCCGAAGCAGCGCAACGGCCTGCAATGAAAACCGCGACACTGCATCCTCAGGCGTCTGCGTGACAATGGCAGGAAACAGTTGAAACGAACTGACCGCTCCAGGACATTCCGGCGGCAGTGTTTGAGCAACCATACTAGACAGCCTACTGGTCGGCAGGCGTGCAATCGATATCGCGGCACACCTCCCTCACCGCGGCGAAACCACGATCGCCGCCCGCCGATTCTGCGCCCGCCCTGCCGGCGTCTTGTTGTCCCCTACCGGATCGCGCTTCCCTTTCCCGACGATCGCGATCCGCTTCGCATCGAGTCCGACGTCGACCAGTTCGACAGCAACGACTTCGGCCCGCCGTCTCGACAACTCCAAATCGTAAGCCGCCTCCCCTTCATCGTCCGAGTATCCATAAACCCGCACCCCGTTGATCCCCGCCGACTGCAACGTCCGACCGATCCGTTCGACGATCCGCCGCACATCCGGCTTGAGGTTGTACCGATCGAAATCGAACAGGATCGGCCCGGTCGAACCGAACTCGAACCCCTGCCCGGTCTCCTGGAACCCGGCCGACTTCAGCGCCGTGACCTGCGTCTGCGTCAGCCCGCGATGAAGCGGCGGCGTCTTGCAGCCCCCCAGCAGCATGCCCAGCAGCAGCGCACTCCCGACGCACATCCGCCCCATGCTCAAAGGAAACGAGTGGTTCATTTCGCATCCCCTTCTATCGCGCCCGCTCTGCAAGCGCTTCTTTTAACCGCCGCTGCGGCCTCGCCCGCAGCGCGAGTCGATCAACGTCACACCGGCCCTGCAACGCTCTCCGCCAACCGCCACGATCCCGGCCGCGCGCGCTTGGCGCGGTACATCGCGATATCCGCCGCTCGGAGCAAGCCGCTCGCGTCCGACGCGTGATCGGGATACAGCGCAATGCCGGCACTCATCATGGTGGCCACCACGCGGCCGTCGGACAGCTCGATCGACGGCGCCATGCCGGACAAAATCTCGTCGGCGATCCGGCCCACGCTGCCCGCCTCGGGCACCGACGCCAGCATCACCGCAAATTCGTCGCCGCCCAGGCGCGCGACGAGATCGGTCTCGCGCACCCGCGTGCGCAGCCGCGCCGCGATGCCGATCAGCACCGCGTCCCCGGCGTCGTGGCCGAGACAATCGTTGATCTCCTTGAAGCGGTCGCAGTCGAGATAAAGAACGGCGACTCGCTGCCCCGTCAACGTGGCATCGCAAAGCGCAAGCGCGAGGCGCGATTCGAACTGCACGCGATTGGGCAACCCCGTGAGTGCATCGTGCGTCGCCTTGTGCTCGAGCGACGCGTTCTCGTCGCGCAGCGTGTTCTGCCAGTCTTCGAATTCATCGAGCAGCGCGTTGAAGTCGTCGCCGAGCTGGTTGAGTTCGGCGATCGCCGCGGGCTCGACGCGCCGCCCGAACGCACGCTCGCGCCGCACCGCGTGCGCAACGCCAGCCAGCGCGCGCAGCGGCGAAACGATGTTGTGCAGCAAGCGCTTCGAGCTGACGTACGCACCGAACACGCTGAAGGCGAGGCAGCCGAGAATGCCGCCGACGCCGCCGAGCAGGAAGCCGAAGAACTGGTGCCCGCGGCCGCGCACGACGACGTGGCCGACGATGATGCCGTCATGCATCACCGGGGCGGTAACCGGCCCAGGCAGCGCCACGTCGGCGACGGCGCGCTCGAGCCGCACGATCCCGTTTCCGGCCGGCAACTGCCACGTCGCGAACAGCTGTCCCTTGCTGTCGGTGACGACTACCTGCGCGACGTCCTCCTCGCCGGCGATCATCCCGATCGCTTCGTTCGCCGCGATGCGATCGCCGAACACGAGTGCCGCCTCGACCGTATAGCCGAGCGAGCGCGCCAGCAGGTTCAGGTTGTTGCCGGCATAGGCTCGCAACGCGATCACGGCGACGACGATCAACGACACCGCGGCCATCGTCACGGCGACGAACGCGAGACGCAGGTGCGCGCGGCGCAACACGCTTTGCAGCGTCGGGCGCGGCGGGCGCGAAGCGGAAACGGAAGGTGCGGACCGTGTCATGGCGTCACCGGCCGTCGTGCGAGATTGAGGACGTTCGGATGCACGCGCACGCCGCTGCGCGCGACGGCGTCGAGATTGATGTCGAACGACACGCGTTCGCCGTCGACGTTGAGACAGAACATGCCGCCTGCGGTGCACGACGGATCGTGCTCCGAGATCGTCAGGACAGGATGGCCGGCCACTGCTGCCCTCACCCGTGTTTTCTCGTCTTCGCTCAGGGTGCCGAGATAGACGACGTCGCAGACCATGCCGAGCGCGGGATCGTCGAAGCGCACGCGCTGCACGTCGAGCAGCGTCGAGCCTGCCTGCAGCGTGTCGGTCAGACCGCGTGCGTAGTCGGGCCGGCCCGTCACGCACAAATGCAGACGAACGGGCGTCGTCGGCCAGCGCGTGAAGCTGATGATGCCGAGCACGACCTGACGCACGGCCGTGTCGTGTGACGAAATGGCGGGATCGCGGGAATCGGCGGGGCTCGCGGCGGCGGCGATGCGCACGGTGTCGGGCGTATCGTCGGCATCGGCGGGAACCCCGGCTAGCACGGCGGGAGCAGCACTCAGAACGCAAACGATTGCGAGAAACGCGTGGCGCAGCGAAGCGATTCGGCCAAGGCGGCCGGACGCCGTCCGCGCGGCCATTGCCGCCGCGCCCGTTGGCGCCGCTGCAGTCGCAAAACCGGCAGCGGACGCGCTCACTTTCGCATCCATGACGGGAACATCCGCTGGCGTCGGTCCCGACGCTGCCTACTGCCTCCCTCCATGCGCGTGCAGGTACCGAATTAACGCGCACGATTCCTTCATCTTAGGTAGAAAGTCGCGTGGACAACCAGTGGGATACACCCGGGAGAAATCGTGGGAAGTATGGGGAATTGGGGCTGTTTCGGTGATTTGGGCAGTGTGGCATCCATCGTTGGTTCAGTGCCAACGCCACAGGATCGATCAGCGGATTGGATGCGCGGCTGCCTCAAAATTCATATGGTCTTACTTGGTGAGTCAGAACGTTTTCCAGTGCATGGGGCCGCCGTCTGCAACTACCTCCACGGTCGGCTCGACAAACTGCACAGTCGATTGACGAATCACGGCATCGCAATGCTGACGCTCGACTGCAGATAGCCGTTGTCACACGATCTGCCCACGCACCGGACGCGAATGCATTCTCGCGTTCGGTTGCGCGAACAACCGCGATACCTCTGAGCCACCCACCGCCGACAAATCAGCCGACGTCTCCCCTAGCCGCCTCCCCGCCAACTTGAACACCCGCATTCGCGATCACCGGCGTCGCGACAGACCGAGCCGATCTCATTCGCGGGACTGCCGGTCGTCAGCGCGCCGTGCTTCGCATCGGGCGAACTGCCGGTCGGCGTGCAGTTGATCGGTGCGCCCGGCGGCGACGCGGTGTGCTTCGACGCCGCGCGTCGGCTTTCGGCCGCGTGGCGCGACCTGCCCCGCTAGCGACGCGCCCCTTGGTGCCGCGCGCCGCCGCGAGTATGCTTGCAGCTCGAACACTCTCCAACCCGGGCGCGCGCACCGTCCCGCGGGCAAGCGCCCCGCCAACCGTCACTCATCATCGATGGATTTCGACGTCATCGTTCTCGGCGCCGGCATCGTCGGCGTCTCCGCCGCGCTGCACCTGCAGGATCGCGGCCGCAAGGTCGCCCTCGTCGATCGCGGCGCGCCCGGCGAAGGCACGAGCTTCGGCAATGCGGGGCTGATCGAGCGCTCGTCGGTCGAACCGTATCCGTTCCCGCGCAGCCCGTTCACGCTGATGCGCTATGCGCTGAACCGCTCGACCGATCTCTACTGGCACAGTGCGTCGCTGCCCGCGTTCGCGCCGTGGCTCGCACGGTTCTGGTGGGAATCGGCGCCGCTGCGCCACGCGGCGGCTTCGCGCGACATGCTGCCGCTGATCGAACGCTGCATCGTCGAACACGACGCGCTGATCGCGCGGGCCGGCGCCGGCGAACTGATCCGCGCGAGCGGCTGGCTGGAGGCGTTCCGCACGCCGGCCGCGTTCGAACGCGGCGTGGCCGAGGCCGGCCTCACCGCGCGCCGCCACGGGCTCGGCATCACACCGCTCGACGCGGCCGCGCTGCTCGCGCACGAACCGAGCCTCGCACCGGGCTTTTGCGGCGCGCTGCACTGGCTCGACCCGAAAAGCGTCGTCGACCCGGCCGCGCTCGTCAAAGCGTATGCGCAACTGTTCGTGCAAGGCGGCGGCACGCTGCTGACGGGCGACGCCGCGAGCCTCGACGCGTTGTCGCCCGGCTGGCAGGTCCGGACCGACGACGGCCCGGCGGCCGCGCCGGCCGTCGTCGTCGCGCTCGGCCCGTGGTCCGATACCGTGTTCGGCAAGTTCGGCTACAAGATCCCGCTGCGCGAGAAGCGCGGCTATCACATGCACTACGCGCCGTCCGCGCGCGGCGTGCCGTCGGCGCCGATCGTCGATCGCGAATACGGTTACGTGATCGCGCCGATGCGGCGCGGGTTGCGGCTGACGACGGGCGTCGAGATCGCGCGGCGCGGGCTTCCGCCGACGGGCGTGCAGCTCGAGCGCGCGGAACGCGTCGCGCGGCCGGTGTTCGGGTTCGGCGAGCGGCTCGACCCGCAGCCGTGGCTCGGCTTCCGGCCGTGCACGCCCGACATGCGCCCGGTGATCGGCCCCGCGCCCGCGCATCGCGGGCTGTGGTTCGCGTTCGGGCACAACCATCACGGGCTGACGCTCGGCCCCGTCACCGGGCGGCTGCTGGCCGAGATGATGACCGGCGAGGCGCCGTTCACCGATCCGGCGCCGTATCGCGCGGATCGCTTCTGAGCGCGCGATACCGGCCGGCGCGCGGGCCCGAACGGCGCCGCACCCGCCGTCAGCGAAAGCGAAGCTGATTCCGCCCGAGCTGCGCAACGGACGCGCAGCCCATCAGCCGCATGTCCCGTTCGATCTCCGCCCGCATCAGCTGCAACGCGCGCTCGACGCCGGGCTGCCCTGCAGCGGCGAGCGGGAACAGGTAGTAACGCCCGAGGCCGACCGCCTTCGCACCCAGCGCCAGCGCTTTCAGTACGTGCGAACCCCGCTGCACGCCGCCATCCATCATCACGTCGATCCGGTCGCCCACCGCGTCGACGATCTCGGCAAGCTGATCGAACGCGGCGCGCGAACCGTCCAGTTGCCGGCCGCCGTGGTTCGACAACACGATGCCGGTACAGCCGATGTCCACCGCCCTGCGGGCGTCGTCGACCGACATCACGCCTTTCAGGCAAAACTGTCCGTTCCACTCTCGCACCATCGCGGCGACGTCGTCCCATGACATCGACGGATCGAGCATGTCCGTGAAGTAGCGGCTGATCGACATCGCGCCGCCGCCCATGTCGACATGCCGGTCGAGTTGCGGCAAACGGAACCGCTCGTGGGTCAGATAGTTGAATGCCCAGGCCGGCTTCAACGCGAACTCGGTCAGCCCCGCGAGCGTCAGCCGGAACGGAATCGAGAAGCCCGTGCGCTTGTCGCGCTCGCGATTGCCGCCGGTGATGCTGTCCACGGTCAGCATCATCACGTTCACGCCGGCCTGCCGCGAGCGGTTCATCATCTCGCGGTTGAGGCCGCGATCCTTGTGAAAGTAGAACTGGTACACCTGCGGGCCCTGGCTGATCGCACGGGCTTCTTCCAGGCTCACCGTGCCGAGCGACGACACCCCGAACATCGTGTCGAACTTCGCGGCCGCGGCGGCGACCGCGCGCTCGCCGTCATGATGAAACAGGCGTTGCAGCGCCGTCGGCGAACAATAAACCGGCATGCCGAGCTTCTGCCCCATGACCGTCACCGACAGGTCGACATCGCGCACGCCGCGCAACACGTTCGGCACCAGATCGCAACTCTCGAACGCGCGCGTGTTGCGTCGATACGTGGTTTCATCGTCGGCCGCACCGTCGATGTAATTGAAGATCGGTCCCGGCAACCGCCGCCGAGCCAGCTCGCGGAAGTCGTGGAAATTGTGGCAATCGTTCACGCGCATTCGTCACACTCCATTCGGCGCGCGAGCGGCGTGCCGGTGGGCCGGCGCGCGGCGCTCGCATCGCAGCGTTCGTTCGGTCCCGGCGGCCGGCGTCCTCGTGCGGAACGGAGGCCGCGTCGGCAGCCGGAAGGGGGCGCATCGCGTCCGCCGCTTCCGAACCTGCAGGGAATCGACGCGCGCACTCAGTCGAGCGCGCGGCCGAAGATGCGGATCACTTCGTCGAGATGCTCGGCCATCGCGCGGCGCGCGGCGTCGGGGTCGCGCGCGCGGATCGCGTCGAGGATCGCGCGATGCTCGCGCTCCGACCGGTGCGGCATGTCGTTCGGCATGTACAGCGACTGCAGCCGCTGGAACATCGGATCGTACTTGTGCGCGAGCAACTGCTTGATCATCAGCGCATATGCCGGATTGTCGCTCGCTTCCGCGATGCGGATATGGAACAGCCGGTCGCCCGGGTGCGTGAGCGAGCCGCTGCGGTTGTCGTCCTGATTGCGCAGGAACGCTTCGTGAATGCCTTCGATCTGCGCGTCCGAGCCGTGCTGCGCGGCCAGCGACGCCGCTTCCGGCTCGATCAGCCGGCGCGCCTGCAGCAGCGCGAACGGCGGGATTTCCGTGTCGAGATCGAGCGCGATGCCGAGCTCCGGATCGATCTCGACGATCGAGAACGGCGCGACCGTTACCGTCGCATCGGGCGCCGACGCGGGTTCGGGCGCGGCGGACGCTTCGGGCTGGCGCACCTTCACGCCGTCGCCGACGCGCACACTGACGAGCCCGTTCACTTCGAGCGCGATCAGCGCCTCGCGCACCGACGTGCGCGACACGCCGAACCGTTCGGCGAGTTCGCGCTCGGGCGGCAGATAGCTGCCCGGCGGGAAATCGCCGGACTCGATCATCGCACTGAGCTTGTCGGCGATCTGCTGGTAGAGGCGGCGGTTCTGAATCGGCTGGATGGACATACGTTGACGCTGGTAATCGGTTTCGTTCCGGACGGCCCGACGAATCGTCGGACCGTTCGCGCCTATTTTATATGCCGCGCTTCACATCGCCCGGCACCGCGTAGCAACGCGCGGCCGTGCCGCCCCACAGCGCGCCGCGTTCGGCCGCCGACAGCCGCGACTCGGCCCAGCGCTCGACCAGCGACGCCACTTCGTCGTACGACGCCGCGAGCAGGCATACGGGCCAGTCCGATCCGAACATCAGCCGCTGCGGGCCGAACGCGTCGAGCGCCGCGTCGAGGCACTGCTCGATGTGCCGGATGTCCTGCGCGCGCAGGCCGCGCCGCCAGTCGGCTTCGGTCACGAGCCCCGACAGCTTGCACGCGACGTGCGGCAGCACGCCGAGTTCGCGCAGCGACGCGCGCCAGCGCGCGAACGCCGTGTCGTCGCGTTCGAACTCGGCGAGCGCCGGCTTGCCGACGTGGTCGAGCACGAGCCAGTGCGCGTCGTGCCGTGCGCAAAACGCACGCACGTCAGGCAACTGGCGCTCGAACACGAGCACGTCGTACACGTAGCCGTTCGCCTGCAGCCACGCGACGCCGCGATTGAAGCCGGGATCGGCGACGAACGCGCCGACGTCGGCTTCGTCCTGCACCTGATGACGAAAACCGCGCAGCTTCGGACTGCGCCACTCGGCGACACGGTCGGCCAGCGCCGGCGCACCGAGATCCTCCCAGCCGACCACCGCGGCGATGCGCGCATCGTCGCGCGCCAGATCGAGCAGGAACGCCGTCTCGTCGCGCCCGGCGCGCGCCTGCACCGCGATCGACGCGCCGAGCGCCTGCGCATGCATCTGCGGCCACAGCGCGTCGGGCAGGTAGTCGCGTGCGAGCACGCCCATGCCGGGGCCGATCCACGGATAGTCGGCCGCGCGGTAACGCCAGAAGTGCTGATGCGAATCGATACGCACTGCGCCCATGATGCCCTCGTGTTCGATCGTCGCGGCGGCGGCGGCCCCCATCGTCGCCCGCCCATCCGCCACGTTCAGTCGTACAGCACCGCCGCGATCTTCGGATCGTCGATATTGGTCTTGTCGTACCAGTAGAAGCCGGTATCGATGACCTTCGGCAGCTTCTCGCCCTTGATCGCCTTCACGGCCGCCTCGACCGTCTTGTAGCCGATGCCGATCGGGTTCTGCGTGATCGCGCCGGCCATCAGCCCACTGCGGATCGCGTCCTTCTGCTGCTTGCCGGAATCGTAGCCGACGATCACGACCTTGCGCTTCATCTCGCGCACGCCGTTGACCACGCCGATCGCCGAGCCTTCGTTGGTGCCGAACAGCCCCTTGAGCTTGGGATACGCCTGCAGGATCGACTTCGTCACTTCGGTCGATTTCAGCTGATCGCCTTCGCCGTACTGCACGGTCACGACCTGCACCTTCGGATGCGCCGACTTCATCCGGTCGAGGAAGCCGTCGCGGCGGTCGATGCCGGTGCGGCTCGTCTGGTCGTGCGCGACCACGGCCACCTGCCCTTCGTCGCCGATCAGCGCGGCGAGCTTGTCGGCGGCGAGCGCGGCAGCCGCCTTGTTGTTGGTCGCGGCCGTCGTCACGGGAATGTCGCTGTCCACCCCCGAGTCGAATGCGATCACCGGAATCTTCTCGGCCTGCGCCTTCTTCAGCAGCGGCAGCGCGGCCTTGCTGTCGAGCGCCGCGAAGCCGAGCGCGGCCGGCTTCTTCGCGATCGCGGCCGACAGCATGTCGATCTGCTTGTCGACCATCGCTTCGGTTTCGGGCCCTTCGAACGTCACCTTCACCTTGTAGTCCTTCGCGGCCTGCGTCGCGCCCGATTTCACGGCCTGCCAGAACTGATGCTGAAAGCCCTTCGAGATCAGCGGGATATAGGTTTCCTGTGCCTGCGCGCCGGCCGTGACGCCGACGGCGAACGTCAGTCCGACGATCGCGTTCAACACCTTGCTCCTGATCACTTCGCGTCTCCTTGGTTGGTATCGACTGAAATGCCGGCCCGGCCGGCGGTGAAGCTCATGCGTGTTTGCGTCCGTGTTTGCGTCCGTATCCGTGTCTGCGTCAGCGGCGGCGCCGGCGCAGGATGTCCACATAGACGGCGAGGATGATGATCACGCCCGTCACGACCGTCTGCCATTCCTGCGCGACCGACATGATGCGCAGGCCGTTGGTCAGCACGCTCATGATGAACGCGCCGATGATGGTGCCGACGATGCTGCCCGCGCCGCCGGACAGCGACGTGCCGCCGATCACGACGGCCGCGATCGCATCGAGCTCGTAGCCCTGCCCGAGCGCCGGCTGCGCGGAGTTCAGCCGCGACGCGATCAGCAGGCCGGCGATCCCGCACACCGCGCCGCTGAACGTGTAGACCGCGATCTTCCATGCGTCGACGTTCACGCCGGAGAGCCGCAGCGCCTCCTCGTTGCTGCCGAGCGCGAACGTGTAGCGGCCGAAGATGGTGCGGTTCAGCACGATCGACGCGCCGACCGCGACGAGGAACAGGATCAGCACCGCGTTCGGGATCGGCAGCGCGGGGACCAGGCTGCCGATCAGCGAATCCTGCGCGATCGACGTGAAGCCCGGCGTGTCGTTGAAGTAGATCGGCCGCGTGCCCGAGATCACGAGCGACAGCCCCTTGAGCAGCATCATCATGCCGAGCGTCGCGATGAACGGCGGCACCTTCATCTTCGCGATCACGAAGCCCGACACGCAGCCCGACAGCGCGCCGAAGCACAACGCGGCCAGGATCCCGAGCGGCAGCGGCATCCCCCATTTCGTCAGCACGACGCCGGCCATCACCGCGCAGAACGTCATCAGCGTGCCGACCGACAGATCGATGCCGGACGTGATGATCACGTACGTGCAGGCGACGGCCAGCACGCCGTTCACGGCGGTCGCCTGCAGGATCGACACGAGGTTGTCGACTTCGAGGAAGTTCGACGACGCGAAGCTGAAGAACACGATCAGCAGCACGAGGCTCGCGAACGCGAGCAGCTTCTGCCGCGCGGCCGGGTTGAAGAAGCGCGATTTCAGGCGCGATGCGGCGGCCGGCGTGTCGCCGGTGGCAAGGGGCGGAACGGGATGCGTATCGTTGGACATGATCGGGTAGGCGTCTGAATCGGGACAATCGAGGCAATCAGGGCAACACGGTCGACTCGCGCTGTGTCGCGAGCTGCATGATCCTTTCCTGCGTGGCGTCGGCCGCGCGCAATTCGCCGGTCACGCGGCCTTCGCACATCACGAGAATCCGGTGGCTCATGCGCAGCACCTCGGGCAGCTCCGACGAGATCATCACGATCGCCTTGCCGTCGGCGGCGAGCGCATCGAGCAGCTTGTAGATCTCGCTTTTCGCGCCGACGTCGATGCCGCGCGTCGGCTCGTCGAAGAAGAGGATGTCGCAGTCGCGCAGCAGCCACTTCGCGATCACGATCTTCTGCTGGTTGCCGCCCGACAGCAGCCGCGCGGGCTGCGCGACCGACGGCGTGCGGATCGCGAGCTGCCGAACGTACGACTGCGCGGCCTCGCGCATCCCGCGCGCATCGAGGAACATGCCGCGGCGCACGAAGCGGCGCATGCTCGACAGCGCGATGTTGTTCTGCACGTCCATCCCGACCGCGAGCCCGAAGTGCTTGCGATCCTCGGACAGATAGCCGATGCCGGCCTTCACCGCGTCGGCGGGCGTGCGGATCGTCACGGTCCTGCCGTGCACGCGGATCTCGCCCGCATCGACCGGGTCCGCGCCGAACACCGCGCGCGCGACCTCGGTACGACCCGCGCCCATCAGCCCGGCGAAGCCGAGGATCTCGCCGCGCCGCAGCGTGAAGCCGACGTCGCGGATCGCGCGGCCGCGCGACAGCCCGCGCACTTCGAGCGCGATATCGTTCGCGGACGTATCGGGCGGCGTGCGGGTGTCCGTATCGAGCTGGCGGCCGACCATCATCGAAATGATCGCCTCCATCGACGTATCCGCCATCGGCACGGTCGCGACGTACTTGCCGTCGCGCATCACGGTCACGCGATCGGCGATCTGGCGCAGCTCGTCCATCTTGTGCGAGATGTAGACGATGCCGACCCCGTTCGCGCGCAGGTCGCGGATGATGCGAAACAGTTCGGCGATCTCCGCGTTGTTCAGTGCCGCGGTCGGCTCGTCCATGATCAGCGCGCGCGAGTCGAACGACAGCGCCTTCGCGATCTCGACCATCTGCTGCTTCGCGACCGTCAGCCTGCCCACGGGCGTGCGCGGATCGAGATCGAGCCGCATCCGCTGGAAAATCGCGGCCGCGTCGCGGTTCAGCCGGTCTTCGTCGACGAACACGCCGAAGCGCCCGCGCGGCTCGCGGCCGATGAAGATGTTCTGCGCGACGCTCAGGTGGTTCATCAGGTTCAGTTCCTGATGGATGATGCCGATGCCGAGCGCCTGCGCGGCACGGGGATCGGCGATCTCCACCGGGCGGCCGTCCATCCGGATTTCGCCGGCGTCGCGCTGATAGACGCCCGCGAGAATCTTCATCAGCGTCGACTTGCCGGCGCCGTTCTCGCCCATCAGCGCATGCACTTCGCCCGCGCGCAGGTCGAAACGGCAATCGTCGAGCGCCTGCACGCCCGGAAAGCGCTTGCCGATGCCGGCCAGCGCGATCAGCGGCGGCGCGGTGTTCGGGTTCGGGTCGGGTTGCATGAATCGCGGCCCTCAGCTGATCGCACGATCGAGATGCGTGTAGCCGCCGTCGACGAACAGCCACTGGCCCGTCGTGTGCGACGCGCGATCCGACAGCAGGAACACGACCGTATCGGCTATCTCGTCGGCCGTCGTGAAGCGCCGGCCGAGCGGCACCTTGCCCGCGATGCCGGCGAGCTTCGCGTCCGGATCGTCGAAACCCGCCAGCCAGTTCCGGTACAGCGGCGTCATCACTTCGGCGGGGATCACCGCGTTCACGCGCACGCCGTCGTCGCGCAACGCGACGGCCCATTCGCGCGTCAGCGCGAGCTGCCCGCCCTTCGACGCGCAATAACCGCTCGTGTTGCCCTGCCCGGTCACGGCCGTCTTCGACGAGATGTTGACGATCGCGCCGCGCGCCGCCCTCAGGTGCGGCACGCAGTAGTGCGCCATCACGTAGTAGTGGATCAGATTGCGTTCGAGCGACGCGACGAACGCGTCGCGCCCGGCGTCGAGCCCGATGCTGTCGTTGACGCCCGCGTTGTTGACGAGGCCGTCGATGCGGCCGAAACGCGCGACGGTCTGCGCAACGGCGTCGCGGCACTGCGCGTCGTCCTGCAGCTCGACGGTCACGCACGCGGCGCGCGGCTGTTTCCGTGCGAGTGTTTGCCAGAACGCGTCGTCGGGCGCGTGGCGCGCGAACACCACCGGGATCGCGCCTTCGTCGGCCAGCCGCATCGAGATCGCGGCGCCGATGCCCGACGCGCCGCCGGTCACGATCACGACCTTGTCTTGCAGATTCAAATCCACTTCGCGTCTCCGTCGTTCATGTTGTCGCCGCGCACGACACGCGTGGCGCGCCGTCGTGCGCGGCCATGCGTCAGCCGCGGAACCGGTACTGCTCCAGCGATTCGGGCTTCATCTCGATCGAGAAACCGGGCGCCGTCGGCGGCATGTACGCCGCGCCGCGCACCACGCACGGTTCGACGAAATGCTCGTGCAGATGATCGACGTACTCGGTCACGCGCCCTTCCTTCGTGCCGGAAATGCACACGTAGTCGATCATCGACAGGTGCTGCACGTATTCGCACAGCCCGACGCCGCCCGCGTGCGGGCACACCGGCAGCCCGTATTTCGCGGCCATCAGCATCACCGCGAGAATCTCGTTCACGCCGCCGAGCCGGCACGCGTCGATCTGCACGACGTCGATCGCGCCGCGCGCGATGAACTGCTTGAACAGCACGCGGTTCTGGCACATCTCGCCGGTCGCGACCTGCACCGGCGCGATCGCCTTGCGGATCTTGCGATGCCCTTCGACGTCGTCGGGGCTCGTCGGCTCCTCGATGAACCACGGCCTCGCGAATGCGAGCTCGCGCACCCAGTCGATCGCCTCGTCGACTTCCCATACCTGGTTCGCGTCGATCATCAGCTTGCGGTCGGGGCCGATCACCTCGCGCGCGATCGTCACGCGGCGGATGTCGTCCTCGAGGTTCGCGCCGACTTTCAGCTTCACGTAGTCGAACCCTTCTTCCACCGCCTCGCGGCACAGCCGGCGCAGCTTGTCGTCGCTGTAGCCGAGCCAGCCGGCCGACGTCGTGTAGCACGGGTAGCCGTCGCGCTCCAGCGCGGCGATCCGCGCGGTCTTGCCGGGCGCCTGCCGGCGCAGCAGGTCGAGCGCTTCGTCCGGGCTCAGGCAGTCGGTCAGGTAGCGGAAGTCGATCGCTCGCACCAGCTCCTCCGGGCTCATGTCGGCGACGAGCCGCCACAGCGGCTTGCCGACGGCCTTCGCCCACAAATCCCACACCGCATTGACGACGGCGCCCGTCGCCAGATGGATCGCGCCCTTGTCGGGGCCGATCCAGCGCAACTGGCTGTCCGACGTGACGTGCCGCCAGAACCGGCCCATGTCCTCGCGGATCCAGTCGAGGTCGAGGCCGACGACGAGGTGGCGCATCGCGTCGATCGCCGCGCAGCAGATTTCGTTGCCGCGCCCGATGGTGAACGTGAGCCCGTGACCTTCGAGGCCGTCGCGGTCGGTTTCGAGCACGACGTAGGCCGCCGAATAATCGGGGTCCGGATTCATCGCGTCGGAGCCGTCGAGCTGGCGCGAGGTCGGAAAGCGCACGTCGAGGACGCGCATCGATCGAATGATAGGCATGACGAACCGTCCGTTGAAGGAAATCAGGCCTGCACGGTGCGCTGGCGTTGCTCGCCGAGCCCATCGATGCCGAGCGTGATCACCTGTCCGGCGCGCAGATAGACGGGCGGCTTCTGTCCGAGGCCGACGCCCGGCGGCGTGCCGGTCGAGATCACGTCGCCCGGCTGCAGGCTCATGAAGCGGCTCAGGTAGCTGATCAGGTGCGGCACGCGGAACACCATCGTCGCGGTCGTGCCGTTCTGGTACCGGTGGCCGTCCACTTCCAGCCACAGCCGCAGCGCGTGCGGATCGGGCACTTCGTCGGCCGTCACGAGCCAGGGCCCGATCGGGCCGAACGTGTCGTTGCCCTTGCCCTTGTCCCACGTGCCGCCGCGCTCGAGCTGGTATTCGCGCTCCGACACGTCGTTTACGACGCAGTAACCCGCGACGTGCGACAGCGCATCGGCTTCGTCGATATAGCGGCCGCCCTGGCCGATCACCACGCCGAGCTCGACTTCCCAGTCGGTCTTCTCCGAGCCGCGCGGGATCTCGACGTCGTCGTTCGGGCCCGAGATCGCGCTCGTCCACTTGCCGAACACGACGGGCTCCTTCGGGACTTCCATCCCCGATTCGGCCGCGTGATCCGAGTAGTTGAGCCCGATGCAGATGAACTTGCCGACGCGGCCGACGCACGCGCCGAGTCGCGGCGTGCCTTCGACGAGCGGCAGCGACGACGGCGGAATGTCGCGCAGCCGCGCGAGCGACGCGGGGGTCAGCACGTTGCCGGCGATGTCGTCGATCACGCCGGACAGGTCGCGAATGTGGCCCTGCGCATCCAGCAGGCCCGGTTTTTCATCGTGTTTGTCGCCAAATCTCAGCAGTTTCATAGCGTCGTGTGAGCGGAAAGTGAATGGGGAAGCGCGGTCGGTTAGACACGGTCGGTTGGACACGGCCGGTTAGGCACGGTCAGTTCGACCAGCCGCCGTCGATCAGGTGAATCGTGCCGGTGGTGAACGACGCTTCGTCGGACGCCAGATACAGCGCGAGCGCGGCGACTTCGTCCGCGGTGCCGATGCGGCCGATCGGCTGGCGCGCGACGAACGCCTGGCGCACCTCGTCGGCGGACACGTGGCGCGTGCGCGCCTGGTCCTCGATCCGCTGCGCCAGCGACGGCGATTCGATCGTGCCCGGGCAGATCGCGTTGCAGCGGATGCCCCGCTCGACGAAATCGGCCGCCACCGCCTTGGTCAGCCCGATCACGGCCGCCTTGGTGGTGCCGTACACGAAGCGGTTCGGCACGCCCTTCACGCTCGACGCCGCCGACGCCATGTTGACGATCGACGCGCCGCCCGCTTCGAGCATCGCCGGCAACAGCGCGCGGATCAGCCGGTACATCGACGTGACGTTCAGGTTCAGCGAGAACGCCCACGCGTCTTCGTCGCACTCGAGGATCGAGCCGTGGTGCACGTAGCCCGCGCAGTTGAACAGCACGTCGAACGCGCGTTCGCTCGCGGCGAGCGCGGCGATGTCGTGCGCGTCGGTGACGTCGAGCCGCCGCGTGACCAGCCGGCCGCCCGCGCGCTCGGCGTCGGCTTCGAGCCGCACCAGCGCGGCCTCGTTGATGTCGGTCGCCAGCACGTCGGCGCCCTCGCTCGCGAAGCGCAGCGCGGTCGCGCGGCCGATGCCCTGCCCGGCCGCCGTCACCAGCGCGCGTTTGCCCTGCAATCTCATGAGCATCTCTCCGAAAAAGCCGGCCAGCTGTCGGCCGATTGGCACAAAGGACTAAAGGTCCAACCAATCATAGGAACGGATCGCGCGTTTGTCACGAAATTGGGATTCAGTATTTACCCGGGGCCGAAGAATCCGTCCGGCGCACGAAATTGGCCGCGAAAGTAGCGTCGAGGCGTCGCCCCGCGATCCGCTCGAACCCAATACCGGCGGGCGTTCCAGCCGCTTCTTCCCGCGACGTTCGGCGCGGCGGACAGGAAAACTGACAAAAAAGTCATGTTCGCGTCAGGGTGTCAACGGGTGGCGCGCGCCATCATGGCGTTGCCGGACCGCGCTTCCGGTACATCGCCTCCCCGCCCGCGCCGGATCTCTGCGGGCACCTCCGTCCCCGGCGATGTATCCCGTGACTGGGCGAGCAGACACGGCGCGCGGGCCGATTTTCGCCCCGGACTTCGCGTCCGGGGCCTTTTGTCGCTGGTTTTTCAAGAAAATAAGCGTGGATTGTTTCTAAATCGGCAAAAGGTAATTTGAGCCAGACAGGATGTTTTTTCCGGTCACAGACGCTTACATTTAGCGCACCACTCATGGAAACCGCTACGGATTCGCCATCGGGTAGTGACATCCACTGCCACGGCCGAACCCGCACGAGCTTTAGGAAACGGCAAAATGAAGGCCTCCAAATCCCTGCCTGCGCTCGATCCCGCCGACGTCCACGTCGAAATCCTCGAACGTTCCGATACGCTGCTCGTCGTCCGCTGGGTCGAACCCGGCCGCTGCCACTACGGTGAGCAGCGCTGGCGACGCCGCTTCGCGCAGCGCACCGGGACCTGCGCGCTGTCGCGCCAGGTCATCCACCGCGGCGACGAAGTATTCCGTCCGGCCGAACGCCCGGCTCCCGCGAACGCCGCCGCCATGATCTCCGCCGCCGAAGTGCTCGCGCTGGCCGGCAGCAGGTAAAACCCGCCCGCCGTGCGCCGGCCGGCGGCGCCACGCCATCCGCCCGCCCTAGAAGCGCCGGTCTAATTCCTCCGCTTGTCTGCAACGTCCGCCCGCACTATCGTTACATCATTCAATGTAACGATTAGGCGCCGCAGCCGATCGGCCGCGCCGATGGAGGCAGACATGCATGCATGGAGCGCGCGCCACGTCCCGGCGCAAGGCGGGAAGGTCGCGGTCGTGACCGGCGCCAACAGCGGCCTCGGCTGGCAGCTCGCGGAAACGCTGGCCGCGAAAGGCGCGACGGTCGTGATGGGCTGCCGCGACGCCGCCCGCGGCGCGCAGGCCGCCGACGCGATCCGCCGGTTTCATCCTCATGCACGCGTCGAAGTCGATCCGCTCGACCTCGCCGATCTCGCGTCGATCGCCCGCTTCGCGGCCGACGTCGGCGAACGCCACGGCCGCGTCGACATCCTCTGCAACAACGCCGGCGTGATGTTTCTGCCGCTGCGGCACACGCGCGACGGCTTCGAGATGCAGTTCGGCACCAACCATCTCGGCCATTTCGCGCTGACGGGCCATCTGCTGCCGGCGCTGCGCGCGGCGCGCCGAGCGCGCGTCGTCACGATGTCGAGCGGTTTCAACCGCGCCGGCCGGATTCGTGTCGACGACCTGCGCGCCGCACGACGCTACAACCGTTATCTCGCCTATTGCGACAGCAAGCTCGCGAACCTCGTGTTCGCGATCGAGTTGCAGCGCCGTTTCGAGCGCGCGGCGTTCGCCGGCATCAGCGTCGCCGCGCACCCCGGCTACGCGGCGACCAACCTGCAGTTCGCGGGCCCGGCGATGGACCGCTCGCCGGCCCGCGCCGCGCTGATGCGCGCCGCGAACCGGTATCTCGCACAGCCGGCCGCTCAGGGCGCGCTGCCCGCGATTCATGCGGCGACGTCGCCCGATCTGGCCGGCGGCGCGTACATCGGTCCGTCCGGCTGGTTCGAATCGCGCGGGCTGCCGGCACCGGCAAGCGTGCCGCGCGCGGCGCGCAGCGCGGCGTCGGCGGCATTGCTGTGGGAAGCATCGGAAGCCGCGACGGGCGTGCGCTTCCTCAGCGCCGGCGCGCCCGCCGGACGCGCGCCGGGCCGGTCGTTCGACACGACGGCCGAAGCGCGATGAATCGCGTGCCGGCGCGCACGATATTCTTCATACTTATTACATCGACCGAAAAGAAAGCCCGTTGAAAGACTGATTCGGCGTCGCACTGTTACCGGTCAGGAAACAATTTATCGTCAAAATCAGCGTTTACCCTGAACACGCCGGTGACTAAGATTTGATCAATCGCTCAAGACATGGTGTCGAGAGCGAACTCAATAAAACACCGGAGGTCACCATGAAATCGCTCGTTTCCGCAGTCGTTGCCGCTGCCGCCCTGTCCGCTTCGTTCGGCGCATTCGCGCAAAGCACCGTGACGCGCGCTCAAGTGCGCAACGAACTGGTCCAGCTTGAGCAAGCCGGCTACAAGCCGGGCGTGTCGAGCCCGTACTACCCGAACGACATCCAGAGCGCCGAAGCGCGTGTTCATGGTGCCGACACCAGCGGCTACGGCGCGCAACCGGCTCCGCTCGTCCACTCGGGTGCGCCGGCTGCGTCGTCGAACGCACGCGATTCGATCTTCTTCGGCCAGTAAGCCGACGCGCCCCCGGCGGGCGCCGCGCATCGCGCGATGAAGTCACGCAGTCCGGACGAGCCCCCTTCGCGGGGCTCGTCTTTTTTGTGAAACGCATACCTCCGCCGCCCGGCAGCGGGTGGCTTCGCCCGGACGCGTGGCGTCCGGGCGCTTTTTCCCGGCGAGGTGTGCGTGAATGCGTCGTGTGCGCCGGTCAGCGCGCCACGGCCCCGGCCGGCGCCGACCGCGACAGCACGCGCCACCGCGACAGCAGTTCGTCGCGATCGACGTAGCAGCCCTGCAAGTGCCGGCGGCCCGTCGACGGGTCGAACTCGGTGCGCGCATGCAGCACGCGCCGGTTGTCGAACGCCCACATGTCGCCCGCCCGCAGCCGGCGCTGCACGCGAAAACGCGGCTCGCGCGCAAGCGCGAGGAATCGTCGGTACGCACGATAGACCGCTGCAACCGAACCGGCCGGCGCATCGAGCGGCCCGCGCAGGAAGTTCGCGACGCGCACTTCCGTGACGTTGCCGCGCGCATCGCGCCCGATCACCGGCGCCGAACAGCGGTAGTCGCTGTTCGCGCTCTTGTTCCAGAACTCGAACGGCGTCGACGCGAGTCGTTCGAAATCGTCCGGATGTTCGCGCCGCAGCGCATCCGCGAGCGCGAAGCCGTCGAGGAAGATGCTGTCGCCGCCCGTCGCGTCGTTCGCGAGGCAGTGCAGGAACTGCACGCCGGGCTGCAATTCGCGGGTCGGCAGGTCGGTGTGCGGCGGAAGATTCAGCGACGTATACGCATTGCTGTCCGGGCGCGGCTTCGATTCGACGTCGAACAGCACGCCGAAATTGCTTTCGCGGATCAGGCCGATGCGGCGCGCGATCCCGTCGACGCGGCCGCGCTCGGCCGGCACGCCCTCGACGAGCGTCAGCCCCGTGCGCTGCAAAGCGCCGAGCCATGCCAGCAGCGCGCGGTCGTCTTCCATCACGTCGCGCCACGCGAACACGCCGATCGCCGTCGCATCGTCGCCGGTCCATACGTGGCGCTCGTGCGCGGCCAGGCGCTCCGCGCGCGACGCATCGTCGTATGCATGCGCACGCAACCAGCCCGGCGACCACGCGCTGCGGTGCCCGTCGTTCCATTCCACATGCAGCGCACCGTCGGTTTCGACATGCACGGCGAGCGCGGACAGATCCTCGCGCGCATCGGCGATCTCGAACACCTGTTCGCGCGTGATCGCATGCACGCACGCGGCACACGCGCAGTTGTCGCGCAGCCAGTCGAAATGGAACGGCGATCGTCGCGCGTCGCTCCACTCGATATTCACCGCGTCATCGCCGATCGTCGCCGTCGCGATGGCCGCGTCGGCCGAAAACGTCCGCCAGTCCTCGATACGGTGTTGCGCCGCTGCCTGCATCGTTGCCTCCCGGAAAACGCCCGCTACGCGTGCGGTGCGAGCAAGAACCCGCCGACCATCCGGTGCATCCGTGCGGCCTGCGGGCTCGTCCCGAGCGCGCGCCAGCAGCCGTGCACCAGCCCCTCTCCCATCCAGTGGCGCGCGACCCCGCCGGCCGCGCGAATCCGTTCGACGTACACGCGCGCATCGTCGCGCAGCGGATCGTGCTCCGCGCCGATCGCGAGCACCGGCGGCAGGCCGTCGAAACGCGCTGCCTCGAGCGGCGCCGACGCGCGCAGCAGCGGGTTGCCGCTCCGCAGCGCGTCGGACGAGTCATCGCCCCAGTACAGCGCGCGATAGCGATGCACGTCGTCGAGCGTCAGCATCGGCGCGTGCGCTTCCGTCTCGCGCGCGGGCGATTGCGGTTCGAAACCGAGCATCGGATAAACGAGCGCGACGCCGTCCACGCTCGCTTCGCCCGCATCGCGCAGCGCGGTCGCCACCGCCGCCGCGAGCATCCCGCCCGCGCTGTCGCCCGCGAGCGTCAACGGGTGCGCGCACGGCCCGAACGGCCAGCGCGCATCGCGCGCGGCGCGCGTCACCGCCACGCAATCGTCGAGTGCGGCCGGCGCGCGGTGTTCGGGCGCCAGCCGGTAGTCGACGGCGATCACGTCGAGGCCCGTATCGGCCGCCAGTTGCGCGGTGATCAGCGCATGACTGTCGAGCGAGCCGACGACGAAACCGCCGCCATGAAAAAACAGCACCGTGCCGCGCGGCGCACCGTGCGCGGACGTATAGCGCCGCAGCGCGATCGTGCGGCCGTCCGGCGCGCGCCACACGGCGTCGTGCTGCACGATGCCGGCCGGCAGCGCGGCCGGCGTCCATTCGGCCGCGAAGCGGTCGTAGAGGCGGCGCTGCTCGTCGGGCGAGCGCACCGCCGCATCGGCCGGATACCACGCGTCGACAGCCGCGACGAACGCCGCGATTTCCGGTTCGAGCATCGTGTGCGCTCCGCGGTCGAAGGGGGGATCGGAAGGCGAAGCGCGCCGCTAGCGGCGCGGCGGCAGCCCGATCACGCGGCCCGCATACGCAGGCGCCGCGCAATCGCGCTGCAATGCGTGCAGCGCGGCCACGCGCGCGGCCACGTCGTCGTCGAACGGCGCCGATTTCGCACCGTCGCGCGTATCGACGTGCAGCAGCATCTGCTCGCTCGCCGATACCGCGTCGCCATGCCCGTCGGCGAACAGTTCGAGATACAGGTGCAGCCGCTTCGCGTCGTGCGCGAGCACGCGCGCATCGACGCGCACGGCCGTGCCTTCCTTGATCTCGTGCAGATAATTCACGTGCGCTTCGAGCGTGTAGACCGAGCGCCCCCGCTCGCGACGCGCGGCGTCGTCGAGGCCGATGCGATCCAGCAACGCATCGGTCGCGAAGCTGAAGATCAGCAGGTAGAACGCATCGCGCAGGTGGCCGTTGTAGTCGACCCATTCGGGCCGCACCACGTCGCGGTAAATCGTCAGCGGGGTATCGCCCGTCATCGTCTAGTCCTCGAATCGCATCCCGTGCCGCGCCTTCACCGCGGCGATCGATTTCAGCACCTCGGTGATGCACTCGTCGCGATAGCGCTCGAGCTCCTTGATGCTGCGCGTGCCCTGCTGTTCGGTCGTGCCTTCGACGACGCGGTCGATCAGCGCATCGGTCAACGTCGGCGCGACCAGTTTCGTCCACGGCAGTTCGAGCGCGGGGCCGAATTGCTGCATGAAGTGTCGCATGCCCGCATCGCCGCCGGCCAATGTGTAGGTCAGGAACGTGCCCATGAACGACCAGCGGATACCCGCACCGAAGCGGATCGCGTCGTCGATCTCGCCGGTCGTCGCGACGCCTTCGTCGACGAGATGCAGCGCCTCGCGCCACAACGCCTCGAGCAGACGATCCGCGATGAAGCCCGGCACTTCCTTGCGCACGTGCAGCGGCCGCATGCCGAGCTTGCGATAGACCTCCATCGCGCCTTCGACCGCTTCCGGCGACGTGCGCGCACCGCCGAGCACCTCGACGAGCGGCAGCAGGTAGACGGGGTTGAACGGATGGCCGACCACGCAGCGCTCCGGATGCGTCGCCCGCGCGTAGAAGTCGGTCGGCAACAGCCCCGACGTCGACGACGCGATGATCGCATCGGGCTTCGCCGCGCGGCTGATCTGCTCGTGCAGCTCGAGCTTCAGCGCCTCGCGCTCGGGCGCGCTTTCCTGGATGAAATCGGCGTCGGCGACACATTCGTCGATCGTCGACACGAACCGCAGCCGCGCGGGATCGGCGCCCGGCGCGAGGCCGACGCGTTCGAGCGCGGGCCACGCATTCGCGACGTTCGCGCGCAGCCGCGCTTCGGCGCCCGGCGCCGGATCCCACACGACCACGTCGAGACCGTGCGCGAGCGCGCGGGAAATCCATCCGCTGCCGATCACGCCGGTGCCGATCGCGGCAAACGTCTTGATGTCGGTCTTCACTGCCATGTCGATACATCCTTCAATTCAGGGGAAATCGGTGGGCGGCCGCGCATCGACGCATACCGCCATGCAATGTCGGTCAGTGAAAAAGCTCACGCGAATTCGGCGATCGCGCGACGCTCCAGCGCACGTTCGCCGCGCGCCGGCAGGCCGAGCTTGCGGCGGCCTTCGGCCGGCGTCAGCACGCGGCCGCCGAGGCGTTCGACGATCTCGCGAGCGCGCTCGACGAGCGTGCCGTTGGTCGCATGCACGCCGCGATCGAGCCAGATGTTGTCTTCGAGGCCGACGCGGACGTGACCGCCGAGCAGCATCGCCTGCGCGACCATCGGCATCTGCATGCGGCCGATCCCGAAGCCGGCCCAGTGCGCGCCCGGCGGCAGGTTGTCGACCATCGCCTTCATCGTGCCCGTATCGGCCGGTGCGCCCCACGGAATGCCCAGGCACAGCTGGAACAGCGGCGGATCGTCGAGCAGCCCTTCCTTCAGCAACTGCTTCGCGAACCACAGATGGCCCGTATCGAAGATCTCCAGCTCCGGCTTCACGCCGAGTTCCTGGATGCGCTTCGCGCCGGCGCGCAACTGCGCGGGTGTCGACACGTAGATGTAATCGCCGTCGCCGAAATTCAGCGTGCCGCAGTCGAGCGTGCAGATTTCCGGCAGCAGTTCCTCGACGTGTACGAGGCGTGTGAGGCCGCCGACCAGGTCGGTGCCCTTGCCGAAGCGCATCGGATCCTCGCCGGGGCCGATCTCGAGATCGCCGCCCATGCCGGCCGTCAGGTTGATGATCACGTCGACGTCGGCCGAGCGGATGCGGTCGACCACTTCGCGATACAGGTTCGGGTCGCGGCTGCCGCGCCCGGTCTGCGGATCGCGCACGTGGCAGTGGGCGACCGTCGCGCCGGCCTTCGCGGCTTCGATCGCGGCGGCCGCGATCTCCTTCGGCGTGACCGGAATCGCCGGATGCTTGCCGACCGTATCGCCCGCGCCCGTGACGGCGCAGGTGATGATGACTTCGTGGTTCATGCTGGATGCCTCGCTTGATTCGGGTTGTGTCGCATTGCGGGTAGCGCGCGGGCGCAGGCCGTTACAGGCCGAGATACGCCTTCACGGCAGGCAGGCCGTCCTTGCCGTCGAACGTCTTGACGCCCGCGAGCCAGGGATCGAGCACCTGCGGGTTCTTCTTCAGGTACGCCTTCGCGGCCTCGGCCGGCTTGGTCTTGTTCATCACCGACTGCATCAGCTGGTTCTCGAGCTGGGTCGAGAAGCGCAGGTTCGTCACGAGCTTGCCCGCGTTCGGGCAGCGCGCGATGAAGTCGGGCGCGGTCAGCGTGTACACGCGCGCTTCGCCGTAGTTCGGCCCGAACGCCGCGTCGCCGCCGGACAGGTAGTTCATGCTGAGCTGGATGTTCATCGGATGCGGCTCCCAGCCGAGAAACACCACCCACTTCTTCTCGCGGACCGCGCGCTCGACCGTCACCAGCATCCCGGCCTCGCTCGATTCGACGAGCTTGAAGCCGCCGAGCCCGTACTGGTTCGTGTCGATCATCTTCTGGATCGTCGCGTTCGCGCTGCTGCCCGGCTCGATCCCGTAGATCTTGCCGTCGAGTTCCGCGCGGTGTTTCGCGATGTCGTCGAAGGTTTTCAGGCCGGCCTGGTATTCGTAGCTCGGCACCGCGAGCGTCGCCTTCGCGCCGGACAGGTTCGGCGGCTCGACGACGTTGATCGACTTGCTGTCGAGGAACGGCTGCAACTGCTTTTGCTGCACGGGCCACCAGTAGCCGAGCGACACGTCGAGCTGCTTGCTCTTGAGACCGGCGAACGAGATCGGCACCGACGCGATCGTCGTGGTCGGCTTGTAGCCGAGCGCCTCGAACACGGTCGACGCGAGCGCCGTGGTCGACGTGATGTCGGTCCAGCCGATATCCGCGAAACGCACGGTGCGGCAGGTCGCGGCCTCCGTCTCGGCATGCGCGGCGTGCGTGAACGCACCGGTCGCCAGCACGGCCGCGGTGAGCGCGGCGATCTTCGTCGACTTCATGGTTCGATTCCTCCCGGTTGATCTCGCGGCAGCCGGTGCGCGGAGTGTGCGCCGGCCTGCATCGTGGGAGTAAAAGTAACGAGCCATATTCGCGCCGAGAAGACCGGCGGCGACCTGTTCTTGCCTGTTTGCGACTATGAGTGGAAACCACTAGATTCCGCAGGAGGCTTGCCGGATGGGGATTTGGGGTTTTTCTGGCGGGCGACGGGATTGCCCGGATGCGGCGTGCGCCTTTCGATTCCGCCACGGCCTTGCTGACAGATTTCCGACACGTCGCCGAATACCGCGTGCCGGCCCTATGCTGGGCGTCGCCGGACGATCGCGCGCCGCCCGCCGGTTACCGTGCCGCTTCGGGCCCGGATGTTGCGCGTCATTGGAACGGATGCCGACGGACACGGCCGGCCGTCGCGGTGCCCGCCTCCGGTCTCTCCAGCCAGGAGCCATACGATGCTCGTCGCTTGCTTCGTCGCCGCCCTTTTCGCCATCGTCGCGATCATGCACCGCGGCGTGACGGGCGACGCGGATGCGAACCTTCGCGCGCGATTCGATGCGGAAGGCCCGCGCGGCGACGTGGCGCGCCGCTTGATGCGCGACGCGGGATACGGCGTGTGAGTCGCGACGTCGGTCCGGCCGAACACGCCGGCCCGGTAGCGACGCGGCGCGGTCGGCGCGCCGTCACCGCGCGCAACCCGCCGCGACGCTCACGCGTAGTTCATCATCACCGACTTGCTTTCCATGTACTGGTCGATCACCGCGCGGCCGAGTTCGCGGCCGAAGCCCGACTGCTTCATCCCGCCGAACGGCAATGCGTTGTCGAGCAGCGAGTGGCAATTGACCCACACGGTGCCCGCCGCAATCCGCGGCACCAGCTTGTGGATCGCCGCAAGATCGTTCGACCAGATGCTCGCGCCGAGACCGTACGGCGTATCGTTCGCGAGCCGCACGGCCGTATCGGGATCGTCGAACGGCATCGCGACGAGCACCGGCCCGAAGATTTCCTCGCGCACCACGCGCATCGCCTGCGTCGTATCGACCAGCACCGTCGGTTCGACGAAGAAGCCGGGGCCGTCGATCGCGCGGCCGCCGGCGGCGGCGCGCGCGCCTTCGCCGAACCCCGAGTCGATGTATCCGCACACGCGCTCGCGCTGCTTCGCCGACACGAGCGGCCCGATCTGCGTCGACGGATCCATCCCCGGGCCGATCCTCAGGCTCGTCGCGATCTTCGCGACGCGCTCGATCACGTCGTCGAAGACCGTCGAATGGATGTACGCGCGCGAGCCGGCCGTGCACACCTGCCCCTGGTTGAAGAAGATCGCGTTCGCGACGCCCAGCGCGGCCTTGTCGAGATCGACGTCGGGCAGCACGATCACCGGCGACTTGCCGCCGAGTTCCAGCGACATCCGCGTCATGTTGTCGAGCGCCGCGTGGCCGATCGTCTTGCCCGTTAGCGTCGACCCGGTGAATGCGATCTTGTCGATGCGCGGATCGCGCGACAGCGCCGCGCCGGCCGTGTGACCGTAACCGGTGACGATATTGACGACACCGTCCGGGAACCCGGCCGCCTGGATCAGCTCGCCGAGCCGCAACGCGCTCAGCGGCGTGTCTTCGGCAGGCTTCAGCACGACGGTGCAGCCGGTCGCGAGCGCCGGCGCGATTTTCCATGCGGCCATCAGCAGCGGGAAATTCCACGGAATGATCGCGCCGACCACGCCGACGGGTTCCTTGCGCGTATAGGCGAAGATTTCGCTGTCCGGCAGATACGGCACGCCGGCGTCGATCACGCTGCCTTCGATCTTCGTCGCCCAGCCGGCCATGTAGCGAAAGCACTGCGCGGCCATCGCGACGTCGAGCCCTTGCGCGACCGTCACCGGCTTGCCGTTGTCGAGCGATTCTATTTCGGCGAGCTCGCGCGCGTTGGCTTCGATCAGGTCGGCGAGCCCCAGCATCAGGCGCTCGCGATCGGTGGTCTTCGCGCGGCGCCACGGGCCCGCATCGAATGCATGGCGCGCGGCGGCGACGGCCTGCTGCACGTCGCGCTCGTCCGCTTCGGGCACGCGAGCGAGCACGGTGCCGTCGGCCGGGTTCACGACCTCGATCTGGCGGCCCGACGCGGCGTCGCTCCACTCGGCGCCGATCAGCATCTTCTTCGGCTTCGCGAGAAACGCGCGGGTTGCGTCGAGCAGCGGAAAGGTTTCGTTCGTCTCCATGTTCACGTTTCCCTGATTCGTTGAGTCAGTCGGTCAATAGCGATCCGCGACACCGTCGATCCCGCGCGCCTGCAACGCGCGGACGAGGCCGGCGCGCACGGTCGCGACGTCCGACAGCGCGGGACGGCGGTGCGCGGCAACTTCGGCGGCCGTATACGGTTTGAAGTCGCGTGGCAGCGCATCGCGGTTCGTCGTCGTGAGCAGCCAGTTCAGCACGTCGGCCAGTTCCCGATCCGACAGCGCCGAATTCGACGCGCCGGGCACGCGCATCAGGTACTCGCGCCCGGCCGGCAGATGCGTGAAATAGCCGAGCGAGTTCGCGAGCGGCGGCACCTTGCCGGGAATGCCACCGCCCGTCGCCGTGTGGCAGCCCATGCAGTTGAGCACCCAATGCTGTCGTGCCAGCGCCGCATCGGCTGCGCCGTCCGCATGGGCAGGCCCGGCAAACGCGCAAGCCGCGGCACCCGCCAGCAGCAGCCGGGACGACAGGCGACGCGACAGGCCGCCGAACCGCGACGACGGCGCGCAAGCGCCGTTCACAGGCCGAGCCCCTTGATCACCGCCGCGCGCTGCGCGTGCACGGCCGTGCCGTCCATCGGCTTCGCGCGCGCCGCACGGATCTCGGCCGCCGTGAACGGCTTCGCATCGCCATGCTGCGCGTTGAGGTCGAATACGACGTAGTTGAGCACGTGCGCGATGTCGTCGTCGCTCCCGCTCGCGAACGACGGCATCTTGAAGTTGTAGCGCTTGTCGTGCACTTCGATCTCGCCGAACATCCCGTGCAGCAGCGTCGCGATCAACTGCGCACGCCCGGCTTCCGCCGCCGCGTACTTGCCCGGATACTCGGTCAGCGGCGGCGCAAGGCCGTCCTGCCCTTTCCCGCCCGCCTGGTGACACACCGCGCACTGCGTGTCGAACAAGCCTTTCCCGGCCGGGTAACGCACGGTGTCCTGTGCGCCGGCCGCGTCGGGTAACGCGATGGCCGCAATGGCCGTCATGTATGCCACGACGATTTTTCCCGCCTGCTTCACGCTCATTGTTTTGCCGCTCCCAGCAGAACCGAAACCGAACAGTGGTAATTCGAATTACCGTTCGCCATGCACCAGTTGATGTCGTTGTTCAGCGACAGCTTGTACAGCGGCTTCTCGCGCTCGTTGCGGTTGCAGAAGCACTTGCCGCACGAGGTCTTGCCGCAGCAATCGTTGTACGAAACGATGTAGTCCGAACCGTCGTGCGGATTGCGGCAGGTGCCGATCCACGTGATCGGCGAAGGCGTCGTGCCCGGCGGGCAACTGCTCGACGTGCCGCCGCAGCAACTGCACAGCCAGCCGTCGATCGCGCAGTATTTCCAGTAGTCGCAGCTCGTCGGGTCGTCGCTTGCGCCCGATGCGGCCGCGCCGGATGCGCCCGACGCCGCGGATGCCGCGTCGGCCGCGTACGCGGTGCGATCGACGGGCAGCAGCGGCAGCAGCGCCGAACCCACCAGCACCTTGCCGAGCTTCGCCATCGCGCTGCGCCGCGAACTGTGCTGCGCGACGCCGCGCGCCGACCGCTCGAACCATGAATCAAACACGCCCATGTCGTCGTTCTCCAATGACGTTGAAAAAGGTTCGGCCGGTCATGCGTGCTGCGCGTGCCCGTCGTGGGCATCGTGGCGCGGCGCGCCGTGCACGTACTGCTGCAGCGACGCGACGCCGCGCTCCTTCGCCTCGAACAGGCTCTCGAGATGCTCGCGCGTGTTGACGAGCCCCTTCGCTCGCACCGTGCCCGTTTCGTCGAGCAGCACCGCATACGGCAGCTTGCCGATCTGATACGCGAGGCCGAGCTCCTGCGACAGCACGTACGGGAAGCGCCCGAGGTCGTGCTTTCGCGCGAAGCGCACGTGTTCGTCGGCATCGCCGTCGCTCGCGAGCACGATGTTCACCGGCGTCGCTTCGCTGGCCTGCAGCGACGGCAGCAGCGGCAGCAGCTTCTTGCAGACCGGGCACGTCGGCGACAGGAAGAACAGCAGCGTCGCCTTGCCCGATGCGTCGATGCCGCCGACCTTCACGTGCGAGCCGCGAATGTCGGTCAGTTCGAACGTCGGCGCGATCGCGCCGACCGCCGGCCCCTTGTCGATCATCAGCGCGCCGGCCGGCATGATGCGTTCGTACAGGATGCCGATCTGGCGCACCAGGGCGAGGCAGATCGCGCCGAGCGCGAGAACGGCCACCCACAGCAGGGCGGTGGAAACGGTGAGAGCGGTTTGCATCATGAATTCCTCAGGTGGGCAAGGCGCGGGACGTTGGCGAGCAGCACGTCGACGGTGAGCAGCGCGCAGACGATCAGCAGCACGGAAAAGAACAGCGTCAGGTAGTCGAGCCACACGACGGCGCGCGTGCCCGGCTCGACGAACGCGGTCGCGGCCAGCGCGACGAGCAGCAGCACGCGGCCGACATGCAGCCAGCCGATGCCGCGCGGCGCGTCCGCTCGGGTGGCGGCGAAGCCGGAACAGCCGCAGTCGATGTCGGTGTGGCCGCGCAGCAGGTTGATCGCGAGGCCGGCGGCGAACGCCAGGAGCAGCGCGATCAGCGCGATCGCACCGGCCGTGCGCGTATCGGGAAACAGCAGCGCCGCCGCGCCGATCGCTTCTGCCAACGGAATCGCGAACGCGACCGGCGCGTTCAGCGCATCGGGCAGCAGCCGGTAGCCGGCGAGCGCCTGGCGGAACGCGGCGGGCCGGCGCATCTTCGCGAAGGCGCCGAGCAGCACGACGGCGGCCGCGCCGGCCTGCGCGCTGGTGGCGAGTACGGGATCGAGGGTCATCGCGGCCTCACGGGTTGACGAGCAGCGACGACGTATTGCCGATCTGCTTCTCGACGTGCCGCAGCGCGCCGGTGCGCGCATCCATCACGACGAGGTCGGAGGTCGCCGTCAGCCCGTAGAACAGCGGCTTGTCGTCCTCGCTGACCTGGATCGACACGAGCGGATCGACCTTCTGCTGTGCAAGATCCCAGCGCGCGACGCGCTGCTTCGACTTCAGGTCATACACCCACACCTGCGTGCCGGGATCCTTGTGCGAGCCGTCGGCGCCCTTGTGCATCAGCACGTAATAACGGTTCTGCTTCGCGTGCACGGCCGTCTGCTGCATGCCGCCCGGGCGCCAGCCTTCCGCGCGCTCGGCGTCCGTCAACAGCGGCCACGGCTTGCCGAACGCCGGCTTGTCGCCGCTGAAATCGGCACTGCGCACGTTGCCGCCGTAGGTGGTGAACAGATAGCCGCCCTGGTACCGCGACGCGTTCACGAACGCCGGATCCTTGTCGACGTCGATGAACGCGTCCGACATCGTGCGCTTCGTTTCCTTGCCGTTCGCGTCGAGCGTGACGGTCAGCGCCTTGCCGCTTTCGCACAGCGCGGTGAAACGGTCGTTGCCCGACGGATACGCGAGCACGCACGCGGCCATGTCGATCTCCGACAGCACCCGCTTCGAGACGGCGTCGATCACCGTCACCGATGCGGCCGGCGTGATGTTCGCGACGTACAGCCGCTTGCCGTCGGCGCTGAACGCGGTGTTGTACGGCGACGGCACGTGCTGCGCATGCTTCGCCGGAATCACGATCTCGCCCGCGTGATCGAGGGTCGCGTTGTCGATCATCTCGACGACGTCGGTACGCGTGCCGTGCGAGCCTCGCGAGAAGTAGGTCGTCGCGACGAAGCTGGTCTTGCGGTCGGGCGAGATCGCGAAGCCGGGGGCGAAGCCGCCGTCGATCTGGCCGAGCAGTTTCTTCGCATCGGCGTCGTATACGTAGATGCGCCCGTCGGTCATCGACGGCATCGAAATGTCGACGATGTAGAGCGCGTGCGGATGCCACGGCGGCATTTTCTGCACGACCAGTTCTTCGGGTTTTTCCGCCGCGTTCGCGCCGCCGGCCCATGCCGCCGCCAACGCCAGCGTCGCCGCGAGCGCCGCGGTTCGCCGCCTTGTCCTCATGCCGCCTCCAGTGGGGGTTCACGTGATGTGGAGCGACTGTAGTTCGACAATAAAGCCGATCGGCACCCGGACCGGCAACGCGTGCGTGCCGATTCGGGATATTGGAAATGCGCGTGAAAGCCACGCGGGCGCGCGCCTTCCGACCCTCCGAAGCGCGCGCGGAATAGCGCTCCTCCGTATTGCGCCGACCGCCCGGTCGGTTTAGTCTTGCGCGGTCCGAACGATCGCCGGAGGCGCCATGCGTGTGTTACATCAGAGGTTCGACGACGCAGACCGGCATGCCGCGGCGCTGCGCGGCTGGGATCAGCGTTACGACCAGATCGGGGCCGGCCCGTATCGCAGCGTGGTCAAACACGCGGTGCTCGACGGCGTGCAACTGTTCCAGGAAACGGCGAACGTGCGCATCATCCAGCGCGGATGCTTGCCGCCCGGCCATACGGTATTCGGGATGCCTCTCGCCGGCTCGGGCGCCTTCGCCTTCGGCAATGCGCGCGTCGAGCCCGGTACGATCGTGATGGCGCGCGGCGGCGTACCGTTCGAACTCCATTCGCCCGACGACATGTCGATGATCGGCGTGGTCGTCGAACCCGAGTTGATGCAGCAGATCGAAGATGCCGCCGGCGTCCGGCTGGACGCACGCGCGCTGCGACGCGGCGTGGTCGAGGTGCCGGTCGCCGCGCGCGAGCGTGCGAGCGTGCAACTCGCCACGCTGCTCGAACGCGTGCTGTCGGCGCCCGATACGTTCGACGCGGCACGCGTGCAGCGCGCGATGCGCGCCGACATCGGCAACGTGCTGGTCGATCTCATGACCTACCGGATACCCGAGCCGCCGCACCGGCTCACGCACGCGTGCCACGCCGACATCGTGCGCCGCGTGCACGACTACGTGATCGACCACCCGGAAGCACCCGTCGACATCCTGAGCCTGTGCACGCAACTGCGCGTCAGCCGGCGCACGATGCAGAACAGTTTTCAATCGGTCGTGCAGACGACGCCGCTCAACTACACGCGCTCGCTGCGCCTCGCGCAGGTGCGACGCCTGCTGCTCGACACGCGGCAATCCGACCTGCCGATCAGCGAGGCGGCCGCACGCTGGGGCTTCATCCATCTCGGGCATTTCGCGAACGCGTACAAGGCCCAGTTCGGCGAATTGCCGTCGACGACCGCGCGCCGGACGGTGCATCGCGCAAAAACGCGCTGAGCGCCCGCAAAACCCGCGATAATCCCGGCTCGAACGTCCGGCGCCCGCGCCGGCCCGCTCGTCGCGACGCGCGGCACGCGCCGATCACCTGCTTGCACCCCACATCCCGATGCCCGAGGATTTCCACTTCCTGTTGCTGCCCGGCTTCTCCGCGCTCGGCTTCATGTCCGCGGTCGAGCCGCTGCGCGTCGCGAACCGCTTTCGCACCGAGCTGTATCGCTGGCACGTGATCAGCCTGGACGGCGCCCCCGTCGCCGCGAGCAACGGCATTCCGGTCGCCGCCGAAGCCGCGTGCGCGGACGTCCCGCAGGTCGATACGGTGTTCGTCGTCGCGGGCTTCGATCCGCTCGTGTGCTACACGCGCACGCTCGGCGACTGGCTGCGCCGCCAGCACCGGCATGGCGCCACGCTGGGCGGCATCGATACGGGCAGCTTCGTGCTCGCGGAAGCCGGGCTGTTCGACGCATCGCAGCCGCTGACGCTGCATTGGGAAGCGCTGGCCGCGTTCCGCGAGCGCTATCCCGGCCTGAACGCGACGCAGGAGCTGTTCGAGATCGACGACCGGCGCATCACGTGCGCGGGCGGCACCGCGTCGATCGACATGATGCTCGACCTGATCGGCCGCCGACACGGCGCCGACCTCGCGGCGGCGATCTCCGAGCAGTTCGTCGTCAGCCGCATCCGGCAGCGCTCGGACAGCCAGCGGCTCGAGATCGCCGCGCGCTACGGCGTGCACAACCGCAAGCTGATCCAGGTGATCGGCACGATGCAACGGCACATGGACACCCCGCTCGGCTCCGACGCGCTCGCGCGGGAAGTCTCGATCACGCGGCGCCAGCTCGAGCGGCTGTTCAGCGCGATGCTGAACGACACGCCGACGCGCTTCTACCTGAACCTGCGCCTCGATCGCGCACGCGAACTGCTGCAGCAGACCGACATGAGCATCACGTCGGTGTGCGTCGCGTGCGGCTTCGAATCGCCGTCGCATTTTTCGCGCACCTATCGCGCGCGATTCGGGATGAGCCCGCGCAGCGACCGGCGGCCGACGCGCTGATCGTCTCGGCTTTTGATCACAATCCGGCGCGGTATTGCGCGTTCCGGCGGCGTTTCCCACCGTTCGCTGAACAATGCCGGCGACTGGTCGACGAACCGAAGCGGTCATCGAAAATAATCTGGAATGTCGTTGAAAATATTCTGTAACATACCAAACAAAGTTAGATAGGCAGCCTAACGACTCGATCGACGGGCTCGACGGACGTCGGGTCACGCAGGCTGCCAACCGATATCCAATATCGATCCGAGGGGTATGACATGACGATGCTCGATTCGCCGTCGCCGCACCTGCCTGCCGTTCGCTTCTCCTCCGCTTCGCCTGCCCGCTTCTTTTCGACCTGACATTTAGGTTTCCTAGTCAGTCGACACCCCAACACCGCTTCGTCGCACCGGTTCCATCGAACCGGCGCGCGGGCCGTGTCGTGCCTGCTCGCCACGAGCGCGCGGGCTTGTCCAACCGTTGAGATGAGGATCACGTATGCAGACATCACGCAAAGCATTGCCGCTCGCCCTGAGTCTCGCGCTCGGTTTCGGCATCGTCGGCGGCACCCTGGCCGATACGAAAGCGCCGAATCCGCAGGCCGCGAGCCTGCGCGAAAGCCTGACGCGCGGCGTCGCGCCGCCGGCCGCGAAGGCCGACACGGCCGCCGGGCAATTCCGCGCGGACGGCGTCGCCGCCACGCTGTACAACCCGGCCTATCGCGTCAAGAAAGCCACCGCGACGCCCGCTGCCACCGCGCGCGACTTCGTCGCGTCGCAAGCGGCGCAGCTCGGGCTCGACGCCGCCGCGCTCGCGAGCCTCGTCGTCACGTCGGAACGCGACGACGCCGACTTCACCGTCGTGCGCCTGCAGCAGCAGGCGGCCGGCTTGCCCGTGTACGGCAGCGACATCGCGGTGACCGTCGCGAAGGACGGCCGCATCCTGTACGTCGCGAGCAACACGATCAGCGGCGTGGTCGCGACGACGCGCAAGTCGCAGGCCGTCGACCAGCAACAGGCGTTCGACCGCGCCCGCGCGTATCTCGGCGCGAGCGGCTTCACGCATCTCGATGCGCAACTCGTCGCGTTCGTCGACAAGGCCGGCACGCATACCGCGTGGAAGGTGCGCGGCCGCCCGCAGGACGGCCCGAAAGGCGACTGGGAACTGCTGATCGATTCGGGCAGCGGCGAAGTGCTGCGCGCCGAGGACAAGGCCTTCTACGCGACCGACGGCACCGGCTTCGTGTTCCGCCCCGATCCGCTGTCGCCGACGAAGAGCAGCTACGGCAGCACGGGCTACAAGGACGGCAACGACGCCGATTCGACGCAGCTCACGGCCGCGCGCGTACGCGTGACGCTGAAGGATCTCGCGCAGTCGGGCACGCGCTACACGCTGACGGGCCCGTACGCGGCATGCGTCGATTTCGATGCGCCGCTCGACAAGGCCTGCCCGTCGCAATCCACGCCCGCGTTCGAATTCACGCGCGGCAACCTGTATTTCGAGGCCGTGAACGCGTACTACCACATCGACACGTTCCTGCGTTACGTGAACCAGACGCTCGGCATCAAGGCGCTGCCGTACCAGTACACGGGCGGCGTGCAGTACGACCCGCACGGCGAATCGGGCGACGACAACTCGTCGTACTCGTCGAGCAGCGGCCGGCTGACCTTCGGGCAGGGTGGCGTCGACGACGCGGAAGACGCGGACGTCGTGATCCACGAGCTCGGCCACGGCATTCACGACTGGATCACCAACGGCGGCCTGTCGCAACAGGAAGGCTTGTCGGAAGGCACCGGCGACTATCTCGCCGCCGCGTACAGCCGCGACTTCAACCAGTGGAGCCCGTCGGATGCGCAGTATCACTGGGTCTACAACTGGGACGGCCACAACGAGTTCTGGGGCGGCCGCGTGACCAACTGGAACGTCGGGCGCACCTATGCGCAGGCGCGCGGCGCGGAGATCCACACGGCCGGCCAGTACTGGGCGTCGTGCAACCTCGTCGCGCGTGACGCGATCGGCGCGCAGGCGATGGACAAGGCGTTCCTGAAGGGGCTGTCGATGACCAACGGCTCGACCAACCAGAAGGCCGCCGCGCAAGCCGTGCTGACGGCCGCATCCGCGCTCGGCTACAGCAGCGCGCAGCTCGCCGCGATCGGCAACGCGTACAACAAGAGCTGCACGTACGGCGTGACCGTCCCGCAGAAGTCGTAACGCCCGCAGCAGGCGGGAGCGCATCGCACGATCTGCGGCGCGCTCCCTTCATCGACATCGACATCGCCATCCTCACGAGATCGAACATGCCTACTCTGAAATCGACCCACCTGAGCGCCGCGCTGGGCGGCATGCTGCTGACCGCCGCCGCGCACGCGGCGCCCGTCTGGATCACGCTCGGCGACACCGCGTTCCGCCAGCTTCAACGTATCGACGCAACCGCAACCGCACAATACAGCACGACCGTCGAAGCCGGCAAGGCGGACGACGGCGCCGCGCGTCGCGAAACCGTTCACGTCGTCGAGATCGACGATTCCCGCCTCGGCGAGCTGGCCCGCGCCGTCCACCGCACGCGCGGCCACGGGCCCGGCTACGTCGTGCACGATTCGTTCGACGACGCGCGGCAGGCGCTCCAGCCGTGGCCTGCGACGCTTGCGAAACAGGCTGCCGCCCCCGCGTACACGGTGTCGAACGTGCCGCAGATCGGCACGTGGGTTCAGCAACTGCAAGCCAGCAACATCGTCGGCACGATCACGTCGCTGTCGGGTTTCACGAACCGCTACTACACGACGTCGCACGGCGTCGCCGCGTCCGACTGGCTCGCGTTGCAGTGGAAGCAACTGGCGGCTTCGCGCGCCGACATCGCCGTCGAACAATTCGCGCACACGGGCTTTCCGCAGAAATCCGTGATCCTGACGATCCGCGGCAGCGATCCGGCCGCGGGCACCGTCGTGCTCGGCGGCCACCTCGATTCGACGGTCGGCCGCACGACGGAAAACACGCGCTCGCCCGGCGCCGACGACGATGCGTCGGGCATCGCCAGCCTGACCGAGGCGCTGCGCGTGCTGCTCGCGAACGGCTACCGGCCGAAACGGACGATCAAGTTCGTCGGATATGCGGCCGAGGAAGCCGGGTTGCTCGGCTCGAAGGCGATCGCAAAGCAGTTCCGCACGCAGAATGCGAACGTGGTCGGCGTGCTGCAGCTCGACATGACGAACTACAAGGGCGATCCGAAGGATATCTACCTGATCACCGACTACACGAACGCGGCGCAAAACGCCTACCTGACGAACCTGGCGAAGACCTACCTGCCGGAGCTTGCGATCGGCACGTCGCAGTGCGGGTACGCATGCTCGGATCACGCGTCGTGGAATGCGCAGGGGTATCCGGCATCGTTCCCGTTCGAGGCCGACCAGAACGACAGCCCGTACATCCATACGGCGAACGACACGCTGGAAAACTCGGATCGGCAAGCGAACCATGCGCTGAAGTTCGGCAAGCTGGCGCTTGCCTATGCGGTCGATCTCGGCGGCATGGCCGGCGCGACGGTCAAGCGCTGAGCGTTCCGCGTCGAGCGGCTCGCATGTTCGCAGCGAAACGGGCGCTCACCCGCACGGGTGCGCCCGTTCGAATGCCTTTTCTCCGTCCGGCTAGAATCGTCGTTCGACCACTCGCCACACGCTTTCCCACCATGACCGAACCCACCCGCTCCATCGACGACCTGTCGCCCGCCCGCGTCACGACCGCGTTCGATCTACCCGGCCATACGACCGTCCGCTCGCTCGGCGTCGCACAGGGCATCGTCGTGCGCTCGCGCTCGATCGTCGGCTCGTTCGGCGCGTCGCTGCAGACGATCTTCGGCGGCAACATCACGCTCTACACGTCGCTGTGCGAAAAGGCGCGCGAGCACGCGTTCGACAAGATGCTTGCCGATGCGCGCAAGCTCGGCGCGAACGCGATCGTCGCGATGCGCTACGACTCGACCGAGATCGGCTCGGGCGTGACCGAGGTCATCTGCTACGGCACGGCCGTGCGCGTCACGCAGGATGCGTGACGTGTGATGCGCGTCACGCGTCGCGTTCGAGCGACTTCATGTGCGTGAGCTGCGGAAACAGCCGCATCCACGCGAGCGCGACGGCGATCGTCGCCGCGCCGCCGACGACGATCGCGGCCGGCGCGCCCCACCACGCGGCCGTCACGCCCGACTCGAATTCGCCGAGCTGGTTCGACGTGCCGATGAACAGCGAATTGACCGCGCTCACGCGGCCGAGCATGTCGTCGGGCGTGCGCAGTTGCACGAGCGACAGGCGCACGACGACGCTCACGACATCCGATGCGCCAAGCGCCGCCAGCGCGACCAGCGACAACGCAAAGTGCCGCGACACCCCGAACACGATCGTCGCGATGCCGAACGCGATCACGCCGCCGAACATCGCGCGGCCCGGCCGGCCCTTCAACGGGAAGCGCGTGAGCCACAGCGTGCCCGCGAGCGCGCCGACCGCCGGCGCCGCGCGCAATGCGCCGAGCCCCCACGGGCCGACCTGCAGGATGTCGCGCGCGTAGATCGGCAGCAGCGCGGTCGCGCCGCCGAACAGCACGGCGAACAGATCGAGCGACAGCGCACCGAGAATCGCCGGTTCGCGCCGGATGAACGCGATGCCCGAAAACACCGAGTGCAGTGTGACCGGCTCGCGGGCCGGTGGCGCGCCGCGCAGCGGGATCGTGCCGCTCAGCATCGCCGCGATCGCGAAGGCCGCCACGCTCGTGCCGAACGCGACGGGTGCGCCGACACCATAGAGCAACCCGCCGAACGCGGGACCGAGAATCTGCGCGGCCTGGTTGGCGGACGTCGACAGCGCGGTCGCGCGCGGCAAATCGGTGCGCAGCACGACGGCCGGCAGCAGCGACGACACCGACGGCGACTCGAACGCGCGAGCCGTGCCGACGATCGCCGCGAGCGCATACACGGCCGGCGCGGCCAGCCACCCTTGCACCGCGCCGAGCAGGAACACGCCGGCGGCCAGTGCCTCGACGCCCTGGCAGATCGTCGCGATGCGCCGGCGGTCGTAGCGGTCGGCCACCTGCCCGACGACCAGCGTCAGCGCGAACATCGGCACGAACTGCGCGAGGCCGACCAGACCGAGCGCGAACGCGCTGTGCGTGAGCGCATACACGTACCAGCCGATCGCGACCGACAGGATCTGGAAGGCCAGCGACGACATCACGCGCGTGCCCCAGAAACGCCGGAACGGCGCGTGGCGAAACAGGTTGGCGGGTAACGGGGATAACGGACTGGAATCGGGCACGGGGGTGGTCATCGGGTTCTCGGCAGTTGGCGGTGCGCCCCGCAACCGTTCGGGAAACGACGACGCACGCGGGTGCGCGCGGCAACGGGGCGGACGCGGCCAAACCGCGATGATATGCCAACCGCCGAGAACCGGCCGGGCGCCGGCCGCGCGTGCCGTCGAGCCGGCGCCTCGCACAAAAAAAAAGCGCGAACCGCGGTTCGCGCCAAAGAGAGACCTCGCTGAAGACGTCACACCAAGCCGCCACTCCGCTCAGAACGAATGCCGCATCCCGATCCGCACGTCGGCCTGCGTCTGCGTCGTCGACGGCGTGAAGCTGTAGCCGATCACCGCATCGACGCCCTGCGACGCGCGCAGGTAGTCGCCGGAGATGTACACGTCCGTGCGCTTCGACAGCAGATAATGCAGGCCCGCCGTGCCCTGGTTCCAGTGATGGCCCTCGAAGCGCGTGTGCTGGTAGCCCGCGATGAAGCTCAGCGCCGGCGTGAACTGGTACAGGCCGCCGCCTTCGTACACCTGCATGTGCGACGACTGGCCGAAGCCCTTGATCGTCGTGTACGAGTAGTTGGCGTCGAGCGTCAGCTTGCCGATCGTGTAGCTCGTGCCGATGCCGAACGTGCCCTGGCTGTCGACGTCCATCGGCGTGTTCGCGAACAGGTCGGTGCGCGCGCCGGTCGCCGGATCGACCGTGACGGTCTGCTGGCCGAGGAACGTATGCGTGCCGATCATCGCGTAGGGGTCGAACGCGTAGATGCCGTTCGGATTGTTCAGGCGCGTGTACGCGGCGCCGATCGAGAAGTCGCCCTTCGTGAAGCTCGCGCCCGCGCTCCATGCGCTGTTGCGATGGAAGTTGCCCGCGACGTTGCCGAACGAGTACATCGCGCCGAACTTGAAGCCGCTCATGTCGCTCGACAGGAACTTCACCGAATTCGGCAGGCGGTCGCCGTTGAAACGGTCGAAGTCGCCCTGGTGGATCGCATAGCCGCTGCCCCACGCCGAAATGTTGTAGATCGACACGAGTTCGTTCGTGATGTCGAGCTGGTTGCCGAACGACAGCGTGCCCCAGTCGTTTTGCAGGCCCACGTACGCCTGCCGGCCGAATTCGGCGCCGCCGAAGCCGAGTTGCCCGTTGCCGAGATGGAAGCCGCTCTCGAGCGCGAACACGGCCTTCAGGCCGCCGCCCAGGTCCTCGGTGCCCTTGAGGCCGAAGCGGTTTCCGTAGGCGACGCCGTCGTCGAACTTGACCACGTGCGACCCGCCCGTGTTGTTCACGTACGTGATGCCGGCGTCGAGAATCCCGTACAGCGTCACGCTGCTCTGCGCGTGCCCGATGGCGGGAATACAGGCCGCGCATGCAAGCGCGGCGGCTACGGCGACTTTCTTTTGCTTCATTGTCGACCACCCTCCCTGAACCGTTCGATGGAAAGAACCGTGGCCCGGCGCGTGCCGCGATACGCCGGCTGATTCGAATTCGGTACGTCTGCTGGCTCCGGCATTTCGTTTTCCGCAATAACGCAGCCATTGGCGAAAAATACAAACCCATATTTCGCGTCACCCGTCTGAAGGCGACACTAAATGGTCACGATGCGACGGGTCGGGAAAACACGTAGACGAGCGGCACGGTAAAAACCGGCCGCCCCGGAGAGGGAAATCAACGACCGTCGAGGGCCGCACGCACCGCCGGCAGGCCCGGCGCGCCGGTCGCCGTCGTCACGCCGTCGAGCCAGCCGGCGACCAGCGCCGGCTCGGCCTTCAGCGCATGCTGCGCCGCGAGCGCGGGCGACGTCTTGTGGTCGAGCATGTCGGCGATCATCCGGTTCTCGACGTCGACGGAGAACGTCATCTGCCGGAACAGCCGCGCGAGGTTCGTGCACTGGCCGGCGAACCCGGCACGCGTGACCGTGTTGACCGTCGCGCCGCCGTAGTTCGGGCCGAAGTACGCATCGCCGCCCGACAGATACGTCAGACGGAACTTCGTGTTCATCAGATGCGGCTCCCACGCGAGAAACACGATCCAGCGCTTGTCGCGCACCGCCCGCTCGACCTGCGTGAGCATGCCCGTCTCGCTCGATTCGACGAGCGACCAGTTCGCGGACCCGAGCGCGTGGTCGGACAGCATCCGCTTGATGTTCTGGTTCGCGGGCGCGCCGGGCTCGATCCCGTAGATCTTGCCGCCGAAGCGGTCCGCGTAGCGCGCGAGATCGGCGAACGTATGCACGCCGGCGGCGGCCACGTAGTCGGGCACCGCGAGCGTGAACTTCGCGCCGCTCAGGTTCGCGTGCAGCACGTCGATCGACTTCTCGTCGACGAACGGCTTCACGAGCGGCGCCTGCGCGGGCATCCAGTTGCCGAGGAACACGTCGACCTGCCCTTTCTTCAACCCCTGGTACGTGATCGGCACCGACAGGTTCGCCACGTCCTGCCGGTAGCCGAGCGCCTTCAGCACGACACCCGCCATCGCATTCGTCGCGTCGATGTCGGTCCAGCCGGGCGCCGCCATCCTGACGTCGCCGCACGTCTGCGGATCGGCGGCATACGCGGGCTGCGTCGCCACCCCGCACGCGGCGGCCGCGGCGAGCGCCGCGCCGATCCTTCGGATTGCTGCATTGCCTTGCCGTTTCATGGTTCGCTTCCTCCGTCGTTCTTCAATGATCGCGATGCGGTGCGCTCAGCGCCCGACGCGCGGAAAACGCGCCATCGCTTCGAGCGTGTCGAGTTCGATGTGATTGCGCATGTAGCGCTGGCTCGCGTCGGTGAACGGCTGCCAGTCCCACGCCTGAATGCGGCCCTGCGTCGTCGCCGCGTAATGGAAGCGCCGGCGCCGCTGGCTCGCGCGCACCTGACGGTCCAGTTCGGGCAGGTTCCAGCGCTGCGCGGCCTCCGCGCGGAACGCGGCGAGCACGTCGGCGGCTTCCGGCCGCCCGGCGAGGTTCGTCAGTTCGCGCGGGTCGTCCGACAGGTTGTAAAGCTGGTCTGGATCGGCCGGGCAATGCACGTATTTCCAGTCGCCGCGGCGGATCATCACGATCGGCGCGAGCGCGCCTTCCGCGAGGTATTCGCCGAGCGCGACATCGTGCGCGGGCGTGCCGTTCAGGTGCGCCACGAGGCTCGCGCCGTCGACCGGGTCCGGCCAGCCGCCGGCGGGCGCGGCGCCGGCCAGCTCGACGAGCGTCGGCAGCAGGTCGACGTGCGACACGGGCCCGCGCACGCGCGCGGCGTCGAAGCGGCCCGGCGCATGGACGATCAGCGGCACGCGGCAGCCGCCTTCGAAGAACGTCATCTTGTACCAGAGCCCGCGCTCGCCGAGCATGTCGCCGTGGTCGGACGTGACGATCACGATCGTGTCGTCGGCGAACCCGCATTGCTCGAGCGCGGCCAGCACGCTGCCGAACTGCGTGTCCACGTAGGACGTCGCGCCATAATACGCGCGGCGTGCGGCGCGGATCTGCGCATCGGTCGGCGGCGTACGGTCGTTCTCGCAGACGAAACGCAGCCGCTGCGAATGCGGATCGCTTGCGGCCGCATCGAGCCGCACGGCCGGCATGTCGATTTCGTCGTCGTCGTAGCGATCCCAGTATTCGCGCGTGATCGCATACGGATCGTGCGGATGGGTCAGCGACACGACCATGCAGAACGGCCGCGCATCGCGGCCGGCCGCGCGCTCGCGCGCGACGTCGTACAGCTTCTGCTTCGCCGCGAACGTCACTTCGTCGTCGAAATCGAGCTGGTTCGTGCGCACGCACGGGCCGGCGTCGAGCACCGAGCTCATGTTGTGATACCAGCTCGGCCGCTCGGTCGGTTGGTCCCAGTCCGGCACCCAACCGAAATCCGCCGGATAGATGTCGGTCGTGAGGCGTTCCTCGAAGCCGTGCAGTTGGTCGGGCCCGCAGAAATGCATCTTGCCGGACAGCATCGTCCGGTAGCCGCCCGCGCGCAGGTAGTGCGCGAACGTCAGCGTTTGCGCGGGCAATTCGGCGGCGTTATCGTAGGCGCCGATTCCCGACGGCAGCTTGCCGGTCAGTAGCGAGAAGCGCGACGGCGCGCACAGCGGGCTCGCGCAGTACGCGGCGTCGAACACCACGCCTTCGGCGGCGAGCCGGTCGAGCGTCGGCGTGCGGGCGACGCGGTTGCCGTACGCCGGCAGCGCGAACGGCGTGAGCTGGTCGGCCATCAGGATCAGGATGTTGGGTGTCGGGTTCGTCATCGGCGGTCGTGGGGAAAGCGGTGTTCGAATGGAACGTCTCGCCGCCCGGGCAGCGAGACGTCCGGCATGACGGAGACGGTCCGCAGAAACTGCCGCGCGCAAGGGCCGCGCTGGCTAGAATCGGGGAGTGCGTTGCGCGGCGGCGCGCGAAGTGCCTGTGCCGTACCGTCCGCTGCACTATCGCCCGCCCGAATTCGCGCGGGTAGGCGTCCGGCCCTTATGGGGCCATTAGAGGGACTTATGTCGAAATCCGAACCGTTACCGTCGATGCAGGCGCTGCGCGCGTTCGAATCGGCCGCCCGGCTCGCGAGCTTCACGGCCGCCGCGCGCGAGCTCGGCTCGACGCAGCCGGCCGTGAGCCAGCAGGTGTATCAGCTCGAAGCCGAACTCGGCGTACCGCTGTTCGAACGCAGCCCGCGCGGCGTCACGCTGACGGCCGACGGCCAGTGCCTGTACGAAGCCGTGCGGCTCAGCCTCGACACGCTGCGCGGCGCGACCGCGACGCTGCGCGCGCGCCGCGAGCACGGCGCGCTCACGATCGTCACCGATTTCGGCTTCGCGACCTACTGGCTGATGCCGCGCCTGGCCGGGCTCAAGCGCGTGATGCCGGACGTCGACGTACGCGTCGTCACGTCGCAGGACTACGACGCCCAGCGCGACCACGGCGACATCGCGATCCTGTTCGGCGACGGCCACTGGCCGTCGTGCACGGCCGCGCGGCTGTTTCCGGAATCCGTCACGCCCGTCTGCTCGCCCGCGTTCCGCGACGCGCACCCGGGCGTCGCGCGGCCCGAGCACCTGCTCGCGCTGCCGCTGCTGCACGTGCAGCCGACGCGCCCCGAGCGCTGGCTGTCGTGGTCGGGCTGGTTCGACGCGCACGGGCTCGAACCGCCGCCCGCCGCCCGCGGCGTGACCTTCAACAGCTATGCGCTCGTGATCCATGCGGCGCTGCTCGGCGAAGGCGTCGCGCTCGGCTGGTCGCCGCTCGTCGACGAGCTCGTCGGGGCCGGCCAGCTCGTGAAGCTGGTCGACGCGCCCGTCGTCACGCCGCGCGGCTACTTCCTGGTGCGCCCGCCGCAGCGGCCCGAGCCGGATGCGACCCACGTGTTCCGGCGCTGGCTGCTCGACGCATGCGCGGCGGCCTGAGGCCGCGCGCCCGCCCCGGCCCCAGCCCCCGAGCCGCTGGCGCACCGATACCAGCCACACGGCGGGTTGGTTCTATCCGCGCCGATATCGTCCTGATTTACTTGAGCCTCCCGCTACCCGCGCGGCGCGGCGCTTCGTGCGCCGCCGCGCGGCCGTGCGCCCCTGCCATCCGAGGAGTCTCATGACCGCCGAGCACCGCCCCGATCAATTCGTCCTGACACTGTCGTGCCCGAGCGCGGCCGGCCAGGTCGCCGCCGTCGTCGGCTTTCTCGACCGCCATCGCTGCTACGTCGATGCGCTGAACGTGTTCGACGACGATCTCAGCAACCGCTTCTTCGTGCGCTGCGTCTTTCATCCGACGGATGAGACGCTGCAGATCGACGCGCTGCGTCAGGAATTCGCGCCGATCGCGGCCGGACTCGGCGGCCACGACGGCGCCATCCAGTGGGCGATCCACGACGTCAACGCGCGGCCGAAGGTGCTGATCATGGTGTCGAAGCTCGAGCACTGCCTCGCGGATCTGCTGTTCCGCTGGCGGATGGGCGAGCTGAAGATGGACATCGTCGGCATCGTGTCGAACCATCCCGACTTCGAGCCGCTCGCCGCGCAGCACGGGCTGCCGTTCCGGCACTTCCCGATCACGGCCGAGACCAAGGCGCAGCAGGAAGCGCAATGGCTCGACTTCTTCGAATCGAGCGGCGCCGAGCTCGTGATCCTCGCACGCTACATGCAGGTGCTGTCGCAGGAGACGAGCGCGAAGCTCGCGAACCGCGCGATCAACATCCATCATTCGTTCCTGCCCGGCTTCAAGGGCGCGAAGCCGTATCACCAGGCACATGCGCGCGGCGTGAAGCTGATCGGCGCGACCGCGCACTTCGTGACCGACGATCTCGACGAAGGCCCGATCATCGAGCAGGTCGTCGAGCGTGTCGATCATGCGCTGCGGCCCGAGCAATTGCTCGCGGTGGGACGAGACGTCGAAAGCCTCACGCTCGCGCGTGCGGTGAAGGCGTTCATCGAGCGGCGGGTGTTTTTGAACGGCGATCGGACGGTGGTGTTTTCGTAAGCGGGTCGCAGCCGCACTCGAACGCGACGGAAACGAACGAGGCCCGACCGGTAAACCGGTCGAGCCTCTTTTGTCGTCGTGTTGCGACGGCGCTTCACGCGACGGCCCCGCGTATGCTCTACGAAGCCATCACGTGCTGCGACACGCACGCATTAACGCGTCACTTCACCCACGCGAAGTAATACGACAACCAGATCGTCAGCCCTGCACCGACCAGCGCCGCATACGGCATCAGGTTCAGCCACATCGCGCGCTTCGGCACTTCCAGTTCCATGTCGCGCTGCATCTGCGCGGGAAAGCGGCCGCGATCCTGCCAGTAGTGGCGATAGAGGAACACCGGCACGATCAGCAGCATCGCGATCAACCCGTTGCGCAGCGTGCCTTCGCCTTGCAGGTTCGCGCCCGCGCCGACGTAGACGAGGTTCGCATAGCCGCAGATCG
>NZ_LPJG01000020.1:0-95546 GCF_001532755.1 Burkholderia sp. MSMB2157WGS | reverse complement strand
TGGAACGGCTCGCCGATGAACGCCGCGACGTTCTCCGCGCCGAGTTCGAGGATCTTCGCCTCGAGCTGCTGCGCCCGTGCGAGGCCGAATGCTTCGGGCGTCTCGCCAGCCTGCGCTTCGCCGAAGAAATACGGCTGGTCGATGTGCACGATGTGCTCGACCTTCGACGGCATCTGCTCGTGCATGTAGCCCATCCCGCCGAGCGTGCCGCCCGCGATCGTCGAGCCGTGGTAGCCGTTCTTGCGCGAGATCACGTATTTCTTCTGCGGTTTGCCTTGCACGCGCCAATATTGATGCACGACGCGCAGCACGGTGTCGTTGCCTTCCGAGCCGCTGTTGCAATAGAAGAAGTGGTTGAAGCCGGCGGGCGTCACTTCCGCGAGCATCGCGGAGAGTTCGATCACCGGCGGATGCGTGGTCTTGAAGAACGTGTTGTAGAACGGCAGCTCCTGCAGCTGGCGATACGCGGCGTCGGCGAGTTCCTTGCGGCCGTAGCCGACGTTCACGCACCAGAGGCCGGCCATCCCGTCGATCACCTTGTTGCCGTCCGAGTCCCACAGGTAGACGCCGTCGGCTTTGACGATCACGCGGCTGCCCGCGCGGTTGAGCGCGCCCATGTCCGAGAACGGGTGGATGTGGTGCGCGGCGTCGAGCGCGCGGTATTCGGCGGTCGAGCGTGCCTGCGTCGCGCGCGGCGCGGCGGCCGTCGCGGTCGGCGCGGCCGGCTGGATCCAGGCCGATTCGTTGCGGTAAGTCATGTTTCCTCCGTGATTCCGTATGCGGTTGGCACGCTTACACGTGCAGCAGCAGATGGCGGCGTTCCCACGAGCTGATCACGCGGAAGAACGCTTCGTATTCGGTTTCCTTCAGCGCGAAATACGCCTTCAGGAACTTGTGCCCGAGGATCTCGCCGAGCGGCTCGCACGCGGCCATCAGCGTCAGTCCTTCCTCGAGGTTGCGCGGCAACTGGTACGGCAGGCTGTAGCCGTCGCTGACGAGCGGCTCGGTCGGCTCCAGGCGCTGCGTCATGCCGAGATAGCCGGCCGCGAGCGTCGCCGCGAGCGCGAGGTACGGGTTGCAGTCGACGCCCGGGATGCGGTTTTCGATGCGGCGTGCGGCCGGGCCCGAATGCGGGATGCGGAACCCCACCGTGCGGTTGTCGTAACCCCACTGCACGTTGATCGGCGCGGCCATGAAGCGCGACAGGCGGCGATACGAGTTGATGTACGGCGCGAAGATCGGCATCAGTGCCGGCGTGTACTTCTGCAGCCCGGCGAGATAGTTGTAGAACATCGACGTCGCGCCGCCGGTTTCCGGCGACGTGAACAGGTTCTGGCCCGTTTCCTCGTCGACGATGCTCTGGTGCACGTGCATCGCCGAGCCCGGTTCGTCTTCCATCGGCTTGGCCATGAACGTCGCGTACATGTTGTGACGCAGCGCGGCCTCGCGCACCGTGCGCTTGAACAGGAACACCTGGTCGGCCAGCGACAGCGCGTCGCCGTGCATGAAGTTGATCTCCATCTGCGCGGCGCCGACTTCGTGGATCAGCGTATCGATGTCGAGGTTCTGCGATTCGCAGTACTCGTAGATGTCCTCGAACAGCGGATCGAATTCGTTGACGGCCTCGATCGAATACGACTGGCGGCCCGTTTCGGGGCGGCCCGTGCGGCCGACCGGCGGACGCAGCGGCAGGTCGGGGTCCTTGTTCATGTCGACCAGATAGAACTCGAGCTCGGGCGCGACGACCGGTTTCCAGCCCTTCGCCTTGTACAGGTCGAGCACGCGCCGCAGCACGTAGCGCGGCGAGATCTCGACCGGCGAGCCGTCGAAGTGCACGCAGTCGTGGATCACCTGCGCGGTCGGGTCGACGGCCCACGGGATCAGGCGGATGGTCGACGTGTCGGGCACGCACACCATGTCGGGGTCGGTCACGCCGGTCAGCGAGCCGTCTTCCGGATAGTCGCCGGTAACGGTCTGCACCATCACGGCCTGCGGCAGCCGCATCGATTCGCCGGACGTGAACTTGTTGCGCGGCGTGATCTTGCCGCGCGCGATGCCGGCCATGTCGGGAATGATCGCTTCGATCTCGGTGATCCGGTGCTGCTTCAGAAAGCCTTCGATGTCTTGCATGTCTGTTCTCGTTGTCTGGTTGGCGCGCTCAGGCGAGCGCGGCGGCGGCCATGGCGCGCGTGCGTTCGGCGCGGCGGGCGCGGCACGCATCGCCGAACGCGCGGAAGATCGCGCTCGACAGCGGGTCCTGCGCGTGTCGCCATTCCGGATGCCACTGCACGGCCAGCGCGAACGCCGGTGCGTCGACGACGCTCACGGCCTCGATCAGGCCATCCGGCGCGACGGCTTCGACGGCGAGGCCCGAGCCGAGCTGCGCGACGCCCTGCTTGTGCAGCGAGTTCACGTGCACTTCGTCGCGGCCGCCGGCGAGCGCATGCAGCTGGCCGCCGGGCGTCAGGCGCACGACGTGCGCGGGGCCGTATTGCGTATCCATCGGCGCGTCGTCGTCCTCGCGGTGATCGGCGAAGCCGGGCACTTCGTGCACGCGCTGGTGCAGCGTGCCGCCGCAAACGACGTTCAGCTCCTGGAAGCCGCGGCATACGGCGAGCACGGGCACGCCCGCGACGATGGCCGCGCGCAAGAGCGGCAGCGTCGTCGCGTCGCGGGCCGGGTCGTGCTTCGTGCCGGGCTCGCTCGGCTCGCCGCCGTACCGATGCGGCTCGACGTTCGAGTAACTGCCGGTAAACAGCAGCCCGTCCACGGCGTCGAGCACGTCGGCGGTCGACTGCCGTTCGCCGAGCGCCGGCAGCACCATCGCGAGCGCATGCGCGCCGTCGACGATCGCGGCCACGTATTTGTCGCCGACCGTATGCGACGCGTGCGCGCCGATCTGGGTGAGGTCGGCAGTGATGCCGACGAGAGGTTTCCTTTCCATGACGTCAATCAGTAATCCGTAGGGACGTGACGCGCGTCGGCCCGAATGCGGCAAAACGCGGGCGCGACACGACCCCGCAGCCCGGCGTCGAGCGCAGGGCCGCTGGTGAATGGGCGCAACGGGATGGCGTGGCGATCCGCGCTGCGCGCGACGGTCAGGCCGTCGTTCGTTTCATCGCGATACGCGACGCCGCAAGGAATGCGCGAACGCGTTCCGTCACCGCACGGACGATGCGGTTGGCGAATCGACGAACGAAACGAACGACGTGAAGAAAGGAGAGGCGCTACGGCAGCAGCGACGCCACTTCGTCGGTATCGACGGCAACGAATGCGCGTGCGGAAACGGCGTTGTGGCGCCGAACGGAACGACGGGACAGGATGGTGTAGATCGACAGGTGAAGCAGGCGAGGACTATGCCAGCCGCAACTGCCGTCGGAAGCGGGAACGGCGCTGCGCAAACTTCGCACATCGCCTCGATCCCACCTCACCAGAGGGCCACGGACTCTCACGATTACACTCGACTGGTTTGTTGAAAGTATTGAACACCTGATCGTTTCGACGCGCGGGGCGTTTAAAATAATCGAGGCGCCGGTCCTGCGTCATTTACGTTGACGGGCATCGTTTGCTGCGTTGCGATAACGCTTTTCGAGGCCTGTGAAAGCCAGATGACGCTGACCTGAGAGCCAGCATATACGAGCCAATAACGGCGTCAAATGTTTTTTAATGGTCCTGCATCAGGGCTTTCCCGAGCAGTGCGAACAAAAGATTCGCTAAAGGAATGGTCGACGCGTCGTTCATTATTTCGAACGCCTTTCAGGGTTTTCCCCGCTGATGCGCGGCATAAAGTGATTAGAATATTCAACGGCTGTCCCATGCGTCGTTTCACTTTGTCATCGCACTTATCGTGTCCGAAACCGAATCGATGTCCACCGAAGTCGCCGAGCGCCTGCGTTTCGTGCGCAACAAGCATGGCCTGTCGCAGCGCGAACTCGCGAAACGCGCCGGCGTCACCAACGGCACGATCTCGCTGATCGAACAGGGGCGCGTGAGCCCGTCGGTCGGGTCGCTGAAGAAACTGCTCGAATGCATTCCGATGAGTCTCGCGGAGTTCTTCACGTTCGAGCTCGTCGAATCGCGCGCGGTCGTGTCGCGTCGCGACGAGATGCCGAACCTCGGCAACGAGTCGCTCGCGTTTCAACTGGTCGGCGCGAACGTGAAGGATCGCAACATGTGCATCCTGCGCGAGATCTACCAGCCGCTGGCCGACACGGGGCCCGAGATGCTGGTGCATGCGGGGCACGAGGGCGGCGTCGTCGTGTCGGGCCGGCTCGAGTTGACCGTCGACGGCGCGACGTGGCTGCTCGACCCCGGAGACGGCTACTACTTCGAAAGCCGTTTGCCGCATCGTTTTCGCAATCCCAGCGCGGAACTGCTCTGCGAGGTCGTGTCGGCCAATTCGCCGGCGACCTTCTGACCGCGCGTCACCGCATTCGCCGCCGGCCGGCTGCGCGCCAGGCGCGCGGCGCGCCGCGTCGCGAATGCCAAACCATTGAGGCATCCTGATGAACAAGTTGACTTTGGCTGACTGGCAACACAAGGCGGCGTCGCTCGAGATCGATGGGCGCGCATTCATCGACGGCGCGTCGCGTGACGCGCACGACGGCAGGACGTTCGACTGCGTGAGCCCGATCGACGGCCGCGTGCTGGCGAAGGTCGCCGACTGCGGCGAAGCGGACGTGAACGCCGCCGTCGCGGCGGCCCGCCGCGCGTTCGACGCCGGGGTGTGGGCCGGCCTGAACCCGCGTGCGCGCAAGGCCGTGCTGCTGCGCTGGGCCACGCTGATGCGCGAGCATCTCGACGAACTGTCGCTGCTCGAAACGCTCGACGCGGGCAAGCCGATCGGCGACACGACGACGGTCGACGTGCCGGGCGCCGCCTACTGCGTCGAATGGTTCGCCGAGGCGATCGACAAGGTCGGCGGCGAGGTCGCGCCGGCCGATCATCATCTCGTCGGCCTCGTCACGCGCGAGCCGGTCGGCGTGGTGGCCGCCGTCGTGCCGTGGAACTTCCCGATCCTGATGGCCGCATGGAAATTCGGTCCCGCGCTCGCGGCCGGCAACAGCGTCGTGCTGAAGCCGTCCGAGAAATCGCCGCTGACCGCGATCCGCGTCGCGCAGCTCGCCTTCGAGGCCGGCATTCCGGCCGGCGTGTTCAACGTCGTGCCGGGCGCGGGCGAGCCGGGCAAGCTGCTCGCGCTGCATCGCGACGTCGACTGCATCGCGTTCACGGGCTCGACGGCGGTCGGCAAGCTGATCATGCAGTACGCGGCGCAGTCGAACCTGAAGCGCGCGTGGCTCGAGCTCGGCGGCAAGTCGCCGAACATCGTGTTGCCCGATTGCCCCGATCTCGACCGCGCAGCGCAAACGGCGGCCGGCGCGATCTTCTACAACATGGGCGAGATGTGCACGGCCGGCTCGCGGCTGCTCGTGCATCGCGACATCAAGGACGCGTTCATCGAGAGGCTCGTCGCGGCCGCGCGCGCGTACGTGCCGGGCAATCCGCTCGATCCGTCGGTATCGATGGGCGCGATCGTCGACGGCATCCAGCTTGAACGCGTGCTCGGTTATATCGAAGCGGGGCGCAGCGAAGGCCGGCTCGTCACCGGCGGTGCGCGCGTGAACGCGGAAACGGGCGGCTTCTACGTGGAGCCGACGGTGTTCGAGGTGAAGCCCGATGCGAAGATCGCGCGCGAGGAAATCTTCGGGCCGGTGTTGTCGGTGATCGTGTTCGACGACGTCGACGAGGCCGTGAGGATCGCGAACGATACCGAATACGGGCTGGCCGCGGCCGTGTGGACGTCGAACCTGACGACCGCGCACGACGTGTCGCGCCGGCTGCGTGCGGGCACCGTGTGGGTGAACTGCTATGACGAGGGCGGCGACATGAACTTCCCGTTCGGCGGCTACAAGCAGTCGGGCAACGGCCGCGACAAGTCGCTGCATGCGCTCGAGAAGTACACCGAACTGAAGTCGACGCTGATCCGGCTGCGTTGACAGGCCGCCGGGGGCGGGCGCGTCGCCGTCCGGTGCTGCGCCCGCAATTGCACCCGCGGCCTGCGGCGCGCGTTACGCGCTGCGCAGTGCGGGATGGAAGCCGGCGGCTTCGATGATCGACCGTACGCGCTCGGCGCCTTGCGCCGAGTCGACCTTGACGATCTTCGCCGCGACGTCGATGTCGAGCTTCGCGGCGGGGTCGGCGGCCGTCACCGCACGCGTGATGGCGTTGGCGCAGCCGCCGCAGGTCATGTCCTGGACTTCGAATTCCATCGTGTTTTCTCCGGTGAATGATTGACGCGTACGTTCAGCATGAAGCTTGCCACGGTGGGAAGGTCAAGCGTCGCATGCGGTGATGACATCGCATTGGCCATTTGTAATGCTGAGGTCTGACGAATCGTTATTTACGTGCGCCCGTCAGTCCGAATTTTTCCCGATTGACGACTGCACATTATCGGCGAAATCCGTCGGCGCCTTGCGCGACAACGCGCGTGCGGGATCGACGGCGCACGATTCCCATGAGCGCAGTGAGGGTACTCCGAGGTGAAAATGCGAATCGATCTTAGTATCGATTCCCTCCAATATTTCCGCTCATTACGCACATGACCCGTTTCGCTATCGGTTTCGCACTGGCCCTGCTGGGCGCCTCGGCCGCGTCCGCCTTCGCTGCCGACGACGTCGTCAACCTGACGTTGAAGGACCACAAGTTTTCGCCCGATGGCGTGACGATCCCCGCCGGCAAGAAGGTGAAGTTCGTCGTGAAGAACCTCGATGCGACGCCCGCGGAATTCGAAAGCGACGACTTCAAGGCGGAGAAGGTCGTGCCGGCCGGCAAGTCGGTCGAGATCCTGGTCGGGCCGCTGAAGGCCGGGACCTACGAGTTCCACGACGAGTATCACGAAGCGCAGTCGAAGACGCACCTGACCGTCAAGTAAGCCGATACCGACATGCTGTCTACTGCCCTGATCGTCTTTCGTGAAGTGCTCGAGGCCGCGCTGGTGGTCTCGATCGTGATGGCCGCCACGAAGGGCGTGCCGCGGCGCGGCTGGTGGGTGGGCGGCGGGCTGGTCGGCGGCGTGGTCGGCGCCGGCCTGATCGCGGCGTTCGCCGACGCGATCTCGCAATGGGCGTCCGGCATGGGCCAGGAAGTCTTCAACGCGGGCGTGATGTTCGTCGCGATGCTGATGCTCGCGTGGCACTGCATCTGGATGAGCCGGCACGGCCGCGAAATGGCGCTGCACATGGGCGAGGTCGGCCGGGCGGTCGCGGCCGGCAGCCGGCCGCTGACGGGGCTCGCGATCGTGGTCGGCGTCGCGGTGCTGCGCGAGGGGTCCGAGGCCGTGCTGTTCCTGTACGGGATCGCGGCGGGCGACCCGGGCCAGACGCCGCAGATGATCGCCGGCGGGCTGCTCGGCGTGCTCGGCGGCGCCGGGCTCGGCTACGCGATGTATGCGGGCCTGCTGCAGATTCCGTTGAAGCGCCTGTTCTCCGTCACCAACGGGCTGATCGTGCTGCTCGCCGCGGGCATGGCGAGCCAGTGCGTCGGCTTCCTGCTGGCCGCCGGCCTCGTGCCGTCGTGGGGCGATGCGGTCTGGGACACGTCGTGGCTGCTCAAGGAGTCGAGCATCGTCGGCAAGGCACTGCATACGCTGATCGGCTATACCGCGCGTCCGGCGGGCATCCAGATCGCCGCGTACGTCGCGACGCTCGCGGCGATCGTCGTGCTGGCACGGCTCGTCGGCCGGCCGCGGCAGACGGTGAGGCCGCCGCACGCCGCGGCTTGAATGTTGCCGAGCTTCCGGGTTCGAATGAAAGAAGGGGCGTCATGGACGCCCCTTCTTTCATTCGGGATGCATGCGCCGGTGTCGGTCAGCTGTGGTTGTCGATCCACGCGCGCGCCCATTCGAGCCCCGCATCGCGTGCTTCGTCCTCGGTGTCGAACACGCCGAGCACGCCCGACGCCTCGACGAGCCGGTTGTTCTGCGTGATCGTGCCGCTCGCCGCGAAGCGCTCGGGCTGCATGATCTCCTCCTGCTGCAGGATCGCATGCCCCCAGATCTGGTAGCCGCGGTAGGTCTGCGCTTCCATTATCGGGTCACCTTCGCGGAGCGGCCTTGCGTGCCGACCTGCAGCACGTTGCCGTCCGGCGTGTATTGACGCGGGATGTCGGAGAAGGTGAGCGCGCGCGTCGTGTCCGGCGCGGCGGGCTGCATCACCGTGAGACGCCCGGGCGCGGGTTGCGCAACGGGGCGCGGGGCGGCCGGGGTGTCGGGCGCGGCGGCGGCCGGGCGGTGCGAGCCGGCTTTCATGGCCTGCGCGACGCGACGCTTGTGCGGTTTCGCGGCGGCTTTCGGCGTGGCGCTCGCGTGCTTCTCCGCGCTCTTGCCGGTGCGCGCGTCGGCGCCCGGGCGGCCGGCCGGCGTGCGGGCATCCGGCGTCCGAGCCGCAGGCTGCCGCGCCTCGGGCGGGTTCCAGACCTCGACGTAGTGCTCGGCGGCCCAGCCCGTCGACGCGAACGTCAGCGCCAGCAATCCGCATCCAAACAGTCTTACCATTGTCTCTCCGTCATATTCGTTGCGGCGCGCCCTGCCGGGGCCGACCCTGTGCATTCGGGGAATGCGGCTCAGGAGAACACCTCGAGCCCGTGTTTCTCGACGATCTGGAGCATGCGCGCGGCGATGCCGCTCGGCCGCTTGTCGCCCTGTTCCCATTGGCGGATCGTCGACGTCGTCGTGTTCAGGTAGAGCGCGAACACGCTCTGGCTGACGTTGACCGACTTGCGGATGCGGGCGATCGCTTCCGGATCGAATTGCGGCGCGGCTTCGATGCAGAGATCGTCGTATTCGCGCATCGTCTTCTTGTCGAGCAGGTTGGCGCGATAAAGCCCCGATGCGGCGCTGTGGACCGCCTCCGTCGCGTCGCGCTTGAATCGCGTTTTAGCCACTGCAAATCTCCACATGAAGACGCGTCGTACGGAAGCAGGCCTGTCGAGCCGGCCGGGCGTGGCACTGGATTATATGCCACTAAGTGGTACCTATTTCGACCTGGCCGGATGGCCTGCCGCACGCCGATGCGACGCCCGGACGGACTGGCGACGGCCCGTCCGGCCAGACAGCCTTACTCCACCGTCACCGATTTCGCGAGGTTGCGCGGCTTGTCGACGTCGGTGCCGCGCGCACACGCGGTGTGATACGCGAGCAGTTGCAGCGGCACGACGTGCAGGATCGGCGACAGTTGCCCGTAGTGCTCCGGCATCCGGATCACGTGCAGGCCGTCGTCGTTGACGATCTGCGTGTCGGCATCGGCGAACACGTACAGCTCGCCGCCGCGCGCGCGCACTTCCTGCATGTTCGACTTCAGCTTCTCGAGCAGCGTGTCGTTCGGCGCGACCGTGACGACCGGCATCGCTTCCGTGACGAGCGCGAGCGGCCCGTGCTTCAGTTCGCCGGCCGGATAGGCCTCGGCGTGGATGTACGAGATTTCCTTCAGCTTCAGCGCCCCTTCGAGCGCGATCGGGTAGTGCAGCCCGCGGCCGAGGAACAGCGCGTTTTCCTTGCGCGCGAATTCCTCCGACCACGCGATGATCTGCGGCTCGAGCGCGAGCACGCTGTTCAGCGCGGCCGGCAGGTGGCGCAGCTCCTTCAGGAATTGCGCTTCCTGCGCGGCGTCGACGTGCCCGCGCAGCTTGCCGAGCGTCGCGGCCAGCACGAACAGCGCGACGAGCTGCGTCGTGAACGCCTTCGTCGACGCGACGCCGATCTCGGTGCCCGCGTGCGTCAGGAACTGCATGTCGGTCAGGCGCACCATCGCGCTCGTCGCGACGTTGCACACGGCGAGCGTATGCGTGTGGCCGAGCGACTGCGCATGCTTGAGCGCCGCGAGCGTGTCGGCCGTCTCGCCGGACTGCGAGATCACCAGCACGAGCTGGCGCGGGTTCGGCACCGACTCGCGGTAGCGGTATTCGCTCGCGATCTCGACCTGGGTCGGAATCTTCGCGATCGATTCGAGCCAGTACTTTGCGGTGAGGCCCGAGTAGTAGCTCGTGCCGCACGCGAGGATCAGCAGGCTGTCGATCTGCGCGAACGCGGCGGGTGCGGCGTCGCCGAACAGCGTCGCGTCGAAGGCGTCCGTCTGCGGCACGGTGTCGCCGATCGCGCGCGGCTGCTCGAAGATTTCCTTCTGCATGAAGTGGCGATAAGGCCCGAGCTCGACCGCGCCGCCGTATGCGCTGACGACGCGGATCTCGCGCTGCACGGTGGCGCCGTGGCGATCGACGATCGTCACGCCGTCGAGCGACAGCTCGCACACGTCGCCTTCCTCGAGGAACGTGAAGCGGTCGGTGCTGCCCGCGAGCGCGAGCGCATCGGACGCGAGGAAGTTCTCGCCGTCGCCGCGGCCGACGACGAGCGGCGAACCCTGGCGCGCGCCGACGACGGTGTGCGGCTGGTCCTTGTGGATCACGGCGATCGCATACGCGCCGTGCAACTGGTGCACGGCTTCGCGCACCGCGTCGAACAGGTTGCCGCGGTACAGGCTGTGCACGAGGTGCGCGATCACTTCGGTGTCGGTCTGCGACACGAATTCGTAGCCCTTCGCGCGCAGCGCGTCGCGTAGCGGCTCGAAGTTCTCGATGATGCCGTTGTGCACGAGCGCGAGCGCGTTCGACGAGAAGATCGGGTGCGCGTTGTGCGTGACGGGCGCGCCGTGCGTGGCCCAGCGCGTGTGCGCGACGCCGGTCGTGCCTTCGAGGTGCGATTCGCGCACCTGCGCGTCGAGATCGGCGACGCGCGCGACGCTGCGTGCGCGCTTCGGGGCGCCCGGCGTAGGGGCGCCCGGCTCGAGCACGGCGACGCCGCACGAGTCGTAGCCGCGGTATTCGAGGCGCCGCAATCCCTCGATCAGCACCGGAACGATATTACGTTGCGCAACTGCGCCGACAATGCCGCACATGTATGGTCAATCCTGTCAGTCGACGCGGGCGCCGCGCGGGCGCCCGCAAAAGTTCAGCTCTTCTTCTTGACCGGGCGGACGTAGCCGCTCTTCGCGGTCTGCGTCTTCTCGTTCAATGCGAGGACGCCTTCGGCGACGTCCTTCCAGATCGTCGTGCCGGCGGCGATCGTCACGCCGCGGCCGACGCGCACGGGCGCGACGAGCTGCGTGTCGGAGCCGACGAACACGTCGTCCTCGATCACGGTGCGGAACTTGTTCGCGCCGTCGTAGTTGCAGGTGATCGTGCCCGCGCCGATGTTCACGCGCGCGCCGATGTCGGCGTCGCCGATGTACGTGAGGTGATTCGCCTTCGAGCCGTGGCCGATCACCGCGTTCTTCACCTCGACGAAGTTGCCGACGTGCGCTTCGTCCGCGAGCTGCGCGCCGGGGCGCAGCCGCGCGTACGGGCCGATCACGGTGTGCGCGCCGAGCTCGGCGCCGTCGATGTGCGTGAACGCGTCGATGCGCGTGCCCGCGCCGATCGACGCGTTGCGGATCACGCAGTTCGCGCCGACGGTGACGTTGTCGGCGAGCGTCACGTTGCCTTCGAACACGCAGTTCACGTCGATCGACACGTCGCGGCCGCAGCGCAGCGTGCCGCGCACGTCGACGCGCGCCGGATCGGCGAGCGTGACGCCGTCGGCGAGCAGCGCATCGGCGACGTTACGCTGGTGAATGCGCTCGAGCTCCGCGAGCTGCGCCTTGCTGTTCACGCCGAGCGTTTCCCATTCGTCGTCGGGCTGCGACGTGACGACCTCGAAACCGGCCTCGATCGCGAGTTCGACGACGTCGGTCAGGTAGTACTCGCCCTGCGCGTTTTCGTTCTTCAGCGCGCCGAGCCACATCGACAGCTGGGCCGTCGGCGTGACGATGATGCCGGTGTTGATCTCGGCGATCTTCAGCTCGTCCGGCGACGCATCCTTCTGCTCGACGATGCGCGTGACGAAACCGGACGCGTCGCGCACGATGCGGCCGTAGCCGGTCGGATCGTCGAGCGTGACGGTCAGGATCCCGTAGCGGCCCTCGCGCGCGGCATCGACGAGGCGCCGCAGCGTCGACGCGCGCGTGAGCGGCACGTCGCCGTACAGCACGAGGGTCGGCTGGGCGGGATCGAGCAGCGGCAGCGCCTGACGGACCGCATGGCCGGTGCCGAGCTGCTCGGCCTGCACCGCGAACTGGACGTCGGGTGCGGCGACGGCGGCCAGGACCTGCTCGGCGCCGTGGCCGACGACGACGACGAGCCGGGACGGCTGCAGCGTGCGCGCGGTGTCGATGACGTGGGAGAGGAGCGGCCTGCCGGCCAGGGGGTGAAGCACTTTCGGCAGCGCGGAACGCATGCGCTTGCCGGTGCCTGCCGCCAAAATCACGATATTCATGGCGCGCGCTTGGTCAGGGAGTTCGAAGCCGTCCATTTTAGCATGCGGCCCCCGCCGTTCCGGGCCTGCCGCGGCGGGCGCGCCACGCCGGAAAGGGCGCTCGGCGCCCGCTTCCGGCGGGTGTTCGGGCCCTGCTTACAGGTCGTCGAACTGGACGATCGAGATCGGTTGCGCGGCGCCCGGCGCCGCCGAGTCGTCGCCCGACGCGCACGGCTCCTCGTCGAACGCGATGTCGCCTTGCGGGTCGGCTTCGCCCGTCGCGCGCAGCGACTGGAACGGGTACAGCGTCGTGTCCATCAGGTGCGACGGCACGACCTTCGCGAGCGCGTTGAACATGTTGTCGACGCGGCCCGGGAAGCGCTTGTCCCATTCGCGGATCAGCGCCTTCATTTCCGCGCGCTTCAGGTTCGGCTGGCTGCCGCACAGATTGCACGGGATGATCGGGAATTCGCGCAGCTCCGCGTATTTCTCGAGATCGGTTTCCTTCACGTACGCGAGCGGGCGGATCACGATGTTCTTGCCGTCGTCCGACTGCAGTTTCGGCGGCATCCCCTTCAGCTTGCCGCCGTAGAACATGTTGAGCAGCAGCGTCTGCACGATGTCGTCGCGGTGATGGCCGAGCGCGATCTTGGTCGCGCCGAGCTCGCCGGCCACGCGGTACAGGATGCCGCGACGCAGCCGCGAGCACAGCGAGCAGGTCGTCTTGCCTTCCGGCACGAGCCGCTTGACGATGCTGTAGGTGTCCTGGTTCTCGATGTGGAACGGCACGCCGACCTGTTTCAGGTATTCGGGCAGCACGTGCTCGGGGAAGCCCGGCTGCTTCTGGTCGAGGTTCACCGCGACGATGTCGAACTCGATCGGCGCGCGCTCGCGCAGGCGCAGCAGCACGTCGAGCATCGCGTAACTGTCCTTGCCGCCCGACAGACACACCATCACCTTGTCGCCCTGCTCGATCATGTTGTAGTCGCCGATCGCCTGGCCGACCTGGCGCACGATCCGCTTGAACAGCTTGTTGTTCTCGTACGCTTCCTTCTGCTCGCGGCGCGTCAGCGCCTGGCGGCCGGCCGGGGCGGCGGTTTCGTCCAGCGTGGCGGCGTCGGCCGCCGTGTCGTTCATGTGGGGGGCGTTCATGCGCGCTCCTCGTCCTTGATGCGAAAGACTTCGACGCCGACGGCGTCGCAGTCCGGATAGGCGTCCGGTTTCTCGGTACGGACGCGTACCGCGCGCACGGCGTCGTGCGCCAGCAGGTGCGCGGCGATCGAATCGCACAGCGTTTCCTGCAGGTGGATGTGGCCGCGCGCGAGGCACTGCGCGACGCTCTGCTTCATCAGATCGTAGTCGACGACTTCGTGCAGCCGGTCGTCGACGGGCGTCGACTGCGCGAGCGGCACGAACAGGTCGACGTTGATGACGACGCGCTGCTCGCCGCGCTTCTCGTGTTCGAAGGCCCCGATGTTGATGTGCACCTCGTAGTCGCGCAGGTAGAGCCTGCGGCAATCCGCGAGGCGGGGGTGCAGGAGAGCGGAAAACATGGTCGTCCCAGTCAAATTGGCGTGCGCGCACGCAAAGCGGCGCGGGCGGCGGCGGTCACGCCGCGCCCGCGCGGTTCATTCATTCGGGCCGGCGGCGGGCGGCACCAGGTGCTCGCCGCCGTCGACGGTCAGCGTCGCGCCCGTCACGCCGGGCGCGCTCGCGAGATAGCAGGCGGCCGCCGCGATGTCGTCCGCGTGCGGCGCGTGGCCGCGCACGAGCGCCGCGACCCGCACCTTCGGCGCGAGCGCCAGCGCGAGCGCCGACGTCGCGCGGTTCAACGCGGCCTGCATCAGCGCGTGCGACAGCTGCGCCGGTGCCGGGTGAAACAGGGCCTGATCCAGTACGTGGATCGCGCACGCGCGCAGCGCTTCGTGCTCGCGCGCGGCGTCGGGCGTCGCATCGGCGAGCGCGCGGGCCAGCGCGAGCGGCGCCGTCACGTTGCGCGCGAGCGCGGCGGCGAGCGCCGCGGCGTCGACCGTGTGCGCGTCGTCGGCGCCTGCGCTGGCGCTGACGAACACCGCGCACGCGGGCCGGCCGAGCGCGTCGCCGCATGCGGCGACGAGGGCCGCGGCATCGGCTTCCAGGGCCGGATCGGCGTCGAGCACGGCCGCGCGGCGGCCGAGCGCCGCGACTTCGGCGACGAGCGCGTCGGCGGCCGCGCGCGGCGCGCCGTGGCTGCGCTGCAGCGCGACGTCCCAGCCGCGGCGTGCGAAACCCGTCGCGAGCGCGCGGCCGATCGACGCGGCGTCGGCCGTGCTGCCGAGGGCGCCCGTGACGAGCACCACGCGTGGGGTCGACGTATCGGCTGAAACGGTCATTTACAATGCCGGGATGAACCCGAAAGCTCACGAACCCGCTAGTTTACCTGCTCCCGGCCCCGACGCGCTCGCGCAGTCCGAAACCCTTGCCGCGCAACTGCGCGACGAGATCGCGGCGGCCGGCGGCTGGCTGCCGTTCGACCGCTTCATGGAGCGTGCGCTGTATGCGCCGGGGCTCGGTTATTACAGCGGCGGCGCGCGCAAGTTCGGGCGCCGCGCCGACGACGGCAGCGACTTCGTCACCGCCCCCGAGCTGTCGCCGCTGTTCGCGCAGACGCTCGCGCAACCGGTGGCCGAGGCGCTCGCGGCGAGCGGCACGCGCCGCGTGATGGAATTCGGCGCCGGCACCGGCAAGCTCGCGGCCGGGCTGCTCGCGGCGCTCGACGCGCCGGGCGTCGAACTCGACGAATACCTGATCGTCGACCTGTCCGGCGAGTTGCGCGAACGGCAGCGCGAGACGATCGAAGCCGCGGTGCCGGCGCTGGCCGCGAAGGTGCGCTGGCTCGACGCGCTGCCCGAGCGGTTCGACGGCGTCGTGGTCGGCAACGAAGTGCTCGACGCGATGCCGGTGCGGCTGTTCGCGAAGGCGGACGGCGCATGGCGCGAGCGCGGCGTCGCGCTCGATGCGCGGCAGGCGTTCGTGTTCGACGACCGGCCGGTCGGCGCAGCCGGCCTGCCGCCGGTGCTCGCGACGCTCGACGTCGACGACGGCTACGTGACCGAAACGCACGAAGCCGCGCTCGCGTTCACGCGCACCGTCTGCACGATGCTCGCGCGCGGCGCGGTGCTGCTGGTCGACTACGGCTTTCCCGCGCACGAGTACTACCACCCGCAGCGCGACCGCGGCACGCTGATGTGCCACTACCGTCACCACGCGCACGACGACCCGTTCGCGTACCCGGGCCTGCAGGACATCACCGCGCACGTCGAATTCACCGGCATCTACGACGCGGGCGTCGCGACCGGCGCCGACCTGCTCGGCTACACGTCGCAGGCGCGCTTCCTGTTGAACGCGGGCATCACCGACGCGCTGGCCGCGATCGACCCGTCCGACATCCGCGCGTTCCTGCCGGCCGCGAACGCGGTGCAGAAACTGATCTCGGAGGCCGAGATGGGCGAGCTGTTCAAGGTGATCGCGTTTTCGCGCGGGATCGACGGCACGCTCGACGCGTTCGCGCGCGGCGACCGCTCGCACGCGCTCTGACCGGAGGGGCGGATGCTGCGCTGGCTGATGGCGTCGTTCGTGGCGGTGATGATCCTGACGCGCTGCTGGCCGTGGCTCGGCAAGCTCGGCGTCGGGCGGATGCCGGGCGACGTCACGCTGACGCTCGGCGGGCGGCGCTATCCGTTCCCGTTCATGTCGACGCTGGTGCTGACGATGCTGGTGTCGATGGTGGCGCGGCTGTTCTGAGCCGAAGGCGGCGGCGCGTCGCGGCCGGGCCGCGGCGCGCGTACGAGGGACGATCGATAACGGCGCGCGCGCGACGGCGCGCAGTGCAGTTCGCGCGTTACGGTTCACGCATCACAGTTCAATTTCGCCGAGGATCCGGTGCGCGAGCGCCTTCGCTTCCTCGAACGCTTCTTCCTCGCTCGAACTCGTCGTGTGGACGTCGTAGCGCATGTTCTCCGTCTCGTCGCCGTCGTCCCGCGCGAGGATCACGTAGCCCTGGAACTGGCCGTTGTCGGCGCGGTGCGTGTGCGCCTTGGCCGTGTAGATGCCTTTGGTGAACGTGTTCGTGTCCATCGTGCCTCTCCCGCAATAGGACACTTCATCGTAGCACTGCGGCGCAGCATGTACAGCGCCGCTTATCGGCGACCGATCACCGCGCCGCCCCTGCCCGTCACCGTTCCAGCAGCGCCACGACCTCGTCGAGCGTCGGCGCATGCGCGCCCGTGTGCCGGCACGCGGCGGCGCCGGCCGCCAGCGCGAACGCGAGATGCTCGCGCCAGCCGCGCTGCGGCGCGGCCATCAGGCTGAACAGCAGGCCGCCGATCGACGCGTCGCCCGCGCCGACGGTGTCGGCCACCTCGACGCGCGGCGGGCTGGCCTCGTGCACGTCGCCGTCCGCATGGAGCGTCGCTGCCTGCGCGCCGCGCGTGACGAGCACGGCTGCCCGCGGGTTCAGCGCGCGCACCGCCGCGATCGCGTCGGGGCCGTCGCCGCCGAACAGGTGCCGCAGGTCTTCGTCGGACACCTTGATCAGGTCGGCGAGCGCGGCCATCTTCTCCAGCGTCGGCCGGTAGGCGGCCGTCATCAGGTTGCGCACGTTCGGATCGAAGCTGATTTTCACGCCGCGCGCGTGCAGATCGGCCGCGAGCGCGGCCAGCGTGCCCGCGAGCGGCTCGCGCACGAGGCTGATGCAGCCGAAATGCGCCCATTTCACGTGATCGGTCCAGCCGGCCGGCAGCCGGGCGGGATCGAACGCGAGGTCGGCGCTCGCTTCGCCGATGAAGAAGTACGCGGGCGGACGCGTCTCGTGGACGATCGCGAGCAACGGCGGCTGCGCGACGCGCTGCAGGAAGCGCAGGTCGAGCCCGGCCGCTTCGCTCGCGCGCCACAGCACGTCGGAGAAGCAGTCTTCGCCGATCGCGCCGGCGAGCGCGCTCGGCACGCCGAGCCGCGCGACCGCGCGCGCGACGTTCCAGCCGGCGCCGCCCGGCACCGACGTCCACTGCGCGTCGCCCGCGCGCACCATGTCGGTCAGGATGTCGCCCGCCGACACGAAAGCCGGAAACGTGCCGCCGCTCATTGCGTCGGCTCGCTGCGTTGCGTGCGCGCGAGGGTCGCGAGCACGTCGTAGCATGCGCCCATCGTGTGATAGTCGGTCTTGCCGGCCGGGCTCTTCTCGTCGCTGTACTTGCGGTTGTCGCAGGTGAGGATCCGGTACCACGCGCCGTAGCGGTGATCGACGAAATGCGCCCAGCTGTAGCGCCAGATCTCGTCGTACCAGTCCCAGAAGCGCTCGCTGCCGGTGCGCGCGCCGAGCATCGCCGCCGCCGCGAAGGTTTCCGCCTGCACCCAGAAATACTTGTTGTGGTCGCAGATCGTGAAGTCGGGGCCGAAGCCGTAGCAGAGGCCGCCGTGATCGGCATCCCACGCATGCGTGAGCGCCGCGTCGAACAGTTCGGCCGCGCGCGGCGCGAGCCAGTCGAGCGGGCGGTGCCGCTCGAGGATCAGCAGCAGCTTCGCCCATTCGGTCTGATGCCCGGGCTGGAAGCCCCACGGACGGAAGATGTTCGAGCTGTCTTCCTTGTTGTAGTCCCAGTCGATCGACCAGTCCGCATGGTAGTGCTCCCACACGAGCCCGCCCGACAGCGCGGCCTGACGTTGCGTGATGTGGGAGGCGAGCTTTTCCGCGCGATCGAGGTACGTGAGATGGCCGGTCGCCTCGTAGGCGGCGAGCAGCGCTTCCGTCATGTGCATGTTCGCGTTCTGGCCGCGATACGACGACACGTGCCAGTTCGGCGTCGCGTCGTCCGCATACAGGCCCGCGGCCGCATCCCAGAAGCGGTGCTCGGCGAGTTCGTAGGTGGCGGCGATCAGTGGGCGTGCTTCGTCGATGCCGGCCATCGTCGCGTGCGCGGCCGCGAGCAGCACGAATGCGAGCCCGTAGCAGTGGCGCGTGCCGTCGAGCGTCGCGTGCTTCGCGCCGTCGCGCCAGTCGAGCTCCCAGTCGTAGCCCTGCAGCGCGTCGTCCCAGTGCGCGTCGCGCAGGAAGCGCAGCCCGTGGCGCGCGTAGTCGAGGTGGCGCGGGTCGCCGAAATGGCGGTACGCCATCGCGTAGTTGAAGACGAAGCGGCAACTGCTGACGAGGTGGCGCGACGTGCGGTTGTAGACGCTGCTGTCGTCGCGGAAGTAATGATGGAAGCCGCCCGTCGGGTCGAATGCGTGGGCCGCGTAGAAGCGCAGCGTGTCTTCGATGTGCGACAGCAGGAACGACGGGTCGCGGAAGCTCGCGACGAACGGTGCCGCTTGTGCGTGGCTGACCGGCGCGGCGGCGCGGGATTGGACCGGGGGCATGTTCATGATTCTTGGACCGTGGCGGGATCGAGTGCCGGGGAGCCGGCGGGCTGGCTGCTGGCCCGCACGATCAGCTCGACGGGCAGGGAAATCTCGGTGCGCTCGGGCGCTTCGGCGAGCAGCAGTTCGACGCCGCGGCGGCCGAGCGCCTCCTTGTCGACCGCGAGCGTCGTGAGTGGCGGGCTCGCGTGCGCGGCGGCCGGGATGTCGTCGAAGCCGACGATCGCGATGTCGTCCGGAATCCGCAGGCCGCGCGCGAGGCACACGCGCTGCGCGGCCAGCGCCGCCGCGTCGTTGTACGCGAACACGGCTTCCGGGCGCGGGCCGGGCGCGTCGAGCAGTTGCTCCATCGCACGCGCGGCGCCCGTGTCGGGGTCGAGTCCCGCGTCGATCGTCACTTCGTAGGCGGGGTTGAACAACCGCCCGGCTTCGAAGAACGCGCGCCGATAGCCGATCGCGCGCTGCGCGATGCTGTAGTGCGCGGCCGAGCCGCCGATGAAGGCGATCCGCGAGCGGCCGGTGGCGAGCAGGTGGCGCATCGCGAGCGCCGCGCCCGTCGCGTTGTCGATGTTGACCGAGCGCAACCCGGGCGCCCACAGGTCGATCAGCACGAGCGGGCGGCCGGTCGCGGCGAGCGCCTCGATCGTCTCGGGCTCGATGAAGCCGGCGACCGCGATCGCGTCGGGCGCGTGCGGGCGCATCTGGCGCAGCACGTCGTCGTTCGGGCCGACCGTGAGCAGCGTCGGCACGATGCCGCGCTCGCGGCAGGCGTCCTCGACGCCGTGCAGCACGTGTGAGAAGAACGGGCTCGCGGGGAAGCGGTTGTGCTGGCGGTGCAGCAGGAACGTGAGCCGGCGGATGCGCGGGCGCAACTGCGCGGAATCGTAGCCGAGCTGCCGCGCGATCTCGACGATGCGCGCACGCGTGGCTTCGGACAGGCCGGGCTGGTTTTTCAGCGCGCGCGACACGGTGCCGATCGAAACCTCTGCCGCCCGCGCCACATCGCGAATGGTCGTACCCATCGTTCGGGGTCCGGTTTGTTTAGGGTGGAAGCGATTGTATAGTAAAAATTATCGCGGAATTCGGGCCGGATAGCCGGGGAATACCCGCGAATAACGGCTGTTTAGTCGCTAATCTGCGAAAACGCCGTTACTAAAAATACTAAACAAAACGAGAAAAAGGCAAGGTGGGGTGTGCAGGCGTCTGGCGGTGCCGGCCGAGCGCGGCAATAAGCGGCGGCCGCCCGTGCGCGTCGCGGGCCGGCGTGAGGGCGCGCCGCGGCGGTCGCGTGCGACGGCGGCAAGCCGAGGCTAACAGCCCGGCCTTGCGCGGAACGGGCATCGGGCGGGTCGCCGGGTGCGCGGGCGTTTTCCGTGCGCAACCCGTGCGCACCCGTCCACGGGCCACCGTCCGCCGTTCAGCCCGTCGCCATCGCCGCGGCCGGCGGTTCGCCGCGATGGCGCAGCGCTGCGCGGCCGGCATCGAGGTCGACGACCGCGAGCCCGTCCGGCCGCTGCTTCGCCCGCCGCTTCGCGAGCGCCGCGACCGACGCGATCTCGTCGCTCCCGTAACGTTTCGCGCCGTGCGCGCCGGCCGGCACGCCGACCGCGCCGATCGCCATCGTCACGAAGCCGAAGAACGCCGGGTTGCCGTGGCGGTCCTCGCCGCGCAGCCCGCCCGCCTGCCGGTCGGCCTGCGTGTAGAAGAGCTGCGCACCGTCGTTGAAGCGCGCGATCGCGTCGGCGGCGCGCTCGCGCCAGTCGTCGCGCTGAAACAGCACGAGGAAATCGTCGCCGCCGACGTGGCCGAGAAAGTCGCGCTGCGGATCGCACACGCCGGCCAGCACCGTCGCGGCGAACTTCAGCACTTCGTCGCCCTGCCAGTAGCCGTACTGGTCGTTGAACGGCTTGAACTGGTTCAGATCGACGTAGCACGCGTGAAAGCCGGCGTCGCGCTGGAGCAGCCGGTCGATGTGCGCGCTGATCGGGATGTTGCCGGGCAGGAACGTCAGCGGATTCGCGTAGCGCGCGGCCTCGATGCGCATCTCGGTCACGGCGCGCACGAGGCTCTCGCCGGTGCCGAGCCCGACATAGCGACCGTGTTCGGTGATCACGAAGCCGTCCGCGAGATAGCGCTGGTCGTGGCTCGCGAGCAGCATCGCGAGTTGCTCGAAGGTGGTTGCGTTGTCGATCATCAGCGGCGCATCGTTCGCGAACTGCAGGCACGGCTTCTTCCCGAACACCTCGCGGTGATACGGCAGCGCGAAACGGTCGATGAAGCCGCGGCGATTCACGAGCGCGACGGGCCGCCCGCGCTCGACGAGCGCGACCGCGTGCAGGTCGGGCATCCGGTTGAACAGGTCGAGCACGTCGTTGCTGGTCGCGTCGCGCGGCAGCGCCGGGGCGGGCACGAGCATCTTCCCGGCGATCGTGCCGGCCGGCCGCACCGCGCGCGTCACGCCCGGAAACACCGCGATGTGCGGCGTGCGGATCGCGTCGCGCGCGGCCGGCGCGACCACCCGCGACGGCTGCGCGTCCGGCCGGCCGAGCAGAAAGCCCTGCACGCAGCAGATGCCCATGTCGCGCACGACGATCAGGTCGCATTCGTTCTCGATGCCTTCCGCGATCAGCTTCGCGCCGCTCGCGTGCGCGAAGTGCTGCATCGCCTTCACGGCTTCGAACTTGAGCGGGTCGTGCGCGATGTCGTGGATGAAGAAGCGGTCGATCTTCACGACGTCCGGGTGCAGGCGCAGCCACAGGTTCATGCTCGCGTTCGCGGTGCCGTAGTCGTCGAGCGCGAACTGGATGCCGGCATCGCGCAGCGACGCGACCGCCGGCCCGATGTCCGCGAGATCGGGAATCGCGTGCTGCTCGGTGAGCTCGATCACGATGCGTTCGGCGCCGATCCGCGCGCGGCCGAGGAACTGGCGTGCGCGCTCGCGTTCGCCGGCGAGCGTGAGGATGGTGCCCGCGCTGAAATTGAGGAACAGCTTGCCGTCGCAGCCGAGCGCCGCGAACGCGTCGAGGCAGGTGAGCGCGGCGGCCCGTTCGAGCGCGATGGTTTCGCCTTCGCGCGCGGCCTGCGCGAACAGGGCGGCGGGCGGCTCGAGGTCGGTGCCCCGTGGCCCGCGGATCAGCCCTTCGTAACCGACGACCGTCCCCGAGCCGAGATCGACGATCGGCTGGAAAACGGCGGCGAGCGCGCGATCCGCGATCAGGCGCGTGGTGCGGGCGACAGCGGGATCGGAGTGGGGCGCGGGCATGGACGAGGGCAGCCGAATCGACGGGACGCCCAGCTTAACGGCAGCGCTCGCGGAGAATTGAATGAAGATTTCGTGACGCGATGGGCGTTGCCGGTGCATCGCGCCCGGCGGGGGCGCGGGCGGGAGGCGGGAGGCGGGAGGCGGGAGGCGGGAGGCGGGAGGCGGGAGGCGAAAGGGGGAAGGCCGCCGGCAGCGGCCATCGCGCCCCCGCGGACGCGTCAGCGTTTGCTCGTGCTCAGCGCGCCGGACGCGGCCGTCGCGTCGCCCTCGTCCTCGCCGCTCGTGTCGCGGGCGCCCCAGCGCTGCGCGAGCGCCGCGCACGCCATCAGCTGGATCTGGTGGAACAGCATCAGCGGCAGCACGATCGCGCCGACCGCGTTCGCCGAGAAGATCACCTTCGCCATCGGCACGCCGGCCGCGAGGCTCTTCTTCGATCCGCAGAAAATGATCGTGATCCGGTCGGCGCGGTTGAAGCCGAGCCGCTTGCCGACGAACGCGGTCAGCAGCAGCGCGATCGCGAGCAGCACGACGTTGACGACGAGCAGGCCGCCGAGCGCGCGCGGCGGAATCTGGTGCCACAGCCCCTCGTTGACCGCCTCGCTGAACGCGACGTAGACGACCAGCAGGATCGAGCCCTGGTCGACGAAGCGCAGCACGCCGCGATTGCGGTCGATCCAGCCGCCGATCACGGGCCGCAGCAACTGGCCGGCGATGAACGGCACGAGCAGTTGCATCACGATGCTGCCGACGGTGCTCCACGGCGACGCGGCCGCGGCCGATTGCGACGTGATCATCAGCCCGACGAGCGCCGGCGTGACGAAGATCCCGAGCAGGCTCGACGCCGATGCCGCGCACACGGCGGCCGGCACGTTGCCCTTCGCGATCGACGTGAATGCGATCGACGACTGGACCGTCGACGGCAGCGTGCACAGGAACAGCACGCCCGCATACAGCGTCGGCGTGACGAGCGGCTGCAGCACGGGTTTCAGCGCGAGCCCGAGCAGCGGGAACAGCGCGAACGTGCTGAGCAGCACGACCGCGTGCAACCGCCAGTGCGTCGCGCCCGCGACGACGGCTTCGCGCGACAGTTTCGCGCCGTGCAGGAAAAACAGCAGGCCGACGGCGATGTTGGTCGCCCAGTTGAACGCATGGGCGGCCGGGCCGCGGCAAGGGAGCAGGCTCGCGAGCACGACGGTGCCCACGAGCGCGAGCGTGAAGTTGTCGGGAAGAAAACGGGGACGGGCCATCGGGGAAACTCGATTCGGACATGGCGAAGGCGCGCGTCGCGCGCGCGGATGGCGTCATTGTCGCGGTTGGCGATTCACTACACAAATTCATTGTGTGAATCGATTGATGAATCATGTGCATGAGACGCCGGCCGTCGCACTTGCCCGGCCACGCGTGAAACCGCAGAACAATGTGCTGTCGCGACCGTGCGCCGAAGCGAAAAAACCTAGCAGTAACATGGTGTTACACCGATGCCGGCGACATAACACTTTTTGGCTCGACACACTTTCCGCCCGCTCATAAATTACTGCTGAAAGCCTTGGGTCGGCCGAAAGGAGCCGACGGCGGGCGTCGATGGGCACGGAACGATGACGGAACGGGTGAAACGGAAGATCGGACGATGGGCGGCAGGCGTGCTCGGCGCGCTGCTGATGCCGCTCGCGCTGGCCCAGCCGCCCCACGGCGGTCACGGGTTCGGCGGCCACGGCTTCGGCGGCGGCGACATGCGTGCGTACGGTCAGCCGGCCGGCGCCGCCGGCGGCGACCCGGTCTGGCGCCGCGTGCCTGCGCCTGCCGGCGTGCGTCCCGGCGGCGTGAGCGCGTCCGGTTCCCGCTGGGGGCTGCGCCCGACGCCGTCGTACGGCCATTACGCCGCGCAAAGCCCGTATCGGCCGATCAGCGCCGAAGTCCGCCAGATGCCGCGCCCGCCGGGCGGCGGCAACGTCCCGCTGCGGGCCGGCTCGATCCGCGCCGACGTCGCTCGCTACAACGAGGAGCGCGGCGGCCGCCCGATGCCGCCGCCCCGCTCGCAGGAAGAGTCCGCGCACTCGCCTTCTTTTTCTTCGTTCTACCGAAACTGAGCGCTGCGGCGCTCGTCCCGTTGCCGGCTGATGCGAATTCGCCACAGTCGCGCGCAGATTTCCGCTGATTTTCCCGCCGCATTGCGCTATCTTTCGCGCCCGGTACGCGCATGCCGCGCCGCCGCCCGCCCGTGCGACCGCGTTCGCGCCGGGCCGCCGCGTGCGTCCGGCCATGGACACATTCCGCGAAGTTAATGCTGGCGCTATACCCGCAATAAGTGTGCGCAATTTTGGCCGGGCGAATGATCCGTAAAGATGGCTGCGCCCCACGACGCAAGCACTCGGCTCCAAACAACAACGCTCGCGCCACTCATCGACTATTCGACAAAACCCTGGAGATCCCATGAAAGCATTCGCCCGCCGTGCATCGCGCACGTCCGTCAAGCTGATCGCCGCAGCCGCCTGCGTGGCGGCCGCCGCACCCGTCCATGCGCAGTCGAGCGTCTCGCTCTACGGGCAGGTCGACGAGTGGGTCGGCGCCACCAAGTTTCCGGGCGGCGATCGGGCGTGGAACGTGTCGGGCGGCGGGATGTCGACCTCGTACTGGGGCCTGCACGGCGCCGAGGACCTCGGCAGCGGCTACAAGGCGATCTTCACGCTGGAGAGCTTCTTCCGGGCGCAGAACGGCCAGTACGGCCGCTTCCAGGGCGACACGTTCTTCGCGCGCAACGCGTACGTCGGCATCAGCTCGCCGTACGGCACGGTGACGGCAGGCCGCCTGACGACGCACCTGTTCCTGTCGACGATCCTGTTCAACCCGTTCTACGACTCGTACACCTTCTCGCCGATGGTGTACCACGTGTTCCTCGGCCTCGGCACGTTCCCCACCTATCCGAGCGACCAGGGCGCGGTCGGCGATTCGGGCTGGAACAACGCGGTGGGGTATACGTCGCCTTCGTTCGGTGGCCTGAATTTCGGCGCGATGTACGCACTCGGCAACCAGGCCGGCGACAACCGTTCGAAGAAGTGGAGCGCGCAGTTCAACTACGCGAACGGCCCGTTCGCGGCGACCGCGATGTATCAGTACGTGAACTTCAACAACGGCCCGCAGGATCTGAGCGCGCTCGTGACCGGGATGAAGAGCCAGGGTATCGCGCTGGTCGGCGCGACCTACGACCTGAAGCTCGTGAAGCTGTTCGGCCAGTACATGTATACGAAGAACGACCAGGTCGCGGGCAGCTGGCACGTGAACACCGCGCAAGGCGGCGTGTCGGTGCCGATCGGCGTGGGCAACGCGATGGCGTCGTATGCGTACTCGCGCGACGCGGGTGGCCTCGACCAGACGCGCCAGACCTGGGCCGTCGGCTACGACTATCCGCTGTCCAAGCGCACCGACGTCTACGCGGCGTACATGAACGACCACATCAGCGGCCTGTCGACCGGCAACACGTTCGGCGCCGGCATCCGCGCGAAGTTCTGACGCACCCGCGCGATCGGTGCGCCGGCCGCGCGCGTCGAACGCGCGTGCCGGATGCATGTTTTCCCGCCCGAAACGGCGCCGCCACCCGCGGCGCCGTTTTGCCTTTCTTGACCTTTCTGTTTCCTCGCCTTTGTTACCCTATCTCGTAATTGGTTGATTCCCCCGGGATTGCGAGCTAGTTCGATGGATACCCTCGTCAGCATGAATGTGTTTCGCTACGTCGTCGAAGTGGGCAGCTTCGTCGGCGCGGCGGAGCGCATGCAGATGTCGGCGGCGATGGCGAGCAAGCACGTGATGCACCTCGAGCAGCAGCTCGGCGCGCGGCTGCTGCATCGCACGACACGACGCGTCGCGCCGACCGAGGCGGGACGCGAATACTACGAGCGCCTCGTGCAGGCGCTGTCCGAACTCGACGAAGCCGGCCAGGCCGTCGGCGCCGCGAGCGTGGTGCCGCAGGGCAGGCTGCGCGTGACGTCGCTGTCCGCGTTCGGGCTGCGGCACGTGATGCAGGCCGTCACCGATTACGCAGGCCGCTTCCCGGACGTGACCGTCGACATGACGCTGTCCGATCGCGTGGTCGACCTGATCGAGGAAGGCTACGACGTCGCGGTGCGCGCGGCGCCGAACGGATTGAAATCGTCGTCGCTGGTCGCGCGGCAGATCGCGACCGCGCACATCCTGCTGGTCGCGTCGCCCGACTATCTCGAGAAGCGCGGCACGCCGCAGACGATCGCCGATCTCGCGAATCACAACTACCTGCGGCGCGATTCGAATTCGACGATGCTCGATTCGCTGATGATCGACGCGGCCGCCGCGTCGCGCGTGAACCTGAACGGCAACCTGATCGTGAACCATCTCGAAGGGCTGCGGGCGGCCGTGCTCGCCGGCGCGGGCATCGCGCTGCTCGGCACCGAAGTGGTCGGCGACGACATCGAAGCGGGCCGGCTCGTGCCGGTGCTGCTCGATTCGGTGCCGCCGCACGAGGCGCCGATCTATGCGGTGTACGCGAGCCGTCGTCACGTCTCCGCGAAAGTGCGCTCGTTCGTCGATTTCCTGGCCGCGCGTTTCGAGGGGCAGTCGCTGTGCCCGTCGATCGAATCGAGCCTGCGCGTGCTGCCGATCACGCGGATGAAGCGCGCGGTCTGACCCGCATCGTCCGCCGCGGCGGGACAATGAAAAAGCGCGAACCGCTGCGGTTCGCGCTTTTTTTTCGATTCGATGCGCTCGCACCGATGGCGGCCGCGACGGCCGCCGCATCCGTCAGCGCGGGATGCCGAGCCGCGCCTTCGCGTCGTCGTACTCGCGCTTGAGCCGCTCGACGAGCGCGCCCACGCTCGGCAGATCGTCCATCAGGCCGACGCCCTGGCCGGCGCCCCAGATGTCCTTCCACGCCTTCGTCTTGTCGCTGCCGAAATTCATCTTGGTCTTGTCGGATTCCGGCAGCGCGTCCGGATCGAGGCCGGCCTTCTCGATGCTCTCGCGGATGTAGTTGCCGTGCACGCCCGTGAAGAGGTTCGTGTAGATGATGTCCGACGATTTCGCGTTCAGGATCGCGTGCTTGTAGTCGTCGATCGCATGCGCTTCCTGCGTCGCGATGAAACGCGTGCCCATGTACGCGAGGTCGGCGCCCATCGCCTGCGCGGCGAGGATCGAGCCGCCGTTCGCGATCGAGCCGGACAGCACGATCGGGCCGTCGAAGATCTTGCGCACTTCGCCGACCAGCGCGAACGGCGACGTCGTGCCCGCGTGGCCGCCCGCGCCGGCCGCGACGAGGATCAGCCCGTCGACGCCGGCTTCGAGCGCTTTCTGCGCGTGGCGCAGGTTGATCACGTCGTGCAGCACGATGCCGCCGTAGCCGTGCACCGCGTCGACGATCTCGCGCGCCGGCGCGCGCAGGCTCGTGATGAAGATCGGCACCTTGTGCTCGACGCACACGCGCACGTCGTGCTCGAGCCGCGCGTTCGACTGGTGGACGATCTGGTTGACCGCGATCGGGCCGATCGTCGCATCGGGGTGCTTCGCCTTGTGGTCGGCGAGTTCCGACTGGATCTGCGTGAGCCACGCGTCGAGCAGTTCGGCCGGACGCGCATTGAGCGCGGGGAACGAACCGACGATGCCCGCCTTGCATTGCGCGAGCACGAGTTCGGGGTAGCTGACGATGAACATCGGCGACGCGATGACGGGCAGCGTCAGGTTCTGCAGGACGGTGGGCAATGCCATGTGATGTCTCCAGTCTCCGGGGGCGTTGCGGTCGGACGGTATTCGAGTGTAGCTGCGCGATCGGAAGTTCATATTAATACGAACGGTCGTGCGATTCTACGCGAGCTTAACAAACTCCGCGGTGGGCGGGCAATCGAGTGAGTGTTCTCTTTCTACGGTTTCGGGTGACGACGCCGCCATGAAGACGCGCCGGCGCTTCTAAAATAGCCGCCATAACAAACCAACGAGAAACAAACCATGTCGTTTGAGGCGTTTGCACCGTTTCGCGTGACGGTGCAGGACACCGACATTTTCGGTGTCAAAGGAGGCGCGGGTCCGCCGCTGCTGTTGCTGCACGGACATCCGCAGACCCACATGATCTGGCATCGCGTTGCCGCGACGCTCGCGAATCACTTCACGGTGATCGCCACCGACCTGCGCGGCTACGGCGCATCGGGCCGGCCGCCGAGCGACGGGCGGCACACGCCGTATTCGAAACGGGCGATGGCGGCGGACCAGGTCGCCGTGATGCGGCATTTCGGCTTCGCGCATTTCCACGTGTGCGCGCACGATCGCGGCGCGCGGGTCGCGCACCGGCTCGCGCTCGATCACGCGGATGCCGTCGAGCGGATGATGCTGCTCGACATCGCGCCGACGCTCGCGATGTACGAGAAAACCGATCGCGCGTTCGCGACCGCGTATTTCCACTGGTTCTTCCTGATCCAGCCCGAGCCGCTGCCCGAGACGCTGATCGGCGCGCACACCGATGCGTACATCGAGCGCGTGATGGGCAACCGGTCGGCCGGGCTCGCGCCGTTCGCGCCCGAGGCGCTCGACGCGTACCGGGCGGCGCTCGCGCAGCCCGGCGCCGTGCATGCGATGTGCGAGGACTACCGCGCGTCGGCGACGATCGATCTCGAGCACGACCGTGCGGATCTCGAACGCGGCAACAAGGTCGCGTGTCCGCTGCGCGTGCTGTGGGGCGAGCACGGCGTCGTCGGCCGCTGCTTCGATCCGCTCGACGAGTGGCGGCGCGTCGCGCGCGACGTCAGCGGCCGCGCGCTCGACTGCGGGCACTACATTCCGGAAGAGGCGCCCGACGCGCTGATCGACGAACTGCTCGCATTCTTCGACGCGCGCGAACCGGCCGCGTGACGGTGCGGGCGGCGGCGCGCGCCGTCCGAGGATGGTTGACTGCGCCGGCTGCGGTTGGCGAGGTGGGTCGCCTGCGGCTGACGGGACGGGGCGCCTGCGGCTCAGCGATGCGCGTGCTCGTCTTCGACGAGCGGCGGCAGGCGCCGCGGCACGGGCGTCGATTTCACGATCGCGGTGCTCGTCTCCGCGCGTTCCGTCACCTTCGACAGGATGTCGTCGAGGTGCTCGATCGTGCGCAGGTAGAGCCGGCAGATGAAGCAGTCGTCGCCGGTGACCTTGTCGCATTCGACGAATTCGGGAATCCGCCGCAGCAACTCCTCGACCAGATGCAACTGACCCGGCAGCGGCTTCACGCGGACGATCGCCTGCAGCGTGTAGCCGAGCGCGCGCGGATCGAGCTCGACGGTGAACGCGGCGATCACGCCCTGCGCCTCGAGCCGCCGCACGCGGTCGGCGGTCGCGGGCGCCGACAGCCCGATCTGCCGGGCGAGTTCGCTGGTCGCGATGCGCGCGTCGTCGGCCAGCGCGGCGAGAATCGCGCGGTCGGTCGCGTCGAGCGCCGCGACGGCGGGCGGAGAAAGGCGTTTCGGCATGATCGCTTTGCTTTCGAAGGTGAATCGGATGATTCACTTCAGTTTAGCCATGGTTGCGGCGAAAGCAAGTTTCTAGAATCGAAGTCATCCACTCTCTTGAACGGAGTTCATGATGGCCTCGAATGAAATGCGCCGCGGCGCCGCCGAGATGATCGTCGCGATGCTGATGTCCGGCACGATCGGCTGGCTCGTGATGTCGTCGCAGCAGCCGCTGACCAATGTCGTGTTCTTCCGCTGCCTGTTCGGCGCGGCGACGCTCGCGATCGTCTGCGCGGCGTTCGGCTTCCTGCGTCGCTCGCTGTTCTCGCCGCGGATGCTCGCGCTCGCGACGCTCGGCAGCGTCGCGATCGTCGCGAACTGGCTGCTGCTCTTCGCCGCCTATTCGCGCGCGTCGATCTCGATGGCGACCGCCGTCTACAACACCCAGCCGTTCATGCTCGTCGCGCTCGGCGCGATCGTGTTCCGCGAGCGGATCACCGCGTCGACGGTCGCATGGCTCGCGCTCGCGTTCGCCGGGCTCGTGTTCGTGGTGCGCGTCGAGCCGGCGGTGCTCGCGGTGCCCGGCGAATATCTGGAAGGCGTCGCGTTGTCGCTCGGTGCGGCGTTCCTGTATGCGATCTCGTCGATCGTCACGAAGCACCTGAAGGGCACGCCGCCGCATCTGCTCGCCCTGCTGCAGGCCGGCCTCGGCATCCTGCTGCTCGCACCGTTCGCGCACTTCGGCGCGTTGCCGGCGACGGCCGGGCAATGGCTCGACCTGATCGTGCTCGGCGTCGTCAACACGGGGCTGATGTACGTGCTGCTGTACGGCGCGGTCCAGAAGCTGCCGACCGCGATGACGGGCGCGCTGTCGTTCGTTTATCCGGTCGTCGCGATCGCCGTCGATCGCGTCGCGTTCGGACAGACGCTCGCGTGGACGCAGGTGTTCGGCGCGCTGTTGATCCTGCTCGCGGCGGCCGGTGTGAACCTCGGCTGGCGCATCGTGCCCACGCGTCGCGCGGCGGTCGGCAACTGAAACGGTCGTACGATTCGGCGCGGTTGCGCGCGCGCCGCGTGCCGTCGAACGCGCGTGTCGGGAACGGACATTGCACGCCAAATGGCGTCACGCGCGCGTCGCGCGCGGCCGCAAAAAGCGCTGTAAGAAGTTGTAGGGAAACACCCGATGCGATGCGCTCGCGTCGCTCGTATGATGCGGGCTGTGACGTTGATCACGTTCACAGGATTCCGATCTCGATGCCGTTCGCCCGTGAGGCTGAACGGCTTTTTTTTATGTCTCGCTGCCCGCGATCAGGCGCCGTCGCGCGTCCAGCCGCGCGAGCAGCGCGCGCCTCGCATCGTCGTCCGACGTACGCCATTCCTTGATCTCGCCGCGCGTGCGCAGGCAACCCGCGCACCAGTCGGTGCGCGGATCGATCCGGCAGACGTCGGTGCACGGCGACGCAACCGTGGCGACCGGCATCGTCGCGTCGCTCATGCGGGTTCCCGCAACGCGACGTCCGCGACCGGCGCGCCCGTCAGCGACACGAGTTCGTGCGGCGACAGGTTGAACACCGCGTGCGGATGGCCGGCGGCGGCCCACAGGCTGTCGAGCGCGAGCAGGTCGGCGTCGATCAGCGTGACGGGTTCGACCAGATGGCCGATCGGGCAGACGCCGCCGATCGCATAGCCGGTGTTGTCGCGCACGAACTTCGCGTCCGCGCGGCCGACCGGGCCGACCTGCGCGGCGACCTTCCTTTCGTCCACGCGGTTGACGCCGCTCGCGACGACCAGCACGGGCGCGCCGTCGGCCTGCCGGCGAAACAGGATCGACTTCGCGATCTGCGCGACCGAGCAGCCGAGCCCGGCCGCGGCCTCGGCCGACGTCTTGCCGGTTTCGGCGAGCATCACGATGCCTTTCGCGTGGCCGCGCTCGCGCAGCAGCAGCGCGACGCGTCGCGCGGAATCGGGGAGGGAATCGAATGAAGCGGGTGTCGTCATGTCGAGGAATCCGTGGAGCGAGGTGATCAGACGCAGTTCGCGGCGTCGGCCGCGCTCTGCGCCTTGGCGAGCAATGCACGACCGGCGCGCGACACGTTTGCGCGCCCGATCGCGTTCGAGATGAAATCGCCGGCCGCGACGACCTGCGCGAGATCGATGCCGGTATCGATGCCGAGGCCCTGCATCAGGTACAGCACGTCCTCGGTCGCGACGTTGCCGGTCGCGCCCTTCGCGTACGGGCAGCCGCCGAGGCCCGCGACCGACGCGTGGAAGATCTCGATGCCTTCGAACAGCGCCGCGTAGATGTTCGCGAGCGCCTGGCCGTAGGTATCGTGGAAGTGGCCCGACAGGCGTTCGCGCGGGAACACGCGCGTGACCGCCGACAGCACTTCGCGCGTACGCTTCGGCGTGCCGACGCCGATCGTGTCCGCGATGTCGATCTCGTCGCAGCCGAGCGCCGCGAAGCGGTCGACGACGTCGACGACCGACGCGACCGGCACCTCGCCCTGGTACGGGCAGCCGAGCGCGCACGACACGCTGCCGCGCAGCCGCAGGCCCGCGTCCTTCGCGGCCTTCGCGACGGGCTCGAAGCGCGCGATGCTCTCGGCGATGCTGCAGTTGATGTTCCGCTGCGAGAACGCCTCGCTCGCCGCGCCGAAGATCACGACTTCGTCCGCGCGTGCGGCGAGCGCATTCTCGAAGCCCTTCAGGTTCGGCGTGAGGACCGAATACACGGTGCCCGCGCGGCGCGCGATGCCGGCCATCACGTCGGCGCCGTCGGCCATCTGCGGCACCCATTTCGGCGACACGAACGACGCGGCCTCGACGTTGCGGAAGCCGGCGCGCGACAGCCGGTCGACGAGCGCGATCTTCACGTCGGTCGGCACGAAGGTCTTCTCGTTCTGCAGCCCGTCGCGCGGGCCGACTTCGACGATCTTGACGGCGGTGGGGAGCGTCATGGTTGTCTCCTGGTTGCTCTTTGTGCGGAATTCAGTAGCCGCGCGCGTAGTCGACGATGCCGCTCACGGGCGCGCCGCGCTCGAACGCGCGGATCTTGCCGGCGATCTGCTCGACGGCTTCCGCGCGCAGCGTCTCGGCCGAGCTGTGCGGCGTGATCGAGATGCGCGGCGCGTGCCAGAACGGATGGTCGTCCGGCAGCGGTTCGTGCTGGAACACGTCGAGCGTGGCCGCGGCGACCTGGCCGCTCGCGAGCGCGTCGAGCAGGTCGGCTTCGACGAGATGCGCGCCGCGCGCGACGTTCACCACGTACGCGCCGCGCGCGAGCCGCGCGAACGTGCGCGCCGACAGGATGCCGTCGGTGTCGCGCGTGCTCGGCAGCAGGTTGACGAGCACCTTCGCGCCGCCGATGCACGCGTCGAATGCGCCGTCGCCGGCGAAGGTCGCGACGCCGTCGAGCTGCTTCGCGCTGCGGCTGTAGCCGCGCACCGGCAGACCGAGCGCGGCGAGCGCGCGGGCGACCTCGGCGCCGAGCACGCCGAGGCCGAGGACCGCGACGGTGAAGCTCGCGCGCGCATGCGGTTCGAGCGGCTGCCAGCGGCGCTCGCGCTGCTGCAGGTCGTATTCGTCGAAACGGCGCAGGTAGCGCAGCACCGCGTGCGTCACGTATTCGACCATCTGCTGCGCCATGCCCGAGTCTTCGAGCCGCACCAACGGCACGTGCGCGGGCAGCGTGCCCGGATGCGCGCGCTCGAGCGCGAGCAGCGCATCGACGCCCGCGCCGAGGTTGAAGATCGCGCGCAGGCCGTCGCGCGGTGCGAAGAACTCGCGCGGCGCGCGCCACACGAGCGCGTAGTCGGCGGCGGCCGTATCGCCCGGCTGCCATGCGCGCAGTTCGGCTTCCGGCAGCGCACGCGCGATCTCGTCGCGCCATGCGTCGGCGTCCTGATGCGGCGAATGGAACAGGATCTTCATTGCACGAGGGCGCGCGCGCCGGCGCGGCGCGTCACGGGAACGGCGAGCGAAGCCGGGCGCGGCGCGCCGGCGGACGTAGCGGACATCGGGTGTCTCCTGACGACGGCCGGCGCGTCGCGCGCCCGGGCCGGTTCCGTGTGAAGCTGACGGGAAGCCCACATTCTACGGTTTCGCGGCACATTGCGCCGTCGCGGGGCCGTCGCGGGGCCGTCGCCGGTCGCCGCCGCGCGCAAAAGCAAAGCACAAAATATTGGTTCGGTCGACGCGTACCCGACGCCACAATCGAACCTCGTCTTCAAGCAAGCGAGGGCAATCATGCGCGCATGCAGCAAATCGGCGTGGCCGCCGCGGCTCGTCACCGTTCCGGGCCTGCACGGCAGCGAAGGCGCTCACTGGCAGACGTGGCTCGAGCGGCAGTTCCCGCGCTCGTTGCGCGTCGAGCAGCACGACTGGGATGCGCCCGATCTCGCGGGCTGGGCGCAAGCGGTGCGCGCGCTGCTCGATCGCGAGCGCGGCCCGTTCGTGCTCGCCGCGCACAGCTTCGGCTGCCTCGCGGCCGCGCATGCGCTCGCGCAGTGGCCGCATGTGGGCGATGTGGCAGGCGTGCTGTTCGTCGCGCCGGCCAGCCCGAAGAAATTCACGTTTGCCGGGCCGTTCGACGCGCGCCGGCTCGCGGTGCCGTCGATCGTGATCGGCAGCGAGACCGACCCGTGGATGCCGCTCGCCGACGCGCGCGCGCTCGCGCAGCGCCTGGGCAGCGCGTTCGTGAACCTCGGCGATGCCGGGCACATCAACACGGCGGCCGGCTTCGGGCCGTGGCCGCGCGCGAAATACTTCGTCGACACGCTGGTGCATTGCGCGGCGCCGCTGCGCTTTCGCGACGCGGACGACGGCTTCGAGGCCGCGCTCGTCGAGCGCGCGCTCGCGCACGCGGTCTGACGGGCGGGTGGCGCGGCGCATGCCGTGCCGTTGCGCTGGCGACGGCGCGCGGATGCGCCCGACGGCGGCCGGGTTCGACGCGCTCGGCCGGCTGTGCCCGACATGGCCCGCGAAGCGGCGCGACACCGCGCCGTTCGCGCCGTCGCGGATCGTTACGTCGTGCCGGTGGCGGCTCGCCGCGCGGGCCCGCCGCTCTCCCCGAGTGATACCGACTCGTATCGCGCGATGGCGGGATCAGCCCGGCGACGACGCGGCAGCGCTCGACACCGTGCCGTTCGCGCCGTCGCGGATCGTTACGTCGTGCCGGTGGCGGCTCGCCGCGCGGGCCCGCCGCTCTCCCCGAGTGATAGCGACTCGTATCGCGCGATGGCGGGATCAGCCCGGCGACGACGCGGCGGCGCCCGACGCGGCCGCGTTCGTGGCGGACTTCGCATCGTCGTCGTCATCGGGCGGATAGTGCACGACGGGCGGCGCGAGCGGCGCGGCATCGGATGCGGCGACGTTCGCGGGCGCGTCGCTGTTGAACGCGCTGGCAGCGCCGCTCGATGCGCCGGCCTGCGGCGCGGTGTCGGTCGCGTTGGCGTCGTGCGGCGCGTCGTCGCTGCACGCGGCGACGAAAACGGCGGCACACAGAACGACGGCGACGGAAACGCGACGCATGACTTCTCTCCTGGCAGGCTGATCGGGAAACGTTTTCGAGTATGCCGCCGCGATGCGACGTTTCGGTGAATCGTTGGCGGGCGGGGCGCGATCGCGACATGTTTTCGTCAGGCTGACCGAATGCCTTCGCGGCGATCCGCCGGCACGCGTGGCGGAATTTTCCAGCGGCCGCGGATGCTGCGCGCATTTACACGGTGCGCGTTGCCGCGATCCGGCCACGGCGACGCGGGCGTCATGCGCGGCATCGCGCATGCTCCCGGCAACTTGCGACCGACGTGCGGCCGTTCACGCCCAAAAAACCGGTCGTTATTGCCGCTTCGTCAGCGAACGGCCAGCCGCGCGCCAGCGTGGCGTCATGTAGGCGCGCTTGCCGGCGACGCGGGCGGGCCGTCGCGCGTGCGCGCCGCGGACCGGCGCCGGCACCGTGCATCGGCGCGGCGCTCCGCGGGTTCGCGGCACCGGAATTGCTCGTTGCCGATGCGCATGCCGACCGCGCTGCCATCCGGGCGCGGGCGGCCCATCTGCGTCCATCAACCATGGAGCGAGCAGAAGCCATGTCCAGCGATCGATCCGATTCTCCGCCTGCCGAACCGGCGCGCGACGCCGCCCCGTCGCCGCTCGGGCCCGGTCGTTCGGCGGTGCCGCCGTTGCCGCACGATACGCCGTCCAGCGCCGCACGGCGGCGCTTCCTGCAATCCGCGGCGGCGGCAGCGACCGTCGGCGCCGCCCCGCACGTTCACGCGCAGCCGCCGCGCGCGGCATCCGCACCGGCTGCGCTCCGCCGCGATACGGTGCCCGCGCAGCCCGTGCATCTCGACATCAACGGGCGGGCGTACACGCTGCAGCTCGAGCCGCGCGTCACGCTGCTCGACGCACTGCGCGAATACGCCGGGCTCACGGGCACGAAAAAGGGCTGCGATCGCGGGCAGTGCGGCGCGTGCACGGTGCTCGTCGACGGGCGGCGCATCAACGCATGCCTGACGCTCGCGGTGATGCACGAAGGCGAGCGAATCACGACCGTCGAAGGGCTGGCGCGCGACGGCGTGCTGAGCCCGGTGCAGCGCGCGTTCGTCGAGTGCGATGCATTCCAGTGCGGCTACTGCACGTCCGGCCAGCTCTGCTCGGCGACCGCGCTGCTCGACGAGTTCGCGGCGGGCGCCGGCAGCGCCGCCAGCGACGACGTGCGGCGCCCGCCCGCGAGCCTGTCGGACGACGAGATCCGCGAGCGCATGAGCGGCAACCTGTGCCGCTGCGGCGCGTACCCGAACATCGTCGCCGCCGTGCGCGCCGCGCATGCGGCGCACGGCTAGCCGACGGAGGGCAGCGTCATGGAAGCGATCTCCTACGAACGCGCGACCGACGTCGCCGGCGCCGTGCGCGCGGCGCAACGGCCCGGCGCGACGTTCATCGGCGGCGGCACGAACCTGCTGGACCTGATGAAGGGCGGCGTCGCGCGACCCGTCGCGCTCATCGACATCACGCGCATCGCCGGCCTCGATACGGTCGAGGCGCTGCCCGGCGGCGGGGTGCGCATCGGTGCGCTCGTGCGCAACAGCGATGCGGCCGATCATCCGCGCATCCGCGCCGACTATCCGCTGCTGTCGCAGGCGCTGCTCGCCGGCGCGTCCGCGCAATTGCGCAACATGGCGACCGTCGGCGGCAACCTGATGCAGCGCACGCGCTGCCCGTATTTCTACGATCCCGCGTTCGCGCAGTGCAACAAGCGCGAGCCGGGCAGCGGCTGCGCGGCGATCGGCGGCCACAACCGGATGCACGCGATCCTCGGCGCGAGCCCGCAGTGCGTGGCGGTGAACCCATCGGACATGAGCGTCGCGCTCGCCGCGCTCGACGCCGTCGTGCAGGTGAGCGGCCCGCGCGGCGCACGGCAGATCCCGATCGCATCGTTTCACCGGCTGCCGGGCGATCGGCCCGATCTCGACACGACGCTCGAACCGGGCGAGCTGATCACCGCGGTCGACTTGCCGCCGCCGCGCTTCGCCGACCATGCGCACTATCTGAAAGTGCGGGACCGCGCGAGCTACGCGTTCGCGCTGGTGTCGGTCGCGGCGGCCCTGCGGATGGACGGCCCGCGCGTCGCCGACGCGCGGATCGCGCTCGGCGGCGTCGCGCACAAGCCGTTGCGTGCGATGGAGGCGGAAGCGCATCTCGCGGGCCGCACACCGACCGACGCGACGCTGCGCGAGGCGGCCGCGCTGGCGTTGCGCGATGCGCGACCGCTCGACGGCAATGGATTCAAGGTCGCGCTCGCGCAGCGGGCGATCGTCCGTGCGGTCGAAACGGCCGCCGCGCCGACGGGAGGTGCCGCATGAACACGGTGACGGGACAGCCGCTCGACCGGGTCGACGGCGTGCTCAAGGTGACGGGCGGCGCGCGCTACGCGGCCGAGTTTCCCGATGCGCGGCTCGCGCATGCGGTGCTCGTGACGAGCACGATCGCGAGCGGTCGCATCGAATCGATCGATGCGGCGCGCGCCCGCGCGATGCCGGGCGTGCTGATCGTGATCACGCACGAGAACGCGATGCGGTTGCCCAACGGCGGCCGGCCGCCGCTGTCGCCGCCCGCCGGGCGCCGGCTCACGCTGCTGCAGGACGACACCGTGCGCTACGGCAACGAGCCCGTCGCGGTCGTCGTCGCCGAGACGCTCGAGCAGGCGACCGACGCCGCGGATGCCGTGCGCGTGCGCTATCGCGCGAACGATGCAGCGCTCGATTTCGCGCAGGCGAAGCGCGGCGCGCGCGTGCCGCCGAAGCAGCAGGGGCGCCCGATGGACACGCAACGCGGCGACGTCGATGCCGGCCTGCGCGAAGGCGCGGTGCGCATCGACGCCACCTATACGACGCCGATGCAGCACCACAACCCGATCGAGCCGCACGCGACGATGGCGCACTGGGACGGCCCGACGCTCACGCTGCACGATGCGACGCAGGGCGTGTCGGGCGCGAGCGCGGCGGTGGCCGCCGTGTTCGGCATTGCGCCGGAACAGGTGCGCGTGATTTCGCCGTTCCTCGGCGGCGGCTTCGGCGGCAAGGGTTCGTCGTGGTCGCACGTGTCGTTGTGCGCGATGGCCGCGAAGCAGGCGGGGCGCCCGGTTCGCCTTGCGCTGACGCGGCCGCAGATGTTCGGCCCGGTCGGCGGTCGGCCGCTCACCGAACAGCGCGTCGTGTTGGCCGCACGCCGGGACGGAACGTTGACCGCGATGCGTCACGACTCGATCGTCACGACGTCGACGTTCGAGGACTGGACGGAAATGTGCGGGATGCCTGCGCGGATCATGTACGCGGTGCCGAACCAGGCGACCACGCACCGGATCGTGTCGCTGAACGTCGGCACGCCGACGTTCATGCGCGCACCCGGCGAGGCGTCCGGCTCGTTCGCGCTGGAATCGGCGATGGACGAGCTCGCGTGGCGGCTCGGCATGGACCCGGTCGCGCTGCGGCTCGCGAATTACGCGCAGGTCGATCCGCAGGACGGCAAGCCGTGGTCGAGCAACAAGCTGCGCGAGTGCTACGCGCTCGGCGCGCGGCGCTTCGGCTGGTCGCGCCGCACCGGCGCGCCGCGCACGATGCGAGACGGCCACACGCTGATCGGCCTCGGGATGGCGGCCGCCACCTATCCGGCCAACCGCAGCGAAGCGTCCGCGCGGGCGCGCATCTTGCCGGACGGCACGGCCGAAGTCGCGTCGGGCACGCAGGACATCGGCACCGGAACCTACACGGTGATGACGCAGGTCGCGGCCGACGCGCTCGGCTTCGCGCCGCAGAACGTGCGCTTCGTGCTCGGCGATTCCAGCCTGCCGCGCGCGCCGGTGTCGGGCGGCTCGCAGTCGGCGGCGAGCGTGGCGCCGGCCGTGCGCGAGGCCGCGCGGCAGGCGCGCGCGAAGCTGATCGCGCTGGCGATCGCCGATCCGGGGTCGCCGCTGCACGGCGCCGCGGCCGACGACGTGACGATCGACGACGGCTGGGTCGTGCAGCGCGGCGACCCGTCGCGGCGCGACCCGGCCGCGGCGGTGATCGCGCGCGCCGGCGGCCGGCCGATCGACGCGCAGGCGACGACGAAGCCGGGCGACGAGAAGTCGCGCTATGCATCCCATTCGTTCGGCGCGGTGTTTGCCGAAGTGCACGTCGATGCCGCGCTCGGCACGCTTCGCGTACCGCGCATCGTCGGCGTCTACAGCGTCGGCAGCGTGCTCAACGCGAAGACGGCGCGCAGCCAGTTGATCGGCGGGATGGTGTGGGGGTTCGGCACCGCGCTCGAGGAGGGCTCGCATCTCGACGTGCGGCACGGCCGCTTCACGAACGCGAACCTCGCCGAATATCACGTCCCCGTGAACGCGGACATCGGCGAGCTCGACGTGAGTTTCGTCGACGAAAGCGACACGCATTTCAATTCGCTCGGCATTCGCGGCATCGGCGAGATCGGCATCACCGGCGTGCCGGCCGCGATCGCGAATGCGGTCTATCACGCGACCGGCGTGCGGGTGCGCGATCTGCCGATCACGCTCGACAAGGTCGTGCCGCCGACGCGCGCGTGAGCGTGCCGGCAGGCGGCGTCAGCGTCGCGGCGTCCTGCGCCGCACTTCGCTGCGCAGCCAGTCGAGCCAGGTGCGGATCGCCGCTTCATGCTGATGGCCGGGGCGCCACACGACGTAGTGCGCGTACACGTCGGTGATGCGCACCGTCGATACGCGCACGAGCGTGCCGGCCGCGAGCTCGGGCTCGATCAGCGAGCGGCGCGCGAGCGCGACGCCGCGCCCCTTCAGCGCGGCATCGATCAACGCGTTCGCATCGGTGAAGCGCGGCGCGCGCGCGGATTCAGTGAGGTCGAGCCGCGCGGCCTGGAACCACGGTTCCCACGGCTGCGCGGGATGGCGCAGCAGCGTCGCGCGCACGAGGTCGGCCGGCGTGCGCGGCACGATGCCGTCGCGATTGCGGTAGGCGGGGCTCGCGACCGGAAAGATCGTCTCGTTCATCAGCTTCTCGGCGACGACGCCGGGCCACGTGCCCGGCCCGTAGCGCAGCGCGACGTCGATGCGGTCGCGCTTGCGCAGCGGCGCGAGCGCCACGTCCGGATGCAGCGCAATCGAAATGTGCGGATGCGCGGCCGCGAAGCGCGGCAGGCGCGGCGCGAGCCAGCGCTCGGCGACGCTCGGCAGCACGCTCACGTTCAACGTCACGTCGCAGGTGCGCGGGCGGCGGCGCACCGCGAGCGTCGGCTCGAACGCGCGTTCGAGCACGCTCAGGCCCTGGCGCACCTGCAGCGCGAGCGCATGCGCGGCGTGCGTCGGCGTCGCGCCGTTGCGCTCGCGCGTGAAAAGCGGATAGCCGAGCTGCGCCTCGAGCGCGCGGATGTGCTGGCTGACCGCGCCCTGCGTGAGCGCGAGCGCGTCGGCCGCGCGCGTGAAGCTCTGCAGCCGCACGGCGGTCTCGAACGCGCGCAGCGTCTGCAGCGGAGGGAGATGGATGCGTCGCATGCGGGTATTAGTAACACTAATGTCCGAGCACGACAATTCATCGTTTGCCGCGCATCGGCACGCGTTCCTACACTCGGCTCCGTCTTCCACAGCCCCGTCGGGCCATACCACCATGAACGCCTATCGTCTCTATCTTTCGCCGGGCGCCTGCTCGCTCGCCGCCCACATCGCGCTGGAGGAAACCGGCGCGCCGTTCGACATCGAGATCGTCTCGGTGAAGGAGCGGCAGAACCTCGAAGCGCGCTACCTCGCGATCAACGCGAAGGCGCGCGTGCCCGTGCTCGCGATTCCGGGCGAACCGCGTGTGCTGACCGAAACGCCGGCGATCCTCACGTATCTCGCGCGCCGTTACCCGGATGCGCAATTGCTGCCACTCGGCGATCCGCTGCGCGAGGCGCGCTGCCACGAATGGCTCGCCTGGCTGGTCGGCTGGGTGCATGGCGTCGGCTACGGCGCGCTGTGGCGGCCGGGCCGCTTCATCGACGATCCGGCGCTGCACGGCGCGATCAGCGCGCAGGGACGCAGCACGATCGAGGCCGCGAACGCGTCGATCGAAGCCCTGCTGGCCGACGGCCGCACGTGGGCCGAACCGGGCGCGCATTCGATCGTCGATCCGTTCCTGCTCGTGCTGTATCGCTGGGGCGTCGCGATCGGGCTCGACATGACGCGACATCCCGCATGGACTGCCCATGCGCAGCGCGAGGCCGAACGGCCGGCCGCGCGGCGTGCGCTGGCGCGCGAGGCGGTCTGACGGGGGCGCGGGTGCCGGCATCTTCGCCGCGCCGCCCGCGCGAAACGGGGGGAACGGGCGGCGGCTATCTCACCGCGAACAGCGGATAGGTCGCGCCCGCGATCGACGCCGCCGCGAGCCACACCACGCTCCACGAACTCGCGGCGAGCAGCGGCGGAATCGCGAGCGGCGTCGCGAACAGCCCGAGATAGACGATCGTGTTCGCCATCCCGAGCGCGGTGCCCGCGTGGTTCGCGCCCGCGAGCGTCGCCAGCTCCGTGTACGCGACGCCGTGCCATGCCGACACGCAGATGCCGGCGAACACGAGAATCGCGACGATCGCGGCGAGCGGCACCTGCGGGCTGCCGGCCGTCGCCGCCGCGAGCAGCGCGAACGACCCGGCCGCGACGAGCACGGAACCGCGCAGGTACGCGCGCCGGTTGCCGTGCCGGTCGGTATGGCGGCCGCTCCAGACGCGCATCGCCATCGCGCCGAGCTGCAGCGCGACCATCGCCGCGCTGATGCCGGCAAGACCGAGCCGGCCGAAGTCGTGCAGGAACACCGTCGCGAACGTGAGCACCGCGAATTGCGGCGCGCACAGCAGGCCGATGCCGAGCACGATGCGCCACACGGGCCCGCTCGCGAGCGGGCTGCGCGCGGGGCGTGCGGATGGATGCGCAGGCGATTGCGCGGCGGACTGCGACGGCGCCGACTGTCCGTGGGCCGCCTGCGTGAGGCGCGACTGCGTCGGGGTCGCCTGCGTCAGGGCCGCCTGCGCGAAGACCGGTTGCGCGACACGGGGCACGTCGGGCGGCTCGTGCAGCCAGCGCCACGTGAGCGCGGCCGAACCCGCGCACAGCAGCATCAGCGCGCCATAGACCGCAGCGAATCCCGCGTGCGATGCAAGCGACGGCAGCAGCGCCGCGCCGAGGCCGCCACCGAGCGGCACGGCCGTCTGGCGGATGCTCATCGCGAGCCCGCGTTCGCGCTCGCCGAACCAGCGCATTACCGCGCGCCCGCTCGAGCCGTTCACGCTGCCGCCGAGCAGGCCGACGCAGGCCATCGCCGCGACGACGCGCATCAGCGGCGGCGCCGCGTGCGCGGTCGGAACGATCGTGCCCACCATCAGCACGAGCATCGCGGCCGTCGCGACGAGCCCGGTCAGCAGCACGCGGCGGTCGCCGAAGCGGTCGGCGGCGATGCCCCACGGCAGCTCGGACAGCGCGACGCCGAAGCCGAGCGCGCCGAGCACGAGACCGAGTGCGCCGTTGTCCAGATGGTAGGCGGCGCGCATCCACACGGCCGTGGTCGGAATGCCGGCCGCGGCGGCCGAAAAGCTCATGTTGGCGGCGACGCCGGCGGCCAGCACGCGCCAGCGATGGGCCGGCCCGCGCACGTCGCGGGCAGGCGAAGAGGGGGAAGCGATGCACGAGGTATCCATGACGGCAGGCCCGGTTCGAGGTTGACGTGCACAGTCTGGCGGCCTACATTCATCCTGAAAATCGGAAAGTTTTGGATGAATCGTTCGATGAAACAGGATGATTGAGATGCCCGGACAAGATATTCCGCGCGACGGCGGCGAGCCGCTCGCGATGGCCGATGCCGCGCTGGCGCGGCCCAACTTCGACGTCGCGGCGCTGCGCAGCCTCGTCGCGGGCGTGGATCTCGGCAGTTTCGCGAAGGCGGCGGACCGTGTCGCGCGCTCGTCGTCGGCGGTGAGCGCGCAGATCCGCAAGCTCGAGGAGCAGGCCGGCACGCCGCTGTTCGTGAAAGCCGGGCGCGGGCTCGCGCTGACCGACGCCGGCGACGCGATGCTGCGCTACGCGCGGCGGATCATCGAGCTGAACGACGAGGCGGCCGCGGCCGTGCGCGGCGTGAAGCTCGACGGCTGGGTACGGGTCGGGCTGCAGGAGGATTTCGGCGAGGCGATCCTGCCGGACGTGCTCGGGCGGTTCGCGCGTGCGCATCCGAAGGTGAAGATCGAGGCGCGCGTGGCGCGCAACGCCGAGCTGCTCGACCGGCTCGATGCGAACCAGCTCGATCTGGCGCTCGTGTGGGGCGATCCGGCGTCGGCGGCGCTCGTGTCGCGGGCGGGGATCGACGGCGAAGCGATCGCGCAGGTGCCGATGCAATGGATCGGCGCGGCGGCGGGCGGTGGTTTCGGTGTGCCGGGCGGCGGCGGGGACGCGGGCGGGGAAGGCGGCGCCGGCGAACCTGGCGATCGTGCGGTGCGGGCGACGGGCGAGCCGTTGCCGCTCGTCGTGTTCGACCGGCCGTGCCGGTTCTTCGGCGCGGCGACCGATGCGCTCGATCGTGCCGGCGTGCCGTGGCGCGTCGCGTTCACGACGCCGAGCCTGGCCGGGCTATGGGCGGCCGCGGCGGCGGGGCTCGGGCTGACGGTGCGCTCGCATTACGGGTTGCCGGCTTCGGTGCGCGTGCTCGATGCCGCGTCGTGCGGGCTGCCGGCGCTGCCGAGCCTGCCGCTGATCCTGCTGCGGCGCACGTCGTCGGCGACCCCGACGGTCGACCGGCTTGCACGGATCGTGACGCAGGCGGTGCGGGGCGCGACGGAGGAGGGCGGCGTAGCGCTCGCGGCGTGACGAGCCGCCGAGATCCTGCAGGCATCCCCCATTCGGCTGAATGGATCGTTCGGGCCGACTTGAATACAGTGGTGGCATCCAAAGCGGAGGTCATCATGCAACGCGCAAATATCCCCGGCACCACGGCCGATCCATCGCAACAAGTCGACGTTTCGATTTCCGGCAAGGAAACCGCGATCTCGAACCCGCCAGCATCCGGGGATCGGTCCGTATCCGTCAAACGGCCCGTTCGGTTCGGTCTCCTGCAAGGTCAGGTTCGGATCGCGGACGACTTCGACGCACCGCTGCCCGACGACGTGCTGGCTGCTTTCGAAGGGCGCTGATGCGGTTGCTGCTCGATACGCACATCTTCTTGTGGAGCGTGACCGATGACCCGAAGCTCAGCGCCCGAGCACGCAGGCTGATCGCGGATGCCGACGAGCGGTTCGTCAGCAGCGCGAGTATCTGGGAAGCCGCGATCAAGGCCGGCTTGGGGAAGCTCGATGTCGACGTGGATCGGCTAGTTCGCGTGCTTCGGGCGAGCGGGTTCCGCGAACTGCCGGTCCGGGCCGTACACGGGGCGGCCGTACGCAACTTGCCGAGCCATCATCGCGACCCGTTCGATCGGCTGCTCGTTGCGCAGGCCCAGCATGAACCCTTGCGGCTCGTCACCGCCGATGGGCATCTCGCCCGGTACGGCATGTCTGTGGTTCTGACAGTCTGAAACAATCTGCCAGGCGGGAGGCCGGCGGTCGCCGGCCCCCGATGCATGACCGGCCGTTCATACAGCCGCAGCGTGCGGTTCGATTTCCTCGAGCGCCGCACGGAGCCTGCCCAGCCTCTCCCGCAACCCGTCGCTCGCCGGCACGAACGGCAGCCGCAACTCGTCCTCGCACCACCCTTGTGCGGCGAGCACGGCCTTCACCGGCGCCGGGTTCGGTTCCGCGAACAGCGCCGCGACGAGCGGCTGCAGCGCGACCGACAGGCGCCGCGCGTCGGCGAGCCGCCCGTCGCGCAGCCACGCATGAATCCGCACATGCCATTCGGGCAGCACGTGCGCGCTGCTCGCGATCGCGCCGTGCGCGCCCGCGCACATCGCCGCGAAGTTCTGGTTGTCGTCGCCGGACAGGATCGCGAGCGGCGTGTCGTGCACGAGCCGGCTCATCCGGTCGAGCGTGCCGCCGCATTCCTTGATGCCCGCGACGCGCGGATCGCGCGCGAGCGCCTGCAGCGTGTCCAGTTCGACGTTCACGCCGGTGCGGTACGGGATGTTGTAGACGAGCACGGGCAGGTCGGCCGCGGCGGCGATCGCCTCGACATGGCGGCGGATGCCGTCCTGCGTCGGCCGCACGTAGACGGGCGGCGTGACGAGCAGCCCGTCGGGGCGCAGCGCCGCGAGTTCCCGCGCGCGGGCGGCCGCGAAATGCGTCGCGCTCGCGGTCAGCCCGACGACGATCGGCAGCGCGGGCGCCGCGTCGCGCAGCGTCGCGAACACCGCGTCCTGTTCGCGCGCGTCGAGCAGCACGCCTTCACCGGTCGTCGCGCCCGCGACGAAGCCTGCGATGCCGGCGGCCGCATAACGGTGCGCAAGCCGCGCGAGCGCCGCGTGATCGACCTCGCCGTGGTGGAACGGCGTGACGATCGGCAGCCAGATACCTTCGAAACGTGTGTTCATGCAAAGCCTCATGGTGGAAACGGAGTGGGAAGGGACCGTTCCGCCGGCGCGATGCCGGAGCGAGGCGTGCGTGCAAGGAGAAAGAAACGACCTGCGGGCATCCCGTCCGGCATTCGCCTGACGGGACGCGACGTCCCCGTCAGTCGAGGAGTCGTTTTTTCAGTTTCAGCCCGGCCGCGCGCGCACCTGCCGCGACGGCGGCGAGGATCGAGGGCGAGCGCAGGGTAGCGGACATGGATGAACCGTGAGTGGGCTGAGCGGCGATCTTAACACCGGGGCGGCAGGGCGCGCGAGACCCGGCCGTCGTTTAGCAGGATTCGAGATTTGCTTTTCACGACTGATTGGAAGGCGCGATGCGCCCGGCCGCTAGAATGCCCGCTTACGTTTCGATGACGGCGCGTACGCGTGCGGTCACGCACATTCACCACCACTGGAAACGGGGCATATCACGATGGCAAGCATCAAGCGGATCGGCCGCTGGCTGCACACGGGCGCGGCGGCGGCGTTGGTCGTGGCGGCGACGGCCGCGCAGGCGGACACGTCGATCCTGAACGTGTCGTACGACGTGACGCGCGAGCTGTACAAGGACATCAACGCGAGCTTTGCCGCCGCCTACAAGCAGAAGACCGGCGAGACGGTCACGATCAAGCAGTCGCACGGCGCGTCGAGCGCGCAGGCGCTGTCGGTGCTGCAGGGGCTGCAGGCCGACGTCGTGACGATGAACCAGCCGAACGACATCGACCTGCTCGCCGAGCGCGGCCAGTTGCTGCCGAAGGACTGGCGCGCGCGCTTCCCCGACAACAGTTCGCCGTACTCGACGACGATGGTGTTCCTCGTGCGCAAGGGCAACCCGAAGGCGATCAAGGACTGGAGCGATCTCGCGAAGCCGGGCGTCCAGGTGATCATCGCGAACCCGAAGACGTCGGGCAACGGCCGCTATGCGTATCTCGCCGCCTGGGGCTTCCAGAAGCAGAAGGGTGCGACCGACCAGCAGGCGCTCGACTTCGAGAAGGCGATCTTCCGCAACGTGCCGGTGCTCGATTCGGGCGGCCGCGGCGCGACGACGACGTTCACGCAGCGCGGCATCGGCGACGTGCTCGTCACGTTCGAGAACGAGGTCGCGCTGATGGACACGGGCGCGTCGGGCGCGCAGTTCGACGCCGTGTATCCGTCGGCGAGCATCCTCGCGGAGCCGCCCGTCGCCGTCGTCGACAAGGTGGTCGACAAGAAAGGCACGCGCAAGGTCGCGCAGGCGTATCTCGACTACCTGTACACGCCGCAAGCGCAGGAGATCATCGCGCAGCACCATCTGCGCCCGCGCGACGCGGCCGTGTTGAAGAAACATGCGGCCGAGTTCAAGCCGCTGAAGACGTTCAGCGTCGAGCAGGTCTTCGGCAGCTGGGCGAACGCGCAGAAGACCCATTTCGCCGACGGCGGCACGTTCGACCAGGTGATCGTCGACCGGAAGTGATCGCGGCGGGCGCCGCGCGCGAGCCCGCACGACGACCCAGCCGGCCGCTCGTGCGGCCGGTTTTTTTTCGCGGCTGCGCGGCGGGTTTCCGTTCCGAACTGCTCCGCATTCCCGGCCGCTGCCGCGCGTGCTACGCTCATCGCCTCCCTGCAACCGGCGCCGCGCGATGAACGTCGATTCGTCCTCCCCAGCCTCCCGCGGCCGTGGCCGCAAGATCTGGTCGGGCACCCGCCCGGTGATCGCGTACGGGATGCCGCCGCTCGGCTGGCGCGATTTCTATCACCGTGCGCTGACGGTGAGCTGGCCCGTGTTCTTCCTGTCGCTCGCGGTCCTGTTCCTGCTGCTCAACGGCGGTTTCGCGACGCTCTACCTGCTCGGCCATGCGCCGATCGCGAACCAGTCGCCGGCCGGCTTCGGCGGCGCGTTCTTCTTCAGCGTCGAGACGCTCGCGACCGTCGGCTACGGCGACATGCATCCGCAGACGGTTTATGCGCACCTCGTCGCGACGTTCGAGATCTTCGTCGGGATGTCGGGTATCGCGCTGGCCACGGGGCTCGTGTTCGCGCGTTTTTCGCGGCCGCAGGCGAAGATCCTGTTCGCGCGCTACGCGATCGTGCGGCCGCTGAACGGCCGGATGACGCTGATGGTGCGCGCCGCGAATGCTCGCCAGAACGTGATTGCCGAGGCACAGGCGAAGCTGCGGCTGATGCGCGTCGAAGGCACGCACGAGGGCTATTCGCTGCGCAAGATTCACGACCTGCCGCTCGTGCGCAACGAGCATCCGATCTTCCTGCTCGGCTGGAACCTGATGCACGTGATCGACGAGTCGAGCGCGCTGTTCGGCGAGACGCCCGAATCGCTCGCCGCGCGCGACGCGCAACTGTTGATCACGATCGAGGGCTCGGACGAGACCACCGCGCAGGTCATGCAGGCGCGTCATGCATGGGCGCATGGCGAGATCCGCTGGCGCCACCGCTATGTCGACCTGATGCACGACGAGGACGGCATCACGCACATCGATTACACGCATTTTCACGACGTCGTGCCGATCGACGTCGACACGGACGCGCGCGGTTCGCCGGGCGTGGCGATCGACGCGGACGCGTCGCCGCCGGGGCCGGCCGCGCAGACGTGATCGACGGCGGCGGGGCGCCGCCCCGGTGCGCGTCACGCGTGCAGCAGACGCGCCGCCTCGCGCCGTTCGATCGCGACCGCGCGGCGGAACGCGTCGCGGTCCTCGGCGCGCGCGACGTAGTCGCCGAGCACGCCTTCATGCGGCAGCAGATGCGCGTCGAACGCGATCTTCAGCGTGCTCGCGAGCAGCAGGTCGGCCGCGGTGAAGCGCTCGCCGACGAGCCAGCGACTGTGGGCGAGCGCTTGCGCGAGGGCACGCTGCACGCGCGCGATGTTGCCCCAGCCGAACGCGACCGGATTGCCCGACGCGCCGGTGAATTTCTCGGCCATCGCCGGTTCGAGGCAGGTCGGCGTGAAGAACATCCACTGGAGGAAACGGCCGCGCAGTGGATCGTCGGGGGCGATGCCGAGGCCGGCAGCGGGGCAGCGATCGGCGAGATAGAGCAGCACGGCGCCCGATTCGGCGAACGGGGCGCCGCCGTCGTCGAGCGCGGGCAGCTTGGCCATCGGGTTGACCTGCACGAACGCATCGCTGCCCTGTTCGTGCGAGCGCAGATCGACCGGCACGAGTTCGTACACCACACCGATTTCCTCGAGCATCCACAGCGCCCGGAATGCCCGGGTCTTCGGCCAGTAGTAGAGCTTCATCGCGCCTCCGCGTTTGGGTGCAGGTGTCGATCCGGTGGAGGCTCAAGCGTACCCGAGCGCGGGAGGTTGGGACAGGGGACCGGCTAGGGGCGCCCGGCTAGGGGCGTTCGAGTCGGTTGCATGCGGTAAAGGGCGGAAGACGCGATGAAACCTTATGGGACAAGGGCTCCGTGAATAACTAGTTATACAGAAACTAGTTATTCACGGAGCCTTCAGAAAATCCCGGCGAAAAAGCGGCATCACTACAATGTGCCGGGCCCAATCCGCTGCCTCCGCGCACGCGGCAACGCAATCGGCCGCTCGCCCGCGATTCGCCGACGCATCGCGCAAACCCCGCACCTAATGGAGACCCGTCACGCATGGCAAACGACGATCGCACCACGATCATTCCGCGCAGGACACCCGAATCGGCGGCCATGGTGGCCGAGATCAAACGGGCGATGGCGATCACCGCGCGGCTCAACCGCCTGACGTTCGACGATGCGGCGGACGTGCGCGCATTGTTCGGCGAACTGATCGGCACGCAGGTGGACGACGGTTTCGTGCTGATCCCGCCGTTCCATGCGACGGGCGGCGCCGGCATGAAGCTCGGGCGCAACGTGTTCGTCAACCAGAACTGCACGTTTTACGACCTGGGCGGACTCGAGATCGGCGACGACGTGATGATCGGCCCGAACGTCAGCCTCATCACGTCCGGTCATCCGGTCGAGCCGTCGCGGCGACGCGACTGCGTGGTCGCGAAGCCGATCGTGATCGGGCGGAACGTGTGGATCGGCGCGGGGGCGACGATCATCGGCGGCGTGACGATCGGCGAGAACGCGGTCGTCGCGGCCGCGGCTGTCGTCACGCGGGACGTGCCGCCGAATACGCTGGTCGGCGGCAATCCGGCGAAGATCATCCGGTCGATCGCGGAATAACGTCGCCCGGGCGTGCCGGCGCGACGAAGCAGCGTCGACGGGATGTGGACAACACGTCGCCAAGGCCACTCGAAACGCTGTGCAATCGAACGGTGAGTGTGCCGTCGAGGCCGTCCGGACAAGCCTTTGCGGCTTTTCCGGAATTTCGTGCGTCAAGGCGTCCGTCGACCGGCAGATGAAGATCCGGTCGCGCCCCGGGTTGTGGATATCCGCGCGTCGAAACGACTCGGCGCCCTGTGGTTTTCACTGGTGAGGTGACCGGATGCTGCGCGATACATGAAACGGGTTGTGGACAACTCGCGTCCGGACGAAGCGAAATGCTGTGAAATTCAATGGTGAGTGCCGCGACCGATCCGGCTGCGCGCCTGCAACGGCGCGGGTCTCGGGCCAGTGTCGCCGTGCAAGGCGACGCGCATTCTAGCCGATGGCGCGCGTATCCGCCCCCGGGCATGCGGGCCGGGCGATGTCGATATCCGGCTCCGGCCCCCTATCGAACGGCTGTGCATTCTAACGGTGAGCGCCGCGGCGTGGTACGCAACGCGCGGATTTCGACGCGCTTGTCCGCTTGCTCCAGCGACGCTGCGCGCTGTGCAATTCAATGGTGAGCGTGAGCCCGCGATCGGCGCGTCGCCCTTCAGGATGCGGCCGTTCGACCGCCGACGCCACGCGAAGCGATGTTCCTGTCAGGCCGAGGAGCCAGATTGCGAGCAACGGCTACGCGCATTGCCGTGTGGACATCCGTCCGCCGAAACGACTCTGGGCACTGTGTATCTCGACGGTGAGCATCGGTGCCTGATCGCGTGACGAGCCGCTTCCAGTATGGACCGCCGGTCGTTGGCGTCCCTCGAGAGGCGCGGCGGTTATCGATCGGAGAACGCTCGTCTATGTGGATATCCGGCCCGCTCCATCACTCGAAGCGCTGTGGTTTTCAACGGTGAGAGTGCCCGGATGGCCGGGAGGCAACGCGGATCCGCCCGTGGACAACTGCCACCGCAGCCAGTCGAGTCCCTGTGTATATCAACGGTGAGAGTGGGTCGGCAATCGCGTGGCCTGCGTGTTCAGGCGAGGACGTCCGGCCCACTCCATCACTCGAGACGCTGTGGTTTTCAACGGTGAGAGTGCCCGGATGGCCAGGAGGCAACGTGGATCCGCACGTGGACAACCGCCACCACAGCCAGTTGAGTCCCTGTGTATATCAATGGTGAGAGTGCGTCGGCAATCGCATGGCCTGCGTGCTCAGGCGAGGGCATGCGGCCGGTCAATCACTCGAATCGCTGTGGTTTTCAACGGTGAGAGTGCCCGGATGGCCAGGAGGCAACGTGGATCCGGGCGTGGACAACCGCCACCGCGGCCAGTCGAGTCCCTGTGTATATCAACGGTGAGAGTGAGTCGGAAATCGCATGGCCTGCGTGTTCAAGCGAGGGCATCCGGCCCGGTCGATCACTCGAAGCGCTGTGGTTTTCAACGGTGAGGGTGCGCGGATGGCCGGGAGGCAACGTGGATCCGCACATGGACAACTGCCACCACAGTCAGTCAAACCCCTGTGTATATCAATGGTGAGAGTGCGTCGGCAATCGCGTGGCCTGCGTGTTCAGGCGGGAGCATCCGTCCCGGTCAAGCACTCGAAGCGCTGTGTATTTCAACGGTGAGTGCGATCCGGCAATCGCGCGGCATGCGGGATCCGGCGAGGACATTCGCCCTCCAAACCCACGCTCGGCGCTGTGTATTCGAGCGGTGAGCGCAAGCAGAGGACCGACGAAACCCCGCGATTTCCGATGTGGATATCCATCGCCGCGACCCACTCGCCACGCTGTGAATTTCAACGGTGAGCGCCGTTGCCCGAGCGTCCCGCGTGTCGATTCGGATGTGGACATCCCGGCTCCGACGCCACTCGAAATGCTGTGCAATCGAACGGTGAGCGCGCGAACCCGATCAGCCGAAGGGGGCGGCGTTGTGGACATCCGTCGCTTCCGGCCACTCGGAACGCTGTGCATTTCAATGGTGAGGGCGACGGCCGATGCCGCCGAAACCCTTGTCGGGCGGGGTTCGCGCGCCGATCGCCGGTCGGGCGGCGCCCCTTGCGACCTGCGCCGGCTTTTCCACCCGAGCCTCGACCGCCCCCCGACGCATCACCCACCGCGCTCCCGCCGCCCGCGCGAAAACTCTCTCAAATGTCGGCCAAAAGCTGCGCAGTTTTTCTCGCTGCGCGCCGGTCCGAGCAAGATGAGGAAAAACATTCTCGGCGGCGCGCGAAAAAATAGAGCCATTCGCTGCCGGCACCGGCGCGTCATCCGACGCCCCGCCGCGCACGGCCCAGAACAGCACAATCCGGAGACTCCCCCCATGACCGCCCGCCTGCCCGTCGACGGCACGCCTGCCCTGTCCGACTACCGCCTGACCGACAACCTGACCGCGACGCGCGGCCGGATCTTCCTGACCGGCACGCAGGCGCTGATCCGCCTGCTGCTGATGCAGCGCGCGGCCGACGTCGAGCAGGGGCTGAACACAGCCGGCTTCGTCAGCGGCTACCGCGGCTCGCCGCTCGGCATGGTCGATCAGCAGCTGTGGAAGGCGAAGAAACTGCTCGACGCGAGCGGCGTGCGCTTCCTGCCCGCGATCAACGAGGAACTCGGCGGCACGGCCGTGCTCGGCACGCAGCGGGTCGAGGCCGACCCCGAGCGCACGGTCGAGGGCGTGTATGCGATGTGGTACGGCAAGGGCCCGGGCGTCGATCGCGCGGGCGACGCGCTGAAGCACGGCAACGCGTACGGTTCGTCGCCGCACGGCGGCGTGCTGGTCGTCGCGGGCGACGACCATGGCTGCGTGTCGTCGTCGATGCCGCACCAGAGCGACTTCGCGATGATGGCGTGGCACATGCCGGTCGTGAACCCGTCGAACATCGCCGACATGCTCGAATTCGGCCTGTACGGCTGGGCGCTGTCGCGCTATTCGGGCGCGTGGGTCGGCTTCAAGGCGATCTCGGAAACGGTCGAGTCGGGCTCGACCGTCGACCTCGATGCGTTGCAGACGCGCTGGCCGGCGCCGGCAGGATTCACGCCGCCCGCGGGCGGCCTGCACAACCGCTGGCCCGACCTGCCGAGCCTCACGATCGAGGCGCGCCTCGCGGCGAAGCTCGACGCTGTCCGCCACTTCGCGCGCGTCAACAGCATCGACAAGTGGATCGCGCCGAGCGCGCACGCGAACGTCGGGATCGTCACCTGCGGCAAGGCGCACCTCGACCTGATGGAAGCGCTGCGCCGCCTCGACCTGACGGTCGCCGATCTCGACGCGGCCGGCGTGCGGATCTACAAGGTCGGCCTGTCGTATCCGCTCGAAATGACGCGGCTCGAGACCTTCGTCGACGGGCTCGCCGAAGTGCTGGTGATCGAGGAGAAGGGCCCCGTCATCGAGCAGCAGATCAAGGACTACCTGTACAACCGTGCCGAAGGCGCGCGCCCGCGCGTGCTCGGCAAGCACGACGCGGCCGGCGCGTGCCTGCTGTCCGAGCTCGGCGAACTGCGTCCGTCGCGCATCCTGCCGGTGTTCGCCGACTGGCTCGCACGGCACAAGCCGGCGCTCGACCGCCGCGAGCGCGTCGTCGATCTCGTCGCGCCGCAGATCCTGTCGAACGAGGCCGATGCGGTGAAGCGCACGCCGTACTTCTGCTCGGGCTGCCCGCACAACACGTCGACGAAGGTGCCGGAAGGCTCGATCGCGCAGGCCGGCATCGGCTGCCACTTCATGGCGTCGTGGATGGAACGCGACACGACCGGGCTGATCCAGATGGGCGGCGAGGGCGTCGACTGGGCCGCGCACGCGATGTTCACGAACACGAAGCACGTGTTCCAGAACCTCGGCGACGGCACCTACTTCCACTCGGGCATCCTCGCGATCCGCCAGGCGGTCGCCGCGAAAGCGAACATCACGTACAAGATCCTCTACAACGACGCGGTCGCGATGACGGGCGGCCAGCCGGTCGACGGCAGCATCTCGGTGCCGCAGATCGCGCGGCAGGTCGAGGCCGAAGGCGTGTCGCGCTTCGTCGTGGTGTCCGACGAGCCGCAGAAGTACGACGGCCATCACGGGCAGTTCCCGGCCGGCACGACGTTCCATCACCGCAGCGAACTCGACGCGGTGCAGCGCGAATTGCGCGAGACGCCGGGCGTCACCGTGCTGATCTACGACCAGACCTGCGCGGCCGAGAAGCGCCGCCGCCGCAAGAAAGGCGAATTCCCCGACCCGGACAAGCGCCTGTTCATCAACGACGCGGTGTGCGAAGGCTGCGGCGACTGCGGCGTGCAGTCGAACTGCCTGTCGGTCGAGCCGCTCGAAACGCCGCTCGGCCGCAAGCGCCGCATCGACCAGTCGTCGTGCAACAAGGACTATTCGTGCGTGAACGGCTTCTGCCCGAGCTTCGTGACGGTCGAAGGCGCGGCGCTGAAGAAGGCGGCCGGCGCCGCATTCGACGAAGCGGCGCTCGCCGCGCGCGTCGACGCGTTGCCGGTGCCGGCGACGCATCTCGACGCGGCGCCGTTCGACATGCTCGTGACGGGCGTCGGCGGCACCGGCGTCGTGACGGTCGGCGCGCTGATCAGCATGGCCGCGCACCTCGAAGGCAAGAGCGCATCGGTGCTCGACTTCATGGGCTTCGCGCAGAAGGGCGGCTCGGTGCTGTCGTTCGTGCGGATCGCGTCCAGCGACCGCTGGCTGAACCAGGTGCGCATCGACACGCAGCAGGCCGACGTGCTGCTCGCGTGCGACATGGTCGTGGGCGCAAGCGCCGAAGCGCTGCAGACGGTGCGTCACGCGCGTTCGCGAATCGTCGTCAACACGCACCGGATCCCGAATGCGTCGTTCGTGCAGAACCCCGACGCGAACCTGCACGCGGATGCGCTGCTCGAGAAGATGCGCCACGCGGCCGGCGACGGCTACCTGTCGAGCTGCGACGCGCAGGCGCTCGCCGCGAAGTTCTTGGGCGATTCGATCGGCGCGAACATCCTGATGCTCGGCTACGCGTGGCAGCTCGGTCTCGTACCGGTGTCGCTCGCCGCGATGATGCGCGCGATCGAGCTGAACAACGTCGCGGTGCCGATGAACAAGCTCGCGTTCTCGATCGGCCGGATGGCGGCCGGCGACGCGGCGGGCCTCGACGCGTTGTGGAACGCGCGACATGCGGTGGCCGCCCACGCCGCGCCGGAGACGCTCGCCGAGCTGATCGCCGATCGCGAAGCGCGCCTCGACGCATACGGCGGCGCGCGCTACGTCGAGCGCTACCGTGCGCTGGTGAACGCGGCGCGCGCGAAGGGCGACGACGCGCTCACGCGCGCGGTCGCGACGACGTTCTACCGGCTGCTCGCGGTGAAGGACGAATACGAAGTCGCACGGCTGTACACGGACGACGCGTTCCGCACGGCGCTCGAAGCGCAGTTCGAAGGCGTGCCGGGCCACGCGTACCGCGTGAAGTTCAATCTGGCGCCGCCGACGGTCGCGAAGGCCGGCAGCGACGGCGGCACGCCGAAGAAGCGCGTGTTCGGCCAGTGGATGTGGCCGGTGCTCGGCATGCTGGCGCGCGTGCGCAGCCTGCGCGGCACGTGGCTCGATCCGTTCGGCCGCACGGTCGAGCGCAGGATGGAGCGCGCGCTGGCCGACGACTACGAGACCACGCTCGCGCGTGCGTTCGCCGCGATGACGCCCGGCAATGCGGCGCAGGTCGTGCAACTGGCCGACCTGCACGCGCGCGTGCGCGGCTTCGGCCACGTGAAGGTGCGTAACCTCGCCGGCGTGAAGCGCGCGGAACGCGAGCTCGCGTTGCAGCTCGGTATCGACGCGGCGACGAGCGCGGCCGTGCAGCACGCGCTCGACGAGATGAAGGGCGCGGGGATGCTGAAGGGGATTCCGGTCGTCGTCGCGAAGTAACGCGATCGCGAGCGGAGGCGAGAACGGCGACGCCGATGCGTCGCCGTTTTTTCATGCCCGCGGGCGGCGGCGCGCAGGCCGCGGCCGGTCGCTCAGAGAATGCCTTTCTTGCGCGTCGACAGCGCGGTTTCGGACAGGTCGATCTCGCGAAGCAGCTTCGTCAGCGTCTCGTCGGAAATCTTGCTGTCGCTGCGCAGCCGATACAGCGCCGAGCGTTCCGCGCGCACGGCCGCGATCCGCATCTGCAGCTCCATCGTTTCGGCCTGCTGCGCTTGCGCGCGCGGCGTGGGGCCGTCTTCGGCCAGCGCGGCCAGCCGGCGGCGGTACTGGTCCATCACGCGTGCGGAGATGTCCGCGCAGCGTGCCGCGCCCGATTCGTCGAGATCGGCCGAGATCGCGTCGTGCGACGAATCGACCGCGCGGATCGCGGCCTGCGCGGCGGCCGAGCGTGCGAGGCGCTCCTCGTCGCCGAGCGGGTTGCGCGTCGAGCGCACGCCGCGCAGCAGCAGCGGCAGGCCGATCACCGCGACGATCAGCGAGCCCAGGATCACGGCCGATGCGATGAAGACCGCGGTGTCGCGGCCCGGCAGCGGCGCGCCGTCGGACAGCGCGACCGGGATCGACAGCACGCCGGCGAGCGTGACCGCGCCGCGCACGCCGCCAACCGTCATCACCGCGATCGTGCGCACGCCGGCCATCGTGCCGGCGAGGCCGTGGCGCGCGGCGCGGCGGCTCGCGAACCAGCGCAGCAGCCACACCCACAGGAAGCGGATCGCATACAGCGCGAGCATCATCGCGCACACGTTGAAGATCATGCGGCCGACCAGCGCGTCGCTCGTATGGTGCGCGTCGACGAGCGCGCGGCCGATGATGTGCGGCAACTGCAGCCCGAGCATGATGAACACCATGCCGTTGAACACGAACTCGATCATCGCCCACGTGCTTTCGGCGCGCACGCGCGACGCGACGGTGCTTTTACGCGAGAAGCTCGTGTAGTTCATCATCATCCCGGCCGACACGGCCGCGAGCACGCCCGACAGGTCGAGGTGCTCGGCGAACAGGTAGGCCGCGAACGGCACCAGCAGCGTCATCACGATGCCGGGGGCCGGATCGCCCTCCTGCTCGGCATTCAGGAAGCGCGTCGACAGCGCGCTGAACAGCCACGCGACGAGCGCGCCCGTCGCGAGCCCGCCGGCCGCGACGATCACGAACGTGACCGATGCGGCGCGCAGCGAGAACACGCCGGTCAGCGCGGCCGCGATCGCGAACTTCAGCGCGACGAGGCCCGACGCGTCGTTCATCAGCGCCTCGCCTTCGAGGATGTGCATCAGTTGCGGCGGAATGCGCCCCTTGCCTGCGATGCCGGACAGCGCGACCGCATCGGTCGGCGACAGCACCGCCGCGAGCGCGAACGCGATCGGCAGCGGCAACTCGGGAATCAGCCAATGCGCGAAGTAGCCGACTGCGAGTACCGTCATGAACACGAGCCCGAACGCGAGCATCAGGATCGCGCGGCGCTGCAGGTAAAGCTCGCGTTTGGGAATTCGCCAGCCGTCCGCGAACAGCAGCGGCGGAATGAACAACAGCATGAAGATTTCGGGGTCGAACGTGACGTGCAGGTTCAGCTTCGGCCACGCGAGCATCGCGCCGAACGCGATCTGCATCAGCGGCAGCGGCAGTTGCAACGGCAGGAGGCGCGTGACGGCGCCGGACAGCGCGACGGTCAGCAGCAGGATCAGGACTGTGAAGACGATTTCCATCGATACGGCGGAGAGGCAGAATGAAACGGTCGTACGGAGTGTAGCGTGCCGACGTGACGGATGCGCTCGAGCGGCCGGTGCGTGCGCACGAAAATGGTGCGCCGGCGCTGCGCCACGATGGTGCGACGGCCCGGCGCGGCCGTGCGGCGCATGGGTTCCGCGCACCTTGCACGGAGCTTGCTTGAAGGTGAGCAAGCCGCCCGGCCCGAGCCGGGCAACCGAGGGTCCAACCATGACATTGCGCGCGCCGTCCCGTTCGTCGTCCGTTTCGCCGGACGTCGCGTTCGACTGCATCACCAGGAGAAGGGCATGACGATCGTGCAACAGGAGCGTCCGGCCGCCGCGTCGCCGTACCGGTTCGAGCGGGAGATGAGCTCCGGCTTAGAACGGCTCGCGACGCAGCACCGCGACCTGACGCTCACGACCGTATTCCAGCCGATATTCAGCCTGTCGCACCAGCGTGCGGTCGGCTACGAGGCGCTGCTGCGCGCGCACGATTCGCTCGACCGCGCCGTGTCGCCGCTCGACGTGTTCGGCGAAGCCGCTCGCCGCGGCGAGCTGCTGCAGCTCGACCGGCTCGCGCAGGCGCTGCATCTGGAGAACTTCGCGTTGCTCGGCGCGGAGCGCGAGTGGCTGTTTCTCAACGTCCATCCGGGCGTGCTCACGGATTCGTTCCAGGCGGCCGCGCTGCTCGCGAACCTGAAGCGGCTCGGCATGCCGCCGCGGCGCATCGTGCTCGAAGTGCTCGAACAGCGCGCGGAGGACGTCGAGCGGCTCGCGGAGGCCGTGCGCGAGTTCCGCACGCACGGTTTCCTGATCGCGCTCGACGATTTCGGCGCGGGCCATTCGAACCTCGAGCGGATCTGGCAGCTGAACCCGGACATCGTGAAGCTCGACCGGATCATGTTGTCGCACGCGGCACATCGCACGGGGCTCACCGCGATCCTGCACGGGCTCGTGACGCTGTTGCACGAGGCCGGCAAGCTGGTGCTCGTCGAAGGGATCGAGACCGAGCACGAAGCGCAGATCGCGCTGTCGTGCGAGGCCGATTTCGTGCAAGGCTACTACTTCGGCCGGCCGGCGCCGGGGCTGCCCGACAGCGCGACCGCGACCGGCTGCATCGGCGAGCTGACCGAGCGCTTTCGTCAGCAGACCGAAGCGCGCGAGCGGCGCGACACGCAGCGGCTCGCGCCGTACCTGCGCGCGTTCGAACGGGCGGCCGAGCGTCTCGAGGCCGGCGAGCCGCTCGACGAGGTGTGCTGGAACTTCCTCGCGCTCGACGCGGCTGCGCGCTGCTTCCTGCTCGACGCGCAGGGCCGGCAGTCGGGCCGCAACGTCGTACTGCGCGCCGATCGCGCGCTGGCCGAGGCGCGCTTTTCGCCGCTGGCGGACGCGCAGGGCGCGAACTGGCTGCGCCGGCCGTATTTCCGCTCGGCGATCGCCGAACCGGGGCGCGTGCAGGTCACGCGGCCGTACCTGTCGATCAACGAGGCGCAGCCGTGCGTGACGCTGTCGGTGGCCGTGCGCGTCGGCGATGCGCAGCGCGTGCTGTGCGGCGACATCGACTGGAGCGACGACGACGAGCAGGCCGCCTAGCGGCACGCGGTCCGGATGCGGCGAGCGACGGCGCGGGGACGTCCGTTGCGTTCGCCGTGCGGTTCCCCGACAATGGCGCGAGCGCGGCCGTCGTGACCGTGCGCGCGCCGTCCCGGGGGCCACCATGGCGGCGAATATAAAAAGGAAAACACCATGAAAAGACCGATTTCGCTGACCATCCTCGCGTGGATCATCATCGTGACCAACGCGATCACCTGCGTCTACACGCCGTTCTCGATCGGCATGCCGACGACCCAGGCGCTGATGTCGCACTACCTGCTGCCCGTCTGGGCGACGTTCGGCATCAGCATGATCATCGAAGCCGCGCACGTCGTGATCGGCATCGCGATCCTCAAGGGGCGCGAATGGTCGCGCAACGCCTATGTCGTGACGTTCGTGTTCGGCATCGCGTTCTCATTGATCAACATGCCGGCGTCGATGCTCCCGGTGCTGATCCCGGGCGTCCTGCTGTTCGCGCTGTTCGTCTACCTGCTGTTCCGGCGCCCCGCGACCGCGTATTTCCGGCAGGCCGTTGCGTGAGCGTCGTGCGCAACGCGCTGGCGATCGTGCTGTTCTCGATCGCCGGCTTCTGCGTGCTTGCCGCGCAAATGGCCGCGTTCCTGAAAGTCGGGCAGACGGGCGCGACGGCCGTATTCGTCGCCGTGCTGTTCGCGGTGTCGGCCGTGCTGCTCTTCGCGGGCGCGTTTGCCGGTGTATTCCGGCCGCGTGCGCGCGGCGCGGGCATCGTGCTGCTCGTCGCGGCCGCGACCACCGCGCTCGGGATGGTGGGCTGGACGATGCTCCTGCTCACACCGGCGATCGTCGACGTGATGCAGCAGCAGGGCGCGTACTTCGACGCGCACATGTTCCGGTTCATGCCGGGTACCGCGGTGACGGCGTTGTCCGCGCTCGTCGGCATCTGGCTCGTGCGGCGCGGCTGAAATACGCGGCTGACGTACGTAAACGACATATGCGGCCGACATACGCGGCTGACGTACGCAACCGAGATATGACCGACGCACGCGACCAACGCACGCGACCGACGCACGCGGCCGACGCACGCGGCCGACGCACGCGGCCGACGTATGCGGCCGCCGGCACGCTGGCGTCCGTCGCGCGGCTCGGCTAGGATGCGCGAATTGTCCAGACGATTCGCGGGCCGCCCATGAACCGACACGCCGCTTCTTCCGTCCTCCTCGAAGTGATCGCCACGACCGTCGGCGATGCGAAGGCCGCCGCCCGCGCGGGCGCCGACCGCCTCGAACTCGTGACCGCGATCACCGAAGGCGGGCTGACGCCGAGCGTCGGGCTGATCGAGGCCGTCGTGGCCGCCGTGCCGATTCCCGTCAACGTGATCGTGCGTCCGCACAGCCGCTCGTTCGTCTATGACGCCGACGACCTGCGCGCGATCGAGCGCGACGTGCGGGCGGCCGTCGCCGCCGGCGCGAACGGCGTCGTGTTCGGCGCGCTCGACGCGCGCGGCGACGTCGATCTCGGCGCGCTGGCCCGCGTCGCGGCCGCCGCGGACGGGCGCGCGCTCACGTTCCACCGCGCGTTCGACGTCGCGCGCGATCTGAACGCCGCGTTCGACGCGCTGCTGCGCGTGCCGGCCGTCACGTCCGTGCTGACGTCGGGCGGCCATCCGTCGGTGCTCGACGCGGTCGCGACGATCACGCGGCTCGTGCGGCAGGCGGCGGGCACGACCTGCACGGTGTTGGCCGGCTCGGGGCTCACGATCGAGGCGGTCGGCGATTTCGTGCGCGCCACCGGCGTGCGCGCGGTGCATTTCGGCTCGGGCGTGCGACCGCGCGGCGAAGTGCTGGCGCCCATCGACGCGCAGCGCGTCGAACGCGTGCGCGCGGCGCTCGACGGCGCGACGTCGCACGTGTGACGCACGTACCGACACCATAAAACACGACATCACCGGGGAGAGCGGGCCACATGACGGACGCCACGCACGATACGCATGACGGCGCGGACGACGATGCCGCGCCTGGCTGGGACGCGATCGACGCTGCGCTCGCGCGCCTTTATCCGGGCCAGGCGCCGAAGCACTACGGCACGCTGGTCAAGTGGCGGCTCGGCGGCCCCGATCCGCTCGACGGGATCAGCGCGTGGCAGCGCGCGGAACCCGTACCGCACTGGCATTTCGTCACGTACGGGCTGAGCGAGCTGTATGCGAAGGAGTCGGACGATCCGGCCGTCAGCGGCTTCGGCTTCGAGTTGACGATGCGCGTGGCGTGCGCGGCCGGCGACGACGAACCGCCGCACTGGGTGTTCAGCTTCCTGCAGAATCTCGCACGCTACGTGTTCCGGAGCGGCAACGCGTTCGACGACGGCCACTGGATGACGGCCAACGGCCCGATCGCGCTCGATACCGATACGGCGCTCTGCTCGATGGGCTTCGCGTTCGATCCGGAACTGCCGGCGATCGACACGCCGCACGGCCGTCTCGCGTTCCTGCAGGTCGTCGGGCTGACGCTCGACGAGGAACGCGCCGCGAAGCGCTGGCGCACGCGCGCGTTGCTCGACACGCTGCTGCCGCACATGCCGCTGTGGGTGACCGATCTCGGCCGCGCGTCGCTGCTCGAACGCGCCGACGTGCGCGAGCAGGTCGACGCGGGGACGCAGCGCGACGGCTCGGCGAGCGCCTATCTGTTCACCGACGTGCTCGGCTGGGAAACCCGCAAGCGGCTGCTGCGCGCGCCGGTGATCGAGATCACCGTCGGCGCGCGACAGGTCGACGAACTCGTCACGCTGCTGCCGCTGCGGCTGCCGTTCGACCGGCCGTTTCGCCTCGTCGGTCACGACGGCGCGGTGCGGTTCGTGCGCGGCGACGCGAACGGCGCGACCGACGAAGACGGCACGCTGACGTTGCGGCTCACCGATGCGGCGGTGCAGGCGCTTGCGCGCACGCTGAAGCCGCGCGCCGGCGAGTATGCGATCGACGGGCTCGATGGCGTGCGCTGGCGGGTGGAGAAGACGGTGATCCGCGACGCGCAGGGCAATCCGGTGCAGACGATCGGATGAAGAAAAGCCGGGGCATGCCCCGGCTTTTTCATTGGCGGGCGCGGCGCGCCGGCCGTGACCGCTTACGCGTTTTCCGCCAGCGCATCGGCCTGGCTCGCGCGGATGCCGAGGCGCTCGAACAGCGCGCGGTCGCGCTGCGTCTGCGGGTTGCTCGTCGTCAGCAGTTGGTCGCCGTAGAACATCGAGTTCGCACCGGCGAGGAAGCACATTGCCTGCATCGCGTCGTCGAGCTGCTCGCGCCCGGCCGACAGGCGCACGACCGCCTTCGGCATCGTGATGCGCGCGACCGCGATCGTGCGCACGAACTCGAACGGATCGAGCGGCGCGGTGCCTTCGAGCGGCGTGCCTTCGATCGCGACGAGGTTGTTGATCGGCACCGATTCCGGATACGGATTCAGATTCGCGAGCTGCGAGATCAGGCCCGCGCGCTCGCGGCGCGATTCGCCCATCCCGATGATGCCGCCGCAGCACACGTTGATGCCCGCATCGCGCACGCGGTCGAGCGTGTCGAGACGATCCTGGTACGTGCGCGTCGAGATCACCTGTCCGTAGAACTCCGGCGACGTGTCGAGATTGTGGTTGTAGTAGTCGAGGCCCGCGTCGGCGAGCTGCTGCGCCTGTTCGTCCTCGAGCATGCCGAGCGTCATGCAGGTTTCGAGGCCGAGTTCCTTCACGCCGCGCACCATCTCGGTCAGCGCCGGCATGTGACGCTCCTTCGGGTTGCGCCACGCGGCGCCCATGCAGAAGCGGCTCGCGCCGTTCGCCTTCGCCGCGCGCGCGGCGTCGAGCACCGCGTCGACGTCCATCAGCTTCTCGGCCTTCAGGCCCGTGTCGTGATGCGACGATTGCGAGCAGTAGCCGCAATCTTCCTCGCAGCCGCCCGTCTTGATCGACAGCAGCGTCGACAACTGCACCGCGTTCGCGTCGAAGTGCTCGCGATGCACCTGCTGCGCGCGGAACATCAGGTCGTTGAACGGCAACTCGAACAGCGCGACGACGTCGGCGACGCGCCAGCGTTGCGGGGCCGGTGCGGCAACGGGAATCGCGTCGGGTTGCACGGCGGCGGTCTGGGCTTGGGTCATTTCGTTTTCCTGTCCTGGGCGGGATGGGGGGATCGGTCGGGTCAATGCCGCGCGGCGCGCAGCGACTCGACGAGCGCGGCGATGTCGAGCATCGCCGCGGCGGATTCGGGGGCGGCCGGCGTCATGTGCGCGATGCGGCCGACGAGCGGCGCGCGGTGCTCGCGCGCGAGCCAGTCGCGGATCGTCGCGACGTTCTCGTCGGCGAACGACATGGCCGGGTCGACGTGGTTCGCGACCCAGCCCGCGAGCGTGAGGCCGCGTGCGCGAATCGCGTCGGCCGTCAGCAGCGCATGGCTGATGCAGCCGAGCCGGACGCCGACGACGAGCACGACGGGCAGGCCGAGCGCGACCGCGAGATCGGCGGTGTCCTGCGTGTCGTTCAGCGGCACGCGAAAGCCGCCGACGCCTTCGACGACGACGACGTCCGCGCGCGTCAGCGCGTCGCGATGGCACGCGACGATCGTGTCGAGGTCGAGCGTCACGCCTTCCTGCGCGGCGACGATGTGCGGCGCGGCCGGCGCTTTCAGCAGGAACGGCGTGCGCAGCTCGGGCGGCAGCGCGACGTTCGCGGCGGCGTCGAGCTGATCGGCATCCTCGTTGCGCCACACGCCGTCGCGTTCGTACGCGCCGGCCGCGACCGGCTTCAGCGCGGCCGCGCGCAGCCCGTGCCGCGCGAAGCCGTGCAGCATCGCGGCCGACACGAAGGTCTTGCCGATTTCGGTGTCGGTGCCGGTGACGAAGACGGAAAGCGGGGCGGCGGTCATGCGGCTGCCTCGCTGGCTTCGATCAACGCGGCTTCGAGCCGCGCGAGATCGTCGAACGAATGCGCGGCCGACAGCGATACGCGCAGCCGCGACGTGCCGGCCGGCACCGTCGGCGGCCGGATCGCGGGCACCCACAGGCCGTGCGCGTCGAGCGCGCGCATCGCCGCGAGCGTCGCGTCGTTGCTGCCGATCACGAGCGGCTGCACGGCCGTATGCGAATCGACCGGCTGCCAGCGCGTGTTGCGCAGCAGCGCGCGCGTGCGTTCGATCAGCGCGGCGAGGTGCGCGCGGCGCGCGTCGCCTTCGTCGCCCGCGATCAGCTTCAGGCTCGCCGAGACCGCATGCGCGACGGCCGGCGGCGCGGCCGTCGTGAAGATGTAGCTGCGCGCGCGCTGGATCAGCCATTCGATCACGGTTTCATGCGCGATCACGAACGCGCCGGCGACACCGGCCGCCTTGCCGAGCGTGCCGACGTACACGAGATGCGGCGAACGCAGCGCGGCGGCCGCGAGCGCGCCGCGACCCTGCGGGCCGAGCACGCCGAAGCCGTGCGCGTCGTCGACGACGAGCCACGCGCGATGGCGTTCGGCCAGCGCGACGAGTTCGGCGAGCGGTGCGACGTCGCCGTCCATGCTGAACACGGTATCGCTGACGATCAGCTTCGTTTCGGCATCCGACGCGTCGAGCAGCGCGGCGAGCGCGGCCGTATCGGCGTGCGGATAGACTTGCACGTTCGCGCGCGACAGCCGCATGCCGTCGATCAGCGATGCGTGGTTCAGGGCGTCGGAAAAGATCGTCGCGCCCTTGCCGGCGAGCGCCGTCATCGCGGCGAGGTTCGCCATGTAGCCGGTGCTGAAGTACAGCGCGCGCGGCGCATCGGAGAAACCGCCCGCGAAACCGGCGAGTTCGTCCTCGAGCCGGGCATGCGCACGCGAATGCCCGCCGAGCAGATGCGAGCCGCCGCTGCCGGAGCCGTAGCGCTGCGCGCCTTGCGCGAACGCGGCGACGAGCGCCGGATGCGCGGCGAGGCCGAGGTAGTCGTTGCTCGCGAAGCCGACGATCTCGCGGCCGTCCACGGTCATGCGCGCGTCGCACGCGGTGTCGGCGATGCGGCGCACGCGGCGCAGCCCTTGGGCGTCGAGGTCGGCGAGGCCGCGCTGCAGGGTGTCGAGCAGGCTCATCGGCGGAGGTCCTCCAGCGTGGCGTCGAGCGTGTCGCGCGTGTGTTGCGCGAGCCACGCGATGTCGTCGTCGCTCATCACGTACGGCGGCATCAGGTACACGGTCGTGCCGATCGGGCGCAGCAGCAGTTCGCGCGCGAGCGCCTGTTCGAAGAAGCGCCGCGAGAAACCGCGCGCCGCGTCGCCGTCGAGCGCGACGTCGAATGCGAACAGCGTGCCGCGCTCGCGCAGGTGGCGCACGTGCGGATGCGCGCCGAGCGGCGCGAGCGCCGCGCGCAGCGTCGCCGATTTGCGGGCGTTGCTCGCGAGCACGTCGTCGCGCGCGAACAGATCGAGCGTTGCAACGGCCGCGCGGCACGCGAGCGGGTTGCCCGTGTACGAATGCGAGTGCAGGAAGCCGCGCGTCGTGTCGTCGTCGTAGAACGCCGCGAACACGTCGTCGCGCGTGAGCACGAGCGACAGCGGCAGGTAGCCGCCGCTGATGCCTTTCGACAGGCACATGAAATCGGGCCAGACGCCGGCCTGCTCGCATGCGAAGAAGGTGCCCGTGCGGCCGCAGCCGACCGCGATCTCGTCGGCGATCAGGTGCACGCCGAATTCGTCGCACAGCGCGCGCAGCCCGCGCACATACGACGGATCGTGCATCGCCATGCCGGCCGCGCACTGCACGAGCGGCTCGACGATCAGCGCGGCGATCCGGTCGCCGCGTTCGACGAACAGGCGCCGCACGTCCGCGAGCGCGCGGCCCGCGACGTCGGCGGCCGTCTCGCCCGGCAGCGCGCCGCGCGCATCGGGCGACGCGACCACGTGCGCGTGGCGGATCAGCGGGTCGTACGCATCCTTGAACAGCGCGACGTCGGTCACGCCGAGCGCGCCGATCGTCTCGCCGTGATAGCTGTTCGCGACGCAGACGAATTCCTGCTTGTTCGCGCGGCCGCGGTTGCGCCACGCGTGGAAGCTCATCTTCAGCGCGATCTCGACGGCCGACGCGCCGTCCGACGCGAAGAACGCATGGCCGAGCGTGCGCGCGGTGAGCGCATGCAGCCGTTCGGCGAGTTCGATCGCCGGTTCATGCGTGCAGCCGGCGAGCATCGCGTGCTCGAGCGTGTCGAGCTGGTCCTTCAGCGCCGCGTTGATGTCCGGGTTCGCATGGCCGAACAGGTTGACCCACCACGAGCTGATCGCGTCGAAGTAGCGGCGGCCGTCGCGGTCGTACAGCCACACGCCCGCGCCGCGCGCGACGGGGACGAGCGGCAGGCGCTCGTGATGCTTCATCTGGGTGCAGGGATGCCAGACCGCGCGCAGGCTGCGCGCGACCCAGTCGTCGGTGGCTGGCGTACTCAAGGCGACTCCGGGGGTAAAACGGCCGCGCGGCATCGACGGGATGCCGCGCGGCGGAACACGAAACGCGCAGAGATTAGCGTGTTCCGCCGGACGTTGCACTAGCGGTTACAAACGCCGCAAAGCCTTATGGGGCGGGAGTTCGGCGCAGTTCGCCGGTGCTCGGGACGGAACGCGGCGGATCGGGCGAAATGCGCGCAGATGACGACGTTCGAGTGACACCCCCCGACGAAAAAAATCGTGGGACGGGCGCGGCCCGGCGGGGAAATAGGGGGAACGATGGTGGCGCGGTGTGTGCGGCGGCGAGGGGCGGCCGTGCTTCGCGGATTGTCCCGATCAGTGGGGACAAGGCTGGACGACTGAACGAAATCGAGCGGGCAGGTTCAGGGCAATGCCTTGCGAAGTGCTGCGTCGGCTACGTGGTCGATGTGACGGAACGCCGGCGCAATCTTGTCGACTTCCTTGTCAGGCACGCCATGCTCTTCGAACCACGTCTTCCATTCGCGTGTCGGTTGCCAGACTTCCGCAATCGCGAGTCCGGCGTCTGCCTTCGAAAGGCCGAATGCATCCCGGGCACTGAACGCGTTGTCCAGTGTGGCGAGCCGGCCCTGCGGCCCGATGCCGAGGTGCAGATAGCGCTCGTGTGCACTGCTCGGACGGGGCAGAACATCGTATAACGGGCTAAGGCGCCAGCCTGGAAGACGCGGGTCGCGAATGAATCCGTGATTGCGCAAATGGTCGTCGTCGTTGCTCACGAGGATGTTGAAGACCATCCGCTTGAACAGTTCCCTGTTGTCGGCTCGAATGGCGTCCACGTGCCCATGCTGCCGGATCGCGTGAGCCACATCCTGATAACTTTTCTCGATCGATTCCATCTCGGAACAACCGACCAGCGTTAATGCGCTCGCGAAGGGCACTCTTCGCTCGGTTGCCCCGGCACGGGGGGGCGGATATAGCGCGTCGTCCCCTCGAAGGGCTTCGAACTCGGGGTGAGTCCAGTACCGATCGAATCGGCGGATCAACATGACTTGTCGGCCGCCAACGTCGACGATGCGGGTGGGTGGGACCCGAATGCCGCACCGGGCCGCAAGACGAAGCGTGGCCTCTTCGATGACCGCCACGTTCAACCGGTCGCTACGACTCGGGAATTTGGCCAGCCAAAGCACGCCGTTTTCGTCCCGCACCGCAGCCTTTGGCCGGGCGCCGCCGAGACCGCTGCCCTGTACGAAGATGGCTTCGAGTTCGGCTGGCACGGGCTCGCCTTCCTCGATGCGTGCGGCCGAATCGATCAGATACTCGAGGCTGTGCAGGCCGTTGCCGGCTTGCGGGCCCGGAGGGGTGTCCAGATTCTCCCGGATATCGAGCGCACCGATCCGCTGACTGCCTGCGTGGAGAAGATAGGTGGATTCGGGCAGCGTGTTGGCCCTGACTTTGAGTTTGGCTTCGATGACGCGTCGCCCCCATGCATCGGGCGCGGCGTCGCGAATACCGCGAATTGCGTCAACCCGCCCGTCGGGAAGTTCATCTTGCCGCGTATCTCGTTCTTTCTCGCGAGACTCAGGCTCACCGGGTCGATTTCGATGGCGTTGGGCCGGTCGATATAGCGCAAGCCGTATGCGAAGCTCGATGCCTGCAGATCTGCGCCGTCTTCGGTCATTTGAAGCAGGCCGGCGGGTGCCCAGTCATCGTCGAGATAGGCGAACACGGCGAGTCTTTTGACGACGGCGACCATCAGAAATCAAGATCCTTGAGTTCGTTGTCCGTGAGCGATCGTACGCGTCGACTACGTTCTCGGGCAGCCTGTGTCTTGAGCGACGGGTCTGTTCCGGAGAGTAGTTCCAGCAGGGTGGTTCCCGGCGCAATCGCCTCGAGATACCGAAGCCACTGCCCCAGCGCGACGCCAGGGTCGCCTTTTTCGATGCGATAGGCGGTATTGCGCGAGAGCCCGGCGCGGGTGGCCGCCTCGTTCTGCTGAACGCGCCGCGAGATGCGCAGACGGGCGAGTGCTTCTCCAACGCGCGCAGCTTCCGCGAGGGCGGCTGGGCTGGCGGCTGCAGTTTGATTGACCTTCATGCTCGTAAAATCGATCATTAAGTCGATTGTGATCGAAATAACGATCATCATAGATCATGCCGGCGCGAATTCAAGCCGATTGCTCGTCAAAACGAGCGTTACGCGGTTTGCGCTCGATTTGACGAGCAGGCGGCGGAGCGCCGCGCTAATCGTGAATGGCCCGGGGGGCGCGAAGCGAGGGGAAAGACGGCCGCGCGTCAGCGCGAAGCCAATGCGCGCGTATCGACGTCGCGGGGGTGATCGTCGCCGTTGTCGGCCGTCTGCGTCGCGTTGTCGCTCCACACGACGCGGTCGTTGACCGCATACAGCCGGCACGCGCCCGCACCTTGCTTCGCGCAGTTGTCGAGCGCGAGCGCCATGGGGTCGTCGCCGCCTTCGGCCCATGACCACGCGCCTTCCGACGACACCGCGAACGCGCGGCTCGGATGCTGGTTCAGGAAGCGGCGATAGCCTTCGCGGCCCGCTTCGTCGACGTAGGGCACCGCGTTGACCGCATCGATCGACGCATAGCCGGTGGCCTTCGGTTCGCGCGGGTCCGCGACCGCATAGCGCACCGCGGTCGGCAGATTCAGTTCGGCGAGGAACGCGTGCACGGCCGGCCACCACACGGGCACGCCGTCGCGATCGACGATCAGCCGGTGCGCGTCGTCCTTGTAGCGGCCGAAATCGATGAACTGCGCCTGCGTGCCGTGCGACACGTATGCGTCGTGCATTTGCGCGACGAGCGCGGGCGTCCACACCGAATCGTTGTCGCCGTACAGCCACAGCGACCGCACGGCGGTATGCGCGCCGTACTGGTCGAACGCATCGACGAGGTTGCGCTGCCAGCCGTCGCACAGGTCCTGGCGCAGCCCGCCGGAGAAGTTGATGATGCCGCGTACGCCCGCTGCGGCTTCGGTGCCGTATGCGATCGACACGAGGCCGCCGTGCGACGTGCCGGCGACGACGATGCGCGACGCATCGACGTACGGCTGGCGCGACATGTAGCGCACCGTCGCATCGACGTCGGCGGCCTGCGCGAGGCCGTTCTTGCCGACGTTGCAGCCTTCCTGCCGGTACGTGCCGTCCGAACCGGCGAAGCCCTGGCGATTCGGCGCGATCACCGCATAGCCGCGGCGCACGAATTCGCGCGCGAACGCGAGCGGCCGGCTGCGCGGCTGCAGATGGAGATCGCCGGTATTTTTACCGTGGTTGAAGACGACGAGCGGGAACGGGCCGGGGCCGTTCGGCTTGAAAAGCGTCGCCTCGAGCGTGACGGCGCCCGACGCGTCGGCCGGAATGCGCAGGACCTGCTCGTTGAGGTCGGCGGCGACCTGCGGCAGGTTCGCGTCGGCGTAGTCGAAGTGCCCGGCATGGGCGAGCGATCCGCTGGCGCCGGCACCCGTATTGGCGCTCGGCAGCGTACCGGCCTGAGCGGCCGACAGCGCACAGGCCGCCATCCATCCCACCAATACCTTGCTGAACGCCATCCGTAAGCCCTGCCATGCAACATGACCAATTCGAGGCCATCGTAGCCCGACAAAATCGGGTTGTGCAATGCGGGAATTACCCGGCGTCTGACATGGCAACTATTTGTCAGCGTTCACTTACTTCGCCGTCGACATAGCGCCAGGATCCGTGCTCGTCGCGCTCGAAGCGGCTCGTCTCGTGGAGCCGGTACGCGCGTCCGCCGACCTTGTAGCGGGCCACGAATTCGACCTCCGCATGCCGGTCGTCGAGCGGCGTGTGGTGTTTGACCGCGAGGCCCAGCCAACGCGGCGCGTCCGGCGCTTCAGGGTCGACGTCGAGATCGGGCGGGCAGGTGCGCGCGGCCCACGTCGCGCGCAGGTAAGCGGTCGCGCCCAGCACGTACGCGCTGTACCGCGAACGCATCAATTCGAGCGCGGTCGGGGCGGCTTCGCCGCCGTCGATGAAGCGGCCGCAGCAGGCCGCATAGCGCGGCGCCGGCGCTGTGCCGGTGCGCGCGGGGGACGCGCCGCCGCACGGGCACGCGTCAGGTCGGTTCAAAATCATGCGGAATGTGAATTAACAACGCCCGGTTGCCGGCGCCGCTCACCAACTGAGCTCGATGCCGTCGTACTGGAAGAACCGGCCGTTCGCCTGGGACACGTCCGAAGCGGATTCGGCGATGACGCGACGCATGCCGGTCACGCTCGTTTCCGGATCGATCGCGGCTTGCGCGCCGCCCATGTCGGTGCGCACCCAGCCGGGATGCAGCGAAATGCACGCGGCATGGCGCGTCTGCAGCGACGCGATGCGCAGCGCGTCGTTCAGCGCGGCCTTGCTCGCGCGGTACAGCCAGCCCGTCGTGCCGGTCGCCTCGGCGATGCTGCCCATCCGGCTCGACACGACGGCCAGCACGCCGCGCGCGTCCTCGACGAGCGGCAGCAGGATCGGCAGCAACTGCATCGGCCCGCGCACGTTCGTATGCATCACCGCGTCGAAATCCTCGGCGGTGATCGTCTCGACGCCTTCGGTGCGCGGCCCGTACACGCCCGACACCAGCACGGCCGCATCGAGCCGCTCGCCGTCGAGCTTCCAGCCGAGCGCCGCGATCTGCTCGGGCTGCGCGATGTCGAGCGCATGCGGCTGCGCGCCGAGCGCGCGCAACGCGTCGAGCGACGCCGCGTCGCGCGCGGTGGCGATCACGTTCCAGCCGTCGCGCCGGTATTGCCGGACGAATTCGCGGCCGAGGCCGCGCGATGCACCGACGATCAATACGGTTTTCATGCCCGTCGCTCCTTGGGTTGGCGCCGCCGTGGCAGTGCCGGTGTCAGATCCGTTCGATGCGCGCTGCGCCCGCGCGGCAGCCGCCGTCGGGCGGCTGGCGTGTCATTGCACGTTACTGCGCGTCGTCGCACGGCTTGAGCGTGGCGGCGACCGCCTGCGCGACGCCGTCGATCTGCGCGGCGTCCGCCGCGACCATGTCGTTGTCGGGCGCATGCTGGCCGCGTACGGTCAGCGCCGCCACGCAGCGCCGGTAGGTCTCGTCGAGCGCGTCGAAGTTCGACACGGCCATCCCGAGGTTGCGCATCCGGCCGTCGTGCACGCCGTACACGAGCCCGTGCACGGTCAGCGACTGGCCGCGCGCCCATGCGTCGTTGACGATCGTCGTGCGGCACACGTTGACGACCTGTTCGATCGAATTCAGCTCGATCAGGCGGCGGTAGCGCGCTTCGCCGACCGGCCATTCGTCGAGCAGCGCCGCATGGCGCTCGCGCACGTCCTGCACGTGATGCAGCCAGTTGTCCGCGAGGCCGACGCGGCGGTTGTGCAGCGCCGCGTTCACGCCCGAGCAGCCGTAGTGGCCGACGACCATGATGTGCTTCACGCGCAGGATGTCGACCGCGAACTGGATTACCGACAGGCAGTTCAGGTCACTGTGCACGACGACGTTCGCGATGTTGCGGTGGACGAACACCTCGCCCGGCGGCAGGCCGATGATCTGGTTGGCCGGCACGCGCGAATCAGAGCAGCCGATCCACAGATATTCCGGCGCCTGCTGGTCGGCGAGCCGTGCGAAGAAATCGGGATCGTCGGCGAGCTGGCGCTTGACCCAGGCATCGTTGTTGTCGAACAGATGTGAAAGCGGATTGTCTTGGGTAGTCATCGGTGTGGATTCCGTTGGCGGAAATCGGGTCGATCATGATTGCGGTGTTGCCGGCGTCAGGCGGCACGCTGCGCGTCGCCTTCGCCGTCGTTCCGGTCCGTCGCGCCGAAGCGCGCGGGGTAGCGCACGCAAAAGCGCAGCGCTGCGTCGTACGGATAAAAATCGGGCAACTCGCCCTGCATCAGCTTGTCCTTGCTCGCCTGCCACAGCGCGGGATCGAAAAAGTCCGCGTGATGCTTCATGAAGACGTCGCGCACGCGCGGGTCGCCGAGCAGGAACGGTCCGTAGGTCTCCGGAAAGATGTCGTGCGGGCCGACGGTATACCACGGTTCGCCGGACAGCTCGTCTTCCTCGTTGCGCGGCGGCGGCACGCGCCGCACGTTGCAGTCGGTCAGGTACTCGATCTCGTCGTAGTCGTAGAACACGACGCGGCCGTGGCGCGTGACGCCGAAGTTCTTGTACAGCATGTCGCCCGGAAAGATGTTGGCCTTCATCAGCTCCTTCACCGCGTTGCCGTATTCCTTCACGCCATGCTCGACGTCCGCGTCGGTGCCGTTCTGCAGGTACAGGTTGAGCGGCGTCATCCGGCGCTCGATGTACAGGTGCTTGATCACGAGCTTGTCGTCCTCGTATTCGAGCAGCGACGGCACTTCCTTCTCGAGTTCGCGCACGAGCGCGTGATCGAGCCGCGCGAGCGGCAGCGCGACGCTCGAATACTCGAGCGTGTCGGCCATCCGCCCGAGGCGGTCGTGGCGCTTCACGAGCTGGTACTTCTCCATGATCTGCGCGCGCGTCGTGTCCTTCGGCGGCGGGAAGTGGTCCTTGATGATCTTGAACACGTACGGGAACGACGGCAGCGTGAACACGAGCATCACGAGGCCCTTGATCCCGGGCGCGACGATGAAGCGGTCGCTCGAATGCGACAGGTGGTGCAGCAGGTCGCGGTAGAACAGGTTCTTGCCCTGCTTCTGCAGCCCGACCGACGTGTAGATCTCGGCCTTCGGCTTGCCCGGCATGATCGTGCAGAGGAAATCCACGTACGCGGACGGCACGCCCATGTCGACGAGGAAGTACGAATGCGAGAAGCTGAAGATGATCTGCAGCAGGTCGCGGCGCAGCAGCACGGTGTCGAGCGCGAGCAGGCCCGGGCGCACGTGGCGGATCGGCACGGCGAACGGCAGCACGCGGTCGGCGTTGATGATGCGGCCGACGATGTATGCGCTCTTGTTGCGGAAGAACAGCGACGACAGCACGTGGATCTGGAAATTCGGCGCTTCGTCGAAGTGGCCGAATTCGTCGTCGATCGCCTGCATCACGCAGCCGATGTCGCGCGCGAGATCCTCGAACGCCGGCTCGAGCTGGAAGTTCGTGACGATGCGCTCGAGCGTGACCGCGAGCCCGTCGGTGCCCGGGTAGTACGCGCGGTAGGTCGGCTTCGCGGCCGGCTCGTCGTTCTCGAGGTACTCGGTCGAGATCGCCGGGCGCACGAAGATGAAATCGTTGTTGAAATACGAGCGGTGCAGGATCTTGCAGCACACCGAATTGAAGAAGGTTTCCGCGCACTCGGGCTGGCGGTGCGACGTGAGCAGCCCGATGTAGTGCAGCTTGATCTGCTGCCACACTTCGTCGTCGATGTTCTCCGCGTCGTACTCGTCTTCCAGCACCTCGACGCATTCCTTCACGCGATCGTCGTACGACGTGATCCGCTCGCGCGCGAGCCGCTGCAGCCCGTGCCAGTCGCCGCGCTCGAACAGCGTCTTCGCATCGACCGCCGCTTCGCGGAAGATCCGGTAATGGCGATCGAAGTATTCGAGCATCGTCTGCGCGACGTCGAAACCGATCTGCGACGACAGCAGTTTGGGGAAGTGATTCATCGCGTGCAGGCTCGTTCAAGGGGCTGTAAGCACTCGCCATTTTAGCGCCCAAGTCGGCGTTTCAATGACTTTCGCGGTGGCGCGCGAACGGCCGTCAATCGGCGTGTTGATCGCCGTTGGGCGCCGTTCGATGCATCTTCGCGTAAAGATGCGGGTACGGGACCGATTCTGACACGAACTTTTTTCTGGCGGGCCGATGCTCGTCGGGCACCTGTTTCGCGCGACGGCGATAGAATCGACGCACCGCCCGCCGCGCGCTGCCGCCGGCACGCATTCGCACCGATAACGACGAGACGCCCCACCGATGAACGCCCTGGAACACCAACTCGACTACCCCTTCGCCGATACGCTGCCCGCCCCGGGCGACACGTTCGAGGTCGCGCCCGGCGTGCGCTGGCTGCGCATGCCGCTGCCGTTCTCGCTCGATCACATCAATCTCTGGCTGCTGCGCGACGAGATCGACGGGCAGGCTGGCTGGACGATCGTCGACTGCGGGATCGCGTCGGACGCGATCCGCACGCACTGGGAGCAGATCTTCGACACGCATCTCGACGGCCTGCCCGTGCTGCGCGTACTCGTCACGCACTGCCACCCCGATCACTTCGGCCTCGCGAACTGGCTGTGCGAAGGCGGCGACAAGGGCCGCTGGAACGTGCGGCTGTGGATGACGCTCGGCGAATACCTGTTCGGCTGCCTGATGGCGGCCGGTAACGGCTCGAACGCGGGCGGCGCGGCCGCCGCCGATCACTTCGCGCGCCACGGGCTGACCGATCCGGCCGCGCTCGACAAGCTGCGCAACCGCCGCAGCTATTACTCGGATCTCGTGCCGGCCGTGCCGCCGCGCTACCGGCGCCTGCGCGAAGGCGACGCGGTCGCGATCGGCGCGCGCACGTGGCGCGTCGTCACCGGCTTCGGCCATTCGCCTGAACATTGCGCGCTCCACAGCGAAGCGGACGGCGTGCTGATTTCCGGCGACATGGTGCTGCCGCGCATCTCGACGAACGTGTCGGTGTTCGACCTCGAACCGGAAGCGAACCCGCTCGCGTTGTACCTCGAATCGCTCGGCCGCTACGAGACGATGGCGCCCGACACGCTCGTGCTGCCGTCGCACGGCAAGCCGTTTCGCGGCGTGCGCACGCGCATCGCGCAACTGCGCGAACATCACGATGCGCGCCTGGCCGAAGTGCGTGTCGCGTGCGCGGAGCAGCCGCGGAGCGCGGCCGACATCGTGCCGATCATGTTCCGCCGCCGCGAGCTCGACATCCACCAGATGACGTTCGCGCTCGGCGAGGCGCTCGCGCACCTGAACCTGCTGTGGCTCGCGGGCGAACTCGTGCGCGAGCAGGGCGACGACGGCGTGCTGCGGTTCCGTACCGCCCACTGAGACTGCTTCGTTCTCCTTACGCGACGGGTTCGTAGTGCCACCCGTCGCGCTGCCACTGCATCGTGTGTGTCGGCTCGAGCGCCGCGAGAAACGCGGCGTCGTGCGACGCAACCACGATCGCACCCGGGAAGCCGGCCAGCGCCGCTTCGATCGCGCGCACCGATTCGAGATCGAGGTGATTGGTCGGCTCGTCGAGCAGCAGCAGTTGCGCGGGCGTGCCGCGCCACAACGCACACGCGAGCGCGGCCTTCAGCCGTTCGCCGCCGCTCAGTTGCCGCGCCGGTTGCGTCGCCCGTGTCGCGTCGAGTTGCAGCAGCGCGAGGCGGCTGCGCAGGTCGCCTTCGGCAAGCGGCGTATCGAGCAGGCGCAACTGCTCGACGATCGAGCGCGCCGGGTCCAGCAGCGCGAGCCGCTGGTCGAGATACGCGGCGCTCACGTGCGTCGTGCAGGTGCCCGAGCGCGGCGCCAGTTCGCCCGCGAGCATCCTCAGCAACGTCGACTTGCCGCAGCCGTTCGGGCCCGTCAGCGCGATGCGCACCGCGCCGCTCGCCGACCACGTGATCGCGTCGGCGTCGCCCGCGACGCACCACGGCAGTTGCGCGCGTTCGAGCGTGAACAGTTGGCGGCGTGCGCTGACCTCGGTGCCCGGCAGCGATACCAGCACGGGCGCCGCGGCGTCGACGCGCGCGGCCGAGTGCTGCACGCGTTCGTCGAGCGTTGTCTTGAAATCGTCCTGATGGCGCCGGACCTGTCCCATGATGCTGCGCGCCGCACCCTTGCGGCGCTGTTTCGCCATCGACGACAGGTTGGCCGTCTTCGCGCCGCGCAGCGACGCGGCCGCGTGACGCTGGATCGTGTCGTGTTCCTGTTCGAGCCTGCGCCGCACGCGCCCGCGCTCGGTGCGCGCGTGGTCGAGCGCCGCTTGCGCGGCGTCCTGTTGCGCGTCGCGTTGCGCGCGGTAGAGCGCGTAGTTGCCGCCGTACGAGCGTGCACCGTGCGGCGTCAGCTCGACGATGCGTTGCACGCCGGCGAGCAGCGCGCGGTCGTGGCTCACGACGACGACTCCGCCGCGCCAGCCGTCGAGCGCCGCGCGCAGCCATGCGCGGCCCGGTGCGTCGAGATGGTTGGTCGGTTCGTCGAGCACGAGCAGGCCGGCGTCCGACAGCAGCGCGCCGATCAGCGCGACGCGCGCGAGCTGGCCGCCGCTCAGCGTATGCGCGGGCGTGTCGGCGTGGACGTCGTGCAGGCCGGCCGCGTCGAGCGCGGTGCGCAGCCGCTCCGCGAGATCCCAGCGATCGCCGATCAGCTCGAAGTCGTGCGGCGCCGCGCGGCCGTCGGCGAGACGCGCGAGCGCGCCGAGCGGCGCATCGAGCGCGCCGAGCGGCGCATCGAGCGCGGCGATCTGCGCGACGGTCCGCGGGGCGGCCGCCGTGTCGTCGCGGTCGTGCTGCTGCGCGACGTAGACGACCTGCGTATGCCGCTCGATGGCACCCGCACTCGGCGCGCGGCGGCCCGCGATCAATTGCGCGAGCAGGCTCTTGCCGACGCCGTTGCGGCCGACGATGCCGGTCGGCGTGCGGTCGATGGACAGGTCGAGCGAATCGAACAGCGTGACGCCGTCGTCGAAGCGGAAGGAAACGTGATGAAGCGCGACGAGCGCGCCGGTCGGCGTGGCAGCAGCCATAAGCACCTCCGAAAATGCGTGAAGACCTTCGCGCGCGGCGTGCGTGGCACGGCGGCGAAAACATTTCGGGAAGGCTTAGTTATTCACTTTGGCTGGCGTCCGGTATGAGGAATGAGCGCGCAGTGTAGCAAGCGCGGCGCGCGGGCCGCAAGCGACGGCCCGACGCACCGTCGCTTGCGCGCCACGCGCGCGGGTCGCGTTACTGCACGGCGACCGTCGTGAAATTCTGCCGCCCGAACGGACTGACGCGATAGCCGCTCACGTTCGTGCGCGTGAGCGCGGCCGCGGTCGGGTAGCCGAGCGGGATCCACAGCGCCTGGTCGTGGATGATCTTCTGCGCGCTTTCGTACAGCTTCGCGCGCTTGGCCTGGTCGGCGGTCGACTTGCCGTCGGCGATCAGCTTGTCGAGCTGCGCATCGCAGAAGCGCGCGAAGTTGATGCCCGACTTCACCGCGTTGCAACTGAACAGCGGCGACAGGTAGTTGTCCGGATCGCCGTTGTCGCCGGCCCAGCCCATGAACAGCATGTCATGCTGGCCGAGCTTCGCCTGCTTGATCAGCTCGCCCCATTCGATCACCTTGACCTCGGCCTTCACGCCGATCTTCGCGAGGTCGGCCTGCAGCAGTTCCGCGCCGACCTTCGGGTTCGGGTTCAGCACGCTGCCGGTCGGGCGCGTCCAGATGGTCGTCGAGAAACCGTTCGGGAAGCCGGCCTGCGCGAGCAACTGTTTCGCCTTCGCGGGATCGTACGCATACGGCGCGACGTCCTTCGCGTAGCTCCACGTGTTCGGCGGATACGGGTTGTTCGCGGCCGTCGCGGTATTGTCGAACACGACCTTCAGGTAGGTTGCGCGGTCGAACGCGAGATTCAGCGCCTCGCGCACCTTGTCGTTGTCGAGCGGCTTCTTCTGCGTGTTCAACGCGACGAATGCGGTCATGAACGCGGGCGTCTGCACGACCTTCAGCGCGCTTTCGCCCTTCGCGGCGAGCACGTCCTGCGGCTTCGGCGACAGCGCGATCTGGCATTCGCCGGCCTTCACCTTCTGCAGGCGCACCGACGGGTCGGGCGTGATCGCGTAGATCAGCCGGTCGACCTTCGGCTTCGTGCCCCAGTACGTCGGATTCGCGTCGTAGCGGATCAGCGCGTCCTTCGTATAGCTCTTCAGCACGAACGGGCCGGTGCCGACCGGCTTCGCGTTCAGGTCGGCCTGCTTGCCGGCCTTCAGCAGCTGGTCCGCGTACTCGGCCGAGTAGATCGACGCGAAGCCCATCGTCAGGATCGGCACGAACGTCGCGTTCGGTTCGTTCAGCACGAACTTCACCGTGCTGTCGTCGACTTTCGTGACCGACTTCACGAGCTTCACGAGGCCCATCGACTGCGCGTGCGGGAAGCCGCTCGCGCCGGCCACCTTGTGCCACGGATTCGCATCGTCGAGCATCCGCGTGAACGTGAACACGACGTCGTCCGCGTCGAGCGGGCGGCCCGGCTTGAAATAGTCGGTGGTCTGGAACGCGACGTTCGGGCGCAGGTGGAACGTGTACGTGAGGCCGTCGGCGCTCGTTTCCCATTTGTCGGCGAGCGCTGGCACGACCTTCTTCGTGGCTTCGTCGTAGGACACGAGCGTGTTGAAGATCACGTCGGCCGATGCGTTGGTCGTGACGAGCGAGTTGTACTGCACGACGTCGAAACCGTCCGGGCTCGATTCCGTGCAGACGGTGAGCGGTTTGGCGGCGGCGAGGCCGGGGGCGGCAAGGGCGGCGGCGACGGCGGCCGCGGCGAACAGCTTGACGTGCATAGGATCTCCCACGTGGCGCGTGTTTTTCGCTGGATGACGGAGGCAGGCGCGGCCCGGAAGCAGGCAGGGCCGGCGCGGCTGGCGAATAGCATACCGTCAAAGCGCGCGACGCGTGAAAAAAGGCGCCGGAACGCGGCGAATTGACCGAAAAACGGCTGCGTTCGCGACGGAACGGGTGTCGATGCAGCGGAAGGTGCGGCTGAAGCGGCGGGAAGGCGGGAAGGCGGACGACGGAGATGGCGGGGTCAGCGCGTCGAAGCATGCGGCGGACGTGGCGAATAGGCCGTGGAAGGCGTCGCCAAACCGGCGCGTCGACGCGTCGGCGCAGCGAGAAGGCCCGGCGTACATCGCGCGGGCCGTCTCGGCGGATCGTCAGTGCGCGCCGGCCTTCGGCTTGCGCGGCGCCTTTTCGAACAGGCGATCGTACAGCCAGCGCGGCAGCACGTGCAGCACCTTCGCGACGACACCCATTTGCCACGGAATCACGCGGAACGCGTGCTGCCGGGCGATCGCGCGTGCCGCGCGCGCGGCGAAGCGGTCGGCGTCCATCAGGAACGGCATCCGGTACGGGTTGTGCGCGGTCATCGGCGTGCGAATGTAGCCGGGCGCGATCGTCACGACGCTGACGCCGGCCGGGCGCAGTTCGACGCGCAACGCCTCGAGATACTTGATCGCGGCCGATTTCGACGCGCTGTACGCGCCGGAGCCGGGCAGTCCGCGCACGCCGGCGACGCTCGCGACGCCGACCAGCGTGCCGTGGCGCGCGGCCGTCATCGGGCCGACGAACGGCTCGAACGTCGCGACCATCCCGTAGTAGTTGATGTCCATCACGTCGCGGAACGCCGCGAGATCGCCCTGGCCGGTGACGGCGCCCTGGCTGATGCCCGCGTTCGCGATCACGACGTCGGGGCAGCCGTGCGCGGCGATGAACGATGCGGCGGCCGTTGCGAGCGCATCGGCGTCGCGCACGTCGGCGGAATAGACGGAGACGGACAGCGTCGGGAAACGCCGCGCGAACGCATCGAGTGCATCGGTGCGTCGCGCGACGAGCGCGAGCGTGGCGCCCTGGCGGGCGTATTCCTCGGCCATCGCGAGGCCGAGGCCGCTCGACGCGCCGGTGATGAAGACCTTCAGCGGAGTAGTCATGCCGACGCGCGGGCGGGGATCAGAGCTTCTTGTCCTGGACCTGCTTCACGAGAAAGTCGAGCACCTGGGCGGTACCCGGGATGCTGTTCGTGTAAGCCGGGCCCGTCTTGTACTTGCCCTGGACGACAACCGTCGGCACGCCGTCGATCGCGTAGTCCTTCAGCAGCTTGGCCGACTGGTTCACTTCGCCCTGCACGCTGAACGAGTTGTACGCGTCCATGAACTTCTTCTTGTCGACGCCCTGCGTGGCCAGGAAATCGGCCTGCGCCTGCGGCGTCAGCAGGTAGTTCTTCTGCTTGTGGATCGCGTTGAAGATCGCCGGCGTGACCTTCTCGGAGATGCCGAGTGCGGACACCGCATAGAACAGCTTCGAGTGCGGGAGGAAATCGTCACGGAAAGCGACCGGCACGCGCTTGAAGTCGATGTTGTTGCCCTGTTTCTTCACCCAGGCCTCGATCGTCGGCTCGAATTCGTAGCAGTGCGGGCAGCCGTACCAGAAGAACTCGATCACCTCGACCTTGCCGGCCGGCGCGGACACCGGCTGCGGCGACTTCATCACCTCGAAGTCCTTGCCGGACACCGGTGCGGCGGGCGTCGCCTGGGCCAGGCCGGCAGCCAGGCCGAGGGACAGAAGGAGCGTGCTAAGCAGTTTTTTCATGTTGTGGACGTCGAATCGGTTGCTCGGGTTACGAAACGTAACGGGTTCTGCGTGGGTGCGGCCGGCTGCTTACTGCTTCGTGAAGCGGATCACCGCCGTGTCGACACCTGCATCGGACAGGCGCTGACGGGCCGAGTTCATATCCTCGAACTTCGAGAACGGACCGACGCGCACGCGGAAATAGGTCACGCCGCTGACGTCGCGTTTCGACACCTTCGATTCGAAGCCCTGGAAGCCGAGGCGCGCACGCTGCTGCTCGGCATCGCCTTCCGTCTTGTACGCACCGACCTGCAGGAAGTAGCCGGTGTTCGCGTCGTTCGCGGTCGGCGGCTTCGCGGCCGCCGCGGCCGTGGCCGACGACGTCGGCTTCGGCGTGTTCGCGGCCTGCTGCTGTTGCTGCTTTTGCGCGGCGGCTTGCTGCGCCTGCTTCTGCGCGGCGAAGCGCGCGAGGTCGTCCTCGCCGCCTTGCTGCTGTTGCTGCGCCTGTTGCGTCTTCTTCGGCGGCGGCGTGGTGTCGGCCGGCTTCGGTGCGACGGCGACGCCGTTGCCCGACGACGGCGTGTTCGACGCGGTGTTGCTCGAGCCGGTGGCGCCGTTCGTGTTACCCGACGGCGGCACTTCGACGATCTGCGGCTCGGGCAGCAGGCCGCCCTGGGTCTGGTTCGCGGCCTGGCCGGGCGCGGTGTTCGGCGGTGCGGGCTGCGCGGCCTGCGGCACCGGCTGGCCGGGCGTCTTGCCCTGCAGCGCGCGATTCGGGTCGAACTGCTGCGGCTGGCTCGCGCCGTTGTCGGCCGGCGGCGGCGCGACCTTCGACACGAACGGCGACGGCGAACGCGTGATGTAGAGCGCCACCACCACGGCGATCGCGAGGCCGACGATCAGGCCCAGCACGATTCCAAGAAATGTTCCTCCGGCTTGTTTCGATTGTTTCGAAGTGCGGCGTGGTTGTGCCATTGCTTGAGTCACCTGCAAAAAGAATCGTGAAAAGGCTGCGACGGGCATCCGACGGCGGGCATCCGATGACGGGCATCCGGCGGCGGGCGCTGCCGCGGCCATTCGCGGCCCGGTTCGGGCCGCGCTGACATCCGTTACATCTTGGCGGGCGCGGATACGCCGAGCACTGCCAGGCCGTTCTCGAGCACCTGCCGGGTCGCGGCGAGCAGCGCGGCGCGCGCATTGCGCGGCGCTTCGTCGTCGACCAGCACGCGCTCCGCATTGTAGAACGAGTGGAATTCGCCAGCGAGATCGCGCAGGTAGAACGCGACCGCGTGCGGCGCGAGCTCGTTCGCCGCGTGCGTGAGCATGTCCGGGTACTCGGCCAGCTTCTGCATCAGCGATGCCGCTTGCGCGCTGGTCAGTTGCGACAGGTCGGCGCCCGGCAGTTGCGCGACGTCGACGTTGTAGCGCGACTTCAGTTCGTTGAGCACCGAGCAGATCCGCGCATGCGCGTACTGCACGTAATAGACCGGGTTCTCGTCGTTCTGTTTCAGCGCGAGGTCGATGTCGAACACGAACTCGGTATCGGCCTTGCGCGAGATCAGGAAGAAACGCACCGCGTCGCGGCCGCGCGTGATGGTCGCCTCGTCGATCAGGTCGGGCGCCGCTTCCTGGCCCGGCGCCGCGCCGCCCGACCATTCGATCAGGTCGCGCACCGTCACGTAGCTGCCCGCGCGCTTCGAGATCTTCACTTCCTGGCCGTCGCGCATCACGGTGACCATCTTGTGCAGCACGTAGTCGGGATAGCCCTTCGGGATCCCGATGTGCAGCCCCTGCAGGCCGGCGCGCACGCGCGCGATCGTGCCGTGGTGGTCCGAACCCTGGATGTTGATCACCTTCGTGAAGCCGCGCTCCCACTTCGTCACGTGATACGCGACGTCCGGCACGAAGTACGTGTACGTGCCGTCCGACTTGCGCATCACGCGATCCTTGTCGTCACCTTCGTCGGTCGTGCGCAGCCACAGCGCGCCGTCCTGCTCGTAGGTCATCCCGGCCTTGACCAGCGCGTCGACCGTCTTCTCGACGCGGCCTTCGCTGTACAGCGACGATTCGAGGTAGTACTGGTCGAACTTCACGCCGAATGCCTGCAGGTCCATGTCCTGCTCGCGACGCAGGTACGTGACCGCGAACTTGCGGATCGCGTCGAGATCCTCGACGTCGCCCGCGCCCTTGACCGGCTCGCCGTCCGATGCGGCGACCGTTTCGCCGTTCAGGTAGTCGCGCGCGATGTCGGCGATGTACTCGCCGTTGTACGCGGCTTCCGGCCAGCCCGCGTCGCCCGGCTTCAGGCCGCGGGCGCGCGCCTGCGTCGAGATCGCCAGGTTGCCGATCTGCACGCCCGCGTCGTTGTAGTAGAACTCGCGGTGCACCGTGTAGCCCTGGCTCGCGATCACGTTCGCGAGCACGTCGCCGAGCGCGGCCTGGCGGCCGTGGCCGACGTGCAGCGGGCCCGTCGGATTGGCCGACACGAATTCGAGCAGCACCCGCTTGCCCTTCTCGCGATCCGACGTGCCGAACGCGCGGCCCTGGTCGAACACGGCGGCGATCACCGCCTGTTTCGCGGCGGCCGACAGGCGCAGGTTGATGAAGCCGGGGCCGGCGATCTCGGCGGCTTCGACGAGGCCTTGCGCGGCCGGCTGCGCGGTGAGTGCGGCGACGATCCGTTCGGCGAGCTGGCGCGGGTTCGTGCCGAGCGGCTTCGCGAGCTGCATCGCGACGTTGCACGCGACGTCGCCGTGCGCGGCGACCTTCGGGCGCTCCAGCGTGATGGCCGGGGCGACGAATGCCGCGTCGGCGCCTTTCAGCGCGTGTGCGACCTGCTTGACGCTATCCGCGAGCAGGGCTTCGAGGGTCTGTTTGTGTGCTGGCAGCATGCTGGTAGAAGGCTTCGTTGGTGGCGGCCGGAAACGCCGGGCCGCCGGCGCGCTTTTTAAGCGCGCGTTTCAGGGATCGCAGAATTTTAACAGGTGCTAATATGCCGCTCAGGCGGCCCGCGTCCGCGAGGCCGGACGCCGGTCTGTCGGCGTTCCCCAACCGCGCCGCGCAGGCACAACAAGATGAAAAGGGAATTGTCATGATTACGTTCAAGAGCAAGGCGGCACAGGATCTCGACGTGCTGAAGGATTTCGCCGTGTATGTGCTGGGTCTCGTCGGCAAGCAGCTGGGCGAGCGCGGTGTGATCACGCACGACGAACTGGACCACGCGATCGCCAAGCTGGAAGGCGCGGTCGCGCAGGCGAAGCAGGAGCGTGCGGAGCACGCCGGCCATTTCCACGAGGACGAAGCCGACCACGCGCACCACGAAGTGCCGCCGAGCCTGGCCCAGCGCGTCGCGCCGTTCCTGACGATGCTGCGCGAGGCGAAGGCCGGTCAGGCCGACGTGCACTGGGGCTTCTGAGCTTCCTTGCCGGGCGGGTCGACAGGTTCGCCAGACACGAAAAAGCCCGCTTTCGAGCGGGCTTTTTCTTTTGTCTGATCAAAAGGAGGCCGGGCCTCTCGTTTGCATCGATCAGAGCTGCGGCGCGAGCGCGCGGCGCGCGTCGTCGAGCGACAGCGCCATGCGCTGCGCGTAGTCCTCGAGCTGATCCTGCCCGATTTTGCCGACCGAGAAATAGCGGCTGTCCGGATGCGCGAGGTAGAAGCCCGACACGCTCGCCGCCGGCAGCATCGCCAGCGAATCCGTCACGCTCATGCCGATCTCGTCCGCGTGCAGCACGTCGAACATGTCGCGTTTCACGAGGTGGTCGGGGCAGGCCGGGTAGCCGGGCGCCGGGCGGATGCCTGCGTACTTCTCGGCGATCAGCGCGTCGTTGTCGAGCGTCTCGCCGCTCGCGTAGCCCCACAGCTCGCGCCGCACGCGTGCGTGCATCGCTTCCGCGAACGCTTCCGCGAAACGGTCGGCGAGCGCCTTCAGCATGATCGCGCTGTAGTCGTCGTGGTCGGCTTCGAACTGCTTTTCCTTCGCGTCGACGCCGAGGCCGGCCGTCACCGCGAACATCCCGATGTAGTCGGCGACGCCCGATTCCTTCGGCGCGATGAAATCGGCGAGCGAGCGGTTCGGCCGCATCACGCCGTCGACGACCGGGCGCACGCTCTGCTGGCGCAGGTTGCGCCACGTGAGCAGCACTTCCGAGCGCGACTCGTCGCTGTAGATCTCGATGTCGTCGTCGTTCACCGTGTTCGCCGGCAGCAGCGCGATCACGCCGTTCGCGGTCAGCCAGCGGCCCTGGATCAGCCGCGCGAGCATCGACTTCGCGTCGGAAAACACGCGCCGCGCCGATTCGCCGACGATCTCGTCGTTCAGGATCGCCGGGTATGGCCCCGCGAGGTCCCAGGTCTGGAAGAACGGGCCCCAGTCGATGTAGTTCGCGAGCTCGTTCAGGTCGTAGTTCTTGAATACGCGCCGCCCGATGAACTTCGGCTTCACCGGCGTGTAGTTCGCCCAGTCGACCTTGGTCTTGTTCGCGCGCGCCTCTCCGAGCGTGACCATCGGCTGCGCCTTGCGATTCGCGTGCTGGTCGCGGATGCGTTCGTAGTCCGACTTCAGCTCGTCGAGGTACTTCGCCGCGCCTTCGTCCGACAGCAGGTTCGACGCGACCGACACCGAGCGCGACGCGTCCGGCACGTAGACGACCGGGCCTTCGTAGTGCGGCGCGATCTTCACGGCCGTGTGCACGCGCGACGTCGTGGCGCCGCCGATCAAGAGCGGGATCTTCTTCACGCGGAAGTAGTCGTCGCGCTGCATTTCGGACGCGACGTACGCCATTTCCTCGAGGCTCGGCGTGATGAGGCCCGACAGCCCGATGATGTCCGCGCCCTCGACCTTCGCCTTCGCGAGGATCTCGTTGCACGGGACCATCACGCCCATGTTGACCACTTCGAAGTTGTTGCACTGGAGCACGACCGACACGATGTTCTTGCCGATGTCGTGCACGTCGCCCTTCACGGTCGCGATGACGATCTTGCCCTTCGCGCGCACGTCGCCGCCCGCTTCCGCGAGCAGGCGCTTTTCTTCCTCGATGAACGGGATCAGGTGGGCGACCGCCTGCTTCATCACGCGCGCCGACTTCACGACCTGCGGCAGGAACATCTTGCCCTGGCCGAACAGGTCGCCGACGACGTTCATCCCGTCCATCAGCGGCCCTTCGATCACGTTGATCGGGCGGCCGCCGGCGGCGGCGATCTTCGCGCGCGCTTCTTCGGTGTCCTCGACGATGAAGTTCGTGATCCCGTGCACGAGCGCATGCGCGAGCCGCTTCTCGACCGGCTGGTTGCGCCATTCGAGGTTTTCTTCCTTCTTCGCGGCGCCGGTCTTGAACTTGTCGGCGATCTCGAGCAGGCGATCGGTGGAATCCGGCCGGCGGTTCAGGATCACGTCCTCGACGCGCTCGCGCAGTTCGGGATCGAGATCCGCGTACACGCCGAGCTGGCCCGCGTTCACGATCCCCATGTCCATCCCGGCCTGGATCGCGTGATACAGGAACACGGTATGGATCGCCTCGCGCACCGGGTCGTTGCCGCGGAACGAGAACGACACGTTCGACACGCCGCCGCTCACCTTCGCGTACGGCAGGTTCTGCTTGATCCAGCGGGTCGCCTCGATGAAGTCGACTGCGTAGTTGTTGTGCTCGTCGATGCCGGTCGCGACCGCGAAGATGTTCGGGTCGAAGATGATGTCTTCCGGCGGGAAGCCGACTTCGTTCACGAGGAAGTCGTACGAGCGCTTGCAGATCTCGGTCTTGCGTTCGTAGGTGTCGGCCTGGCCGGTTTCGTCGAACGCCATCACGACCGCGGCCGCGCCGTAGCGGCGGATCAGGTTCGCGTGGTGGCGGAACGCATCCTCGCCTTCCTTCAGCGAGATCGAGTTCACGATCGCCTTGCCCTGCACGCACTTCAGGCCGGCCTCGATCACGTCCCACTTCGACGAGTCGATCATGATCGGCACGCGCGCGATGTCGGGCTCCGACGCGATCAGGTTGAGGAAGCGTACCATCGCCGCCCTCGAATCGAGCATCGCTTCGTCCATGTTGACGTCGATCACCTGCGCGCCGTTCTCGACCTGCTGGCGTGCGACGGCGAGCGCCTCGTCGAACTGGCCGTTGAGGATCATCCGTGCGAACGCCTTCGAGCCGGTGACGTTGGTGCGTTCGCCGACGTTGATGAAGAGCGTCCCGGGCGTGACGTTGAACGGCTCGAGGCCGGCAAGGCGCATCATGTGATCGGTCATGGCGGTGCGGATTCTGGTGATGAAGGACTGGGGCGGTCGGGTCAGGCGTTGTCGCTGTACTGGTTCGGCCAGCGGCGCGGCTTCACGCCGGCGAGCGCCTTCGCGATCTCGGCGATGTGCTCGGGCGTCGTGCCGCAGCAGCCGCCCGCGAGGTTCACGAGCCCGGCCTGCGCGAATTCCTTCAGCAGGCCCGACGTGACGTCGGGGGTTTCGTCGAAACCGGTGTCGCTCATCGGGTTCGGCAGGCCCGCGTTCGGGTAGCACGACACGTAGGTGTCGCACAGCTTCGCGAGCTCGGCGATGTACGGGCGCATCAGCGCCGCGCCGAGCGCGCAGTTCAGGCCGAACGTGAGCGGCTTCGCGTGACGCAGCGAATTCCAGAACGCTTCTACCGTCTGGCCCGACAGGATCCGGCCGGACGCATCGGTGACGGTGCCCGAGATCATGATCGGCAGGCGCTCGCCGGTGTCCTCGAACAGCTCGTCGAGCGCGAACAGCGCGGCCTTGGCGTTCAGCGTGTCGAAGATCGTTTCGACGAGGAACAGGTCGACGCCGCCGTCGAGCAGCGCCTTCGCCTGCTGGTAGTACGCGTCGCGCAGCTCGTCGAACGTGACGTTGCGCGCGCCCGGATCGTTGACGTCCGGCGAGATGCTCGCCGTCTTCGGCGTCGGCCCGATCGCGCCGGCGACGAAGCGCGGTTTGTCCGGCGTCGCGTATTTCGCGGCCGATTCGCGTGCGAGCTTCGCCGATTCGACGTTCATCTCGACGACGAGATCTTCCATCCCGTAGTCGGCCTGCGCGACGGTCGTCGCGCCGAACGTGTTCGTTTCGACGATGTCGGCGCCGGCCGCGAAGTACTGGTCGTGGATCTCGCGGATGATCTGCGGCTGCGTGAGCGACAGCAGCTCGTTGTTGCCCTTGATGTCGCGCGGGAAATCCTTGAAGCGCTCGCCGCGATACGCGGCCTCGTCGAGCTTGTAGCGCTGGATCATCGTGCCCATCGCGCCGTCGAGGATCAGGATGCGCGATTTCAGCAGCGCGGGCAGGGCGGCGCCGCGCGTGTAGGGCGCGTCGAGCGGGACGGAAGCGGCGAGAGGAGTCGCAGACATGGGCGAAAGACCGGCGAAGACGGAAAACCGTCATTGTAGCCGGTGCGTCAAGCGGTCGCCGTCGCTCGCCGCGCCGGCCGGACGGCCCGTCAAGACGGCCCGTCAAATGAAAGCCCCCGCCGGCGAACCGGACGGGGGCAGGATCGGAGTGCACGCGGCGCCGCGCGGGGCGCGGCGAATGGCCCGGCCGCGCGACGCGCCGGGCCGCGAGTCGTCAGTGCAGCACGACGGGCATCATCATCAGGCTGTCGAATTGTCCGAGGAATTCGTCGACTTCGTCGAGCGACGGTTCATCCTCGATCAGCTGCTTCACGTGCGCGCGGAATCGCTCGGCAAGTTCGCCGTCGATGAAGATTTCGCGCTGCGCGTTCTTGTCGACGATTTCGTATCCGCCGGCATTCATCAGGTGATGGCCGGCCTGCGGCGCAAATTCGACGACGCAGTAGTTGGGGCTGTTGTAGATCATTTGCATGGCGGCACTCCTCTTCGCAGTGGCATCTGGCCTTGTTGTCCCCTAGGTGGGGCGAGCCTTGCCGGTTTCAAGGGGCTTGCGCTGCACACCCCGTTCTCCCGTTTGCGTGGGGTGTATCGGTTAGAAGCCGATGTCTATCAAACGTTTCTCATTGTGAGCCGGTGGACTGAAATAGTTGTTAAAGAGTGTCATCGGCCATTTTTCGGAAATCTGTAGTCGGTCGAAATTGCCGATTCGTGCGCGTTCACTGTGTGACAGCCGATGAGGCAGGCGGTTGCATCGTCGCGGGCGGTGCCGCTTGCGCAGGTGGCGCGGGCGGCGCGGCCGATGCATCGGCGGCCGGTGCGGCGGCGGGCGCGTTCGTTGCGCCGCCTGGCGGTGCGGGTTCGGCAGGCACGTCCGGTGCGGCGAGGCGGCCGTGCCACAGCAGCTCGATCTGCGCACCGTTCGGCTCGCTCTGCACGAGCCGCGCGGGCAGCCAGCCGAGCGACGGCGCGAGCCACATGTCGATGCGGCGCGTGTCGCCTTCGCGGCGCGGCAGGCGCATGAAGTGCCGCGCGGCGACGATGCCGGCCTGCGTCTGCACCTGCTCGTCGCCGATCACGGTGATCGGCCAGGTCTCGCCGCTGTTGTTGTCGATCACGAAGAATTGCTGGGTGACGCCCGGTTTGTAGGCGGCGGGATTGCCGCGTACGAGCCCCGACAACTGCATCAGCATGCTGAAGCGGTCCTGCACGCCGTCGGGCAGCGGCGCGTTGTTCGGCGTGCGCGTGAACACGACCTGGCGGATCTCGCGGTTGAAGATCGCGATGTCTTCCGGCCGCTTGCCGCGCTTCTCGACGTAACGGTCGGGCGCGACGCCGAACGCGTCGATGCGGCCTTCGCTGCGATAGGTGAACGGGCCGACGAACGGCACGGGCATCGATACCGACAGGTCGTAGGTGTGCCCGTCGGTGCGCCAGTGGATCGTGCCGATCATGTTCTGCATGCCGTTGTAGAACGTGTCGTACTGCAGGTCGCCGGACGGCGGCACGGCGAACTTCACGCCGGTCGTCGCGGGGCCCGGTGTCGCGGCGCCGGCGCTGGCGGCCGATGCGGCGTGTGCGCCCGAGGCGCCCGGCGTACCGCTTGCCGCGGATGCGGCGGCAGCCGGCGGTTCGCCGTGCTCGGCCGTCTGCGTCGACGTGAGGACCGGCTCGCGCGACGGCGCGGGTTTCGGCGGGGCCGCCTGCGGCGCGGCGGCCTTGGGCGCGGCCGGGCGTTCGACCGGCTTCGGCGCCGGCGGCGCCGGCTGGCGCTCGATCGGCTGCGGTTTCAGCAATTCGATCTGCACGGGGATGTCCGCGGGCGGCGGCGGCGTGAACGATTCGCGGTTGCGCATCAGCCAGAACCCGGCGAGCGCATGCAGCACCAGCACGGCGACGAGCGCGACGCCCACGCGCAACCAGCGGCGGGGCAGGGCGTGACTCGGGCGAAGGTCGGCAGGCTGTATGGGCATCGGAACGGGATCGGGGCGCTTGCTTGACGTCGGGCGCGCGCCGCGCGCCACAGGAATCGGACCGCCGGATGCGCCGCGCGTTCGCGATGCGTGACGTGGCGTGAACCGGAGGCGTCAGGCGTCGCGTGCGTCGGGACTATAGCCGAGTTCGTAAGACAGTTTCCGTGCGCAGGCGCGCAGCGCGGTGTCGATCTCGCCGCCCCACGCGATGTCGAACGAGCCTTCCTGGCCGAGCGCGACGATCGCGAGCGCGAGTTCGCCGACCGCGTCGAACACCGGCATGCAGAACGCGTGGATCGTCGGCAGCAGCATCCCTTCGACGCGCGCGGCCTGGTGCGCGCGCACGTCGGCGAGCACCGCTTCGACTTCGTCGAGCGTGCGCGGGCCGCCGTGGTGCGGCGAGCGGCGCGTATCGGCGAGCTCGCGCTCGAGCATCGCGGCGGTCTTGCTGCGCGGCAGGTACGCGGCGAACAGCAGCCCCGTCGCGGAGCCGAGCAGCGGCATCACGTCGCCGAGCTTCAGCGACGCCTTCGCCGGATGGCTCGATTCCATCCAGTGCACGATCGTCGGCCCCTGGTTGCCCCATACCGCGATGCCGACCGTCTGGTCGAGGCGATCGCGGAATTCGGTCAGCGCGATCCGCGCGAGCTTCACGCCGTCGACGCGCGCGAGCCGCGCGAGGCCCATCTGCAACGCGAAGCCGCCCAGCTCGTAGCGGCCCGAGACGGGATCCTGCGACACGACGCCGAGCCGCGAGAAGCTGACCAGATAGCGGTGCGCCTTCGCCGGACTCATGCCCGCGCGCTGCGCGAGATCGCGCAGCATCATCGCGCGCGGCTCGCTCGTCAGCACGTCGAGCAGGCGGAAGCCGACCTCGATCGACTGGATGCCGGAACGGACCTTCTCGCCGTGGTCGCCGGACGCGGCGTCGTCGGTATCGGAGTCGGCGAGATCGTCGTCGGGAAGCGGGCTGGCGGGCATGGGCAACGGGTGCGCGAAAATGCGTCGGGAAACGGGGCGAAAACGGCGTGCGTCATCATCGCGCGCCGCATGGATTCACCATCGTAAAATAGATTCCCTCCATCGTCACTAAAACGGCCAATCCCCTATGAAACTTGCTTCGCTGAAGGACGGCACGCGCGACGGCCAGCTGATCGTCGTGTCGCGCGACCTGCACACCGCGGCGATTGCCGATGCGATCGCGCCGACGCTGCAGCGCGTCCTCGACGACTGGGCGTTCTACGCGCCGCAACTGCGCGACCTGTACGACGCGCTGAACCACGGCCGCGCGCGCAACGCGTTCGCATTCGATCCGGCCGACTGCATGGCGCCGCTGCCGCGCGCGTTCCAGTGGGCCGACGGCTCCGCGTACGTGAACCACGTCGAGCTGGTGCGCCGCGCGCGCGGTGCCGAGATGCCGCCCGAGTTCTGGACCGATCCGCTGATGTACCAGGGCGGCAGCGACGATTTCCTGGGGCCGCGCGACGACGTCGTGTGCCCGTCGGAGGAATGGGGCATCGATTTCGAGGCGGAAGTCGCGGTGATCACCGGCGACGTGCCGATGAGCGTGTCGCCCGACGACGCGCTGAAGGCCGTGCGGCTCGTCACGCTCGCAAACGACGTGTCGCTGCGCAACCTGATTCCGGCCGAACTCGCGAAGGGCTTCGGCTTCTTCCAGAGCAAGCCGGCCACCGCGTTCGCGCCGGTCGCCGTCACGCCCGACGAGCTCGGCGACGAGTGGCGCGCGGGCCGCGTGCACCGCCCGATGATCGTCCACTGGAACGGCAAGAAGGTCGGCCAGCCCGACGCCGGCACCGACATGGTGTTCCACTTCGGCCAGCTGATCGCGCACGCGGCGAAGACGCGCAACCTGCGTGCCGGCTCGATCGTCGGCTCCGGCACGGTATCGAACAAGGACGCGAAGCGCGGCTACTGCTGCATCGCCGAGAAGCGTTGCCTCGAGACGATCGAGCACGGCGCGCCGCAGACCGAATTCATGCGCTACGGCGATACCGTGCGCATCGAGATGTTCGACGCGGCCGGCAAGTCGATCTTCGGCGCGATCGAGCAGTCGGTCGCCCCGCCCGACGGCGCGGCATAAGCCGCGCGGCGCACGCCACGCAGCGGCGAAACCCGGCTTCGGCCCGCGCGCCGGGTTTCGCCCGATGTTTGACCGCGCGGGCTTGGCTACACTCGATTCAAGCGTTCGAGCACGTCGAACAAGGAGCAGCAGATGGCCGATCTTGCCGCGTACGGCGGTTACGAAGCATTGAAGGTGACGCGCCGCGATCATGGCGTGCTCGACATCGTGATGAGCGGCGAGGGCGCGAACCGCAGCGGCCTCGCGACCGCGAACGCCCGCATGCATCGCGAGCTCGCCGACATCTGGCGCGACGTCGATCGCGATCCCGACACGCGCGTCGCGGTGATCCGCGGCGAAGGCAAGGGCTTTTCGGCGGGCGGCGATCTCGCGCTCGTCGAGGACATGGCGAACGATTTCGACGTGCGCGCCCGCGTATGGCGCGAGGCGCGCGACCTCGTCTACAACGTGATCAACTGCAGCAAGCCGATCGTGTCGGCGATGCATGGCCCGGCCGTCGGCGCGGGGCTCGTCGCCGGGCTGCTCGCCGACATCTCGATCGCCGCGAAGGACGCGCGCATCATCGACGGCCACACGCGGCTCGGCGTCGCGGCCGGCGACCACGCGGCGATCGTGTGGCCGCTGCTGTGCGGGATGGCGAAGGCGAAGTACTACCTGATGCTGTGCGAGCCCGTGAGCGGCGAGGAGGCCGAGCGGATCGGGCTGGTCTCGCTCGCGGTCGAGCCGGCCGACCTGCTGCCGAAGGCATACGAAGTGGCCGAGCGGCTCGCGCACGGGTCGCAGTCGGCGATCCGCTGGACCAAGTACGCGCTGAACAACTGGCTGCGCACCGCCGGGCCGACCTTCGATACGTCGCTCGCGCTCGAATTCATGGGTTTTTCGGGGCCCGACGTGCAGGAAGGCATCCGTTCGCTGCGCGAGCGGCGCCCGCCCGCGTTTCCCGGCGACGCGCCGTTCTGACGTGCGCGCTATGATCGAACCACGCGCGGCTGCGCGACGCACGGCGGCCGCCTCGCTCCCCCAGTCAACCAGGATGCCCGTATGACGACCGATACCTCCGGCGCCAACCCTTTCGCTGGCTTTGCCGGGTTCCAGCCCGCCGACATGATGGACCGGATGTGGGACATGATCCGGATGTCGCCGTTCGGCGGGATGGCGCCGTTTCCGGGCGCCGCGCACGGGCTGCCGCCGTCGCTGTCGAGCATGTCCGACATGATGGCGCCGCTCACGAACGTCGAGGAGCTCGACAAACGGATCACCGATCTGCGTGCGGTCGAGCAGTGGCTGAAGCTCAATCTCGGGATGCTGCAGTCGGCGATCCAGGCGCTCGAGGTGCAGCGCGCGACGCTCGCGACGCTGCGCGCGTTCGGCGCGTTCGCGCAAAGCTCGATGTCGGCGGCCGAGGAAGCGGCCGTGGCCGCCGCGCAGGCCGCGAAACCCGCATCGGCGGGCGAGGCCGCGCCCGACCCTGCGGCATCGGCCGCCGCGGCGTCCGATGCGGATGCGCCGGCGGGCGACCCCGCGCAGCAGCCGTTCGACCCGGCCGGCTGGTGGAACCTGCTGCAGACGCAATTCAACCAGCTCGCGAGCCTCGCGATGGCGCAGCCGGGCATGCAGCCTGCCGCGCCGGGCGCCGCGTCGCCGCAGGCCGCTGCCGCGCCGGAATCCGCGGCGAAGCCGGCCGCGGCTGCGCCGCGCAAGCCCGCCGCGAAGCGTGCGAAGCCGTCCGGCTCGGCCGCGGCCCGCGCGGCGGCCGCTTCGTCGCCCGAAACGCGTCCGCCGAAGCGCTCGACGTGATGCGGCGCAGGTAGCAGGTCGATCATGCGACTCGCGCTCGTTCTGATGGGAGGCGGCGCGCGCGCCGCCTACCAGGTCGGCGTGCTCAAGGCGCTGGCCGAGATCGCGCGCGAGGCCGATCCGCGGCGGCACACGCTGCCGTTCGCGGTCGTGTGCGGCTCGTCGGCCGGCGCGATCAACGCGACGTCGATCGCCAGCCACGCGGACGACTTTTCCCATGGCGTGCGGCGCCTGCTCGAATTCTGGGAGCCGCTGCGCGCCGAATACGTGTACCGCACCGACTGGCTCGGCATCGCGGCCGCCGGCGCGCGCTGGCTCGCGACGATGACGTTCGGCTGGGCGGCTCGCCGCTCGCCGCGCGGGCTGCTCGACAACACGCCGCTCGCGCACCTGCTGCAGCGCGAGCTGAGCTTTCACCGGATCGAGCAGATGCTGGAGGCGCGCCTGCTGCACGCGCTCGCGATCACCGCGCTCAGCTATTCGAGCGGCCGGCATCTCACGTTCTACCAGGCCGCCGAGCCGATCCAGGCGTGGCGGCGCGCGCAACGCACCGCGCGGCTCGTCGACCTGTCGGCGTCGCACCTGCTCGCGTCGTCGGCCATTCCGTTCGTGTTCCCGGCCGTGCCGCTCGTGCTCGACGGGCAGATCGAGTACTTCGGCGACGGCTCGATCCGGCAGATCGCGCCGCTGTCGCCGGCGATCCACTTCGGCGCGCACCGGATCGTCGTCATCGGCGCGGCCGATCCGCGGCCCGAGATTCCGGCCGCGAACGGCGCGGGCCGGGCACGCGGCTATCCGACGCTCGCGCAGATCGGCCAGCAGGTGCTCGCGAGCGTGTTCCTCGACTCGATCGGCTCGGACATCGAACGGATCGAGCACATCAACCGGATGATCGAGCACCTGCCGCACCAGGTCGAAGTCGACAGCGGCTGGCGGCACGTCGACGTGCTCGCGATCGCGCCGTCCGAGCGCATCGAGCTGATTGCCGCGAAGCACCTGAAGCAGATGCCGGCGACGATGCGCGGGCTGCTCGGTGCGATCGGCGGCAGCCAGCCGGCCGGCGCGTCGTTCGCCAGTTACCTGCTGTTCGAGGAGGCGTTCACGCGCGAGCTGATCGAGCTCGGCTACCGCGACGGCCGGGCGCAGCGGGAGACACTCGCCGACTGGATCGCGCATGCGGACGGCGGCAGCGCGCCGGCGGCCGGCACGCCGCCCGAAGACGGCCTCGCGACCGGCGAAATGCGGGTCTGACACGCGCAGGCGTACTGTCAGGTTGTGTTTTCGCGACGGTCGGCCGCGACCGATCGCCGCACCTTGGTTGGCGGCACGCGACCGGGCGGGCGTCTCGGAACCGTCATGCACGCGTGCTATCATGGCCGCCGCCGTATACACCATATCGAGCAGCCCGCCGATCCGGCATCCGCACGGGGACCTTTCGGGGCACCCGCCTGGGGCAGGGGACGGGCGCGCCAACGAGCCGGCCAGCGCCGGCCCCCACTCAGGCAAGCGCGGCCGGCTTCGTCCGAACGGAGCGGGTGGCGGCATGCCCAACGGCGGCAACGCGGCCGCCTGGCTGCCGGACGAGGAATCGGCGTCCGGCGGGCCGGTTTCCCGCGTAAAATTACAGTCTTGGCTGCAAAAAGCGCGCGTGGCGCGCTTGCGCGGCAACAGTCACGTTTAGAGAAGTCGCATTGCGCAGAACAGGGGTGGGACCATCATGAACACCATGCTTTATCCGGAACTTTACAGGTCGCTCGAAGCCGTCCGCTGGGACATGGAGAAGGACATTCCGTGGGACAGGTTCGACGCTTCGCTGCTCACCGACGAGCAGGCGAAGACGATCAAGATGAA